>JAFGRB010000221.1 GCA_016935365.1 Deltaproteobacteria bacterium
ACTTCCAGCAGCGAGGGGGCTTTGTGAAAGCCCCCTGAGATGGTATTAGGCCTGAAGCAAGCGCAACGCGCTTGTTTCAGGACTAGCGCAGCTCGCTGCGCGCGCTCAGGCCGATCAGGCAGATCGGCCCCCGGAGCAGGAAGGCAAGGTCCTTCATCTCCCGGAGCGCCCGCTCCACCGAGGAGGCCGGCGCGTGCGCCTCTCGCTGCAGCCTCGCGGACAGCTTGCCGTCCGCGACCAGCAGCACGCCGAGATCGATCGCGCGCAGCTCGAAGCCGATCGCCAGGGCGAGCAGGGCCGGGTAGAGATCACCGGTCTGCAGGACCGGGTGGAGCTGAGCCTGGCTGCGGCGCAGCCCGGCCTGCAGGGCGAGCCCCCCGCCCACCGACTCGGTCTCCTGCCAGCCGAGCTCGCGCAGGCGCGCGGACAGAGCACGGCCCAGCTCCCGAACGCTGGCGCGATCCGGCAGGGCCAGCTCCCGCAGGCCCGCCTCGAGATCCTGCATGGCCGGATGCAGCACGCACAGCGGACGGGCGCCCTCGAAGTAGCGGCGGCCCAGCGGCCACAGCAGCTCGACCGACGCCTGGCTGACCGACTCGGCGCTGGCGACGCAGCTGCGGGCCGAGCGCCGCTTGAGCACCAGCACCCCGCGCGGGCCCCGGCCCTTGCGCGCCGGAAAGGACCTCTTCAGCCATGCTCGAAATCCGGCGCCCGCCTCCCCGGTGTACGCCAGCTTGAGCCTGCGCCGGCGTCCGGCCGAGCGAAAGAGGCGCGCGCGCAACTGCTGGCCCTCGTCGAAGTGAATGCGGATCTCGATCTCGCCGTCTTCTGGTTCCGGAAAGAAGCCCTCCTGATCCGCGTCGACGACCAGATAACCGGACAGCGTCTTGACTCCCACGCGATGGCGAAGCATCGGGAGACCTCCGGGCAGCCACATTCAGACCATAGTCGCAGTGCGATTGCAACGCCGAGCGCCGTGCTGCTAGAGTGCCCCCATGCGTCGCAGTCTCGCGATCCTGTGCTGCCTCGCGCTGCCCGCCAGCGCCCGCTCGCACGCGCGCGGCGTCGAGGACCTGGCCGTCGCGGCCGAGGCCTATCGCCAGGGGCGCTTCGACGACTGCGCGCAGACGGCTGGCACGATCGACCGGTCCGGGCTGCTCAACCCGGACGCGGCACTGCTGCTCGAGGCCCAGTGCCTCTTCTACGCCCGGCGCCCGGCCCAGGCCCTGGAGCGCTTCGACCGCCTGCGAAGGCAGTACCCGCAGAGCCCCTGGGCAGGCCTGGCCGCATTCCGCGCAGCCGACTGCCTCTGGGAGACGGGCGAGAGAAGCGCCGCTGCCGGGCGCTATGCGGAAGCGGAGGCCGGAGCCGATCCGCGCTGCGACGGTGCCGTGGGCCTGTACCGGCGCGCCGTGCAGGCGGGGCCGGCCGGCGGCGAGCTGTGGCTGAAGCTCCGACTGGAGCACGCGCAGCACCCGCTGGCCGCCGCCGCACTCGTGCCGCGGCTCGACTTCCGCCAGGGCATCGAGCTGGCCGCCGCCCTGCACCAGGCCCGGCGCTGGAGCGAGGCCCTGGACCTGCTCGACGGCCTGCCCGATCCCGGACACGACGCCGGGCGATTCGCGCTCGCCTACCGGGCGGGCCGCATCCTCTTCGACATGCGCGGCCGCTACGGCGAGGCGAGCCGTCTGCTGCTGGCCGCCCGGGACCACGCCCCGGGAGCGGTCCAGGCACAGGAGGCCTGGTTCTGGGGCTCCCGCGCGCTGGGCCGGGCGGATCGAGACGACGAGGCCATCGCCTCCCACCGGGCCATGGTCGAGCGTCACCCCGGCGCGAAGCTCGCGAGCCGGGCCTTGTTCTATGCGGGCTGGCTCGCCCAGAACCGGGGAGACTGCGAGCGGGCCAAGCGGCTGTTCGCCTCGGCCTGGCAGAGTGAGCCCCGGAGCTCCTGGGCCCGGGAAGCCCGCTGGTTCGCGGCCTGGTGCGAGCTCCGCAGCCAGCGCTGGAAGGCCGGAGCAGAGCTGCTTCGCGCCCAGCTCGACCACCCGGACTGGCGCCTGGGCGGCCGGGCGCTGTACTGGACCGGCCTGGCCATGGCGCGGCAGAAGGACGGGCGTGCTGCGCAGGCTGCGTGGCGTCGATGCATCGAGCGCCATCCGCTGACCTGGTACGCCCTGCTCGCCAGGGCCCGGCTCGGCCCCAAGGCCCCGCCGCAGCCGCCCCCTCCACCCGGGCCGCCCGATGCGCCCGTCGTCGCAGACCCGCTGCTGCAGCGCGCTTCAGAGCTCGACCAGGCCGGTCTGCCCGGACTCGCCAGCGCCGTGCTCCGGCAGCGCGAGCGCGCATTCCTGCAGCGCCACCCCGCGCGAGCCGATCGCCTTGCGCTGCTCGACGCCTACCGGCAGGCGGAGAACTTCCACCGCCCCTGGCTGCTCACCCTCCGCAAGGATCTGGCCGCACTGCGCTCGCTGCCCGAGGGCCCGGAGGCCCGCAGCGTCTGGGATCACGCCTATCCGGCCTGCGAGCGGGAGCGGCTCGAGCGCCACGCCGGCGCCGATCGTTCTCTGGCGCTCTTCCTCCAGGCGATCATGCGCACCGAGAGCGGCTTCGATCCCACGGCGCTCTCGGTGGCCGACGCCCGCGGTCTCATGCAGATGATCCCGCCCACGGCCGTGCGCGTGGCGGCCGAGCTGGGTATCGACGACTACGACGACGAGATGCTCTTCGACCCGGAGCCGAACATCCGGACCGCGGCCTGGTACATCGGGGCGCTGGCCGTCAAGTTCAAGCGCCAGTGGCCCCTGGTGGCCGCGAGCTACAACGGCGGCCCGCCCGCGGCGATGCGCTGGTGCCGGGAGCACGGCGAGCACGAGCTCGACGCCTTCGTCGAGTCCATCCCCTTCTCCGAGACCCGGCGCTACGCCAAGGCGGTCACCACGACCTTCGCCCGCTACGCCTACCTCGAGAAAGAGCCGCCGGTCGCGCTCTCGCTCGAGCTGGATCCCGACTACCTCGAGAGCGGTCCCGACTACTAGGCCTGAAACAAGCGCGTTGCGCTTGCTTCAGGCCTAATACCATCTCAGGGGGCTTTCGCAAAGCCCCCTCGCTGCTGGAAG
>JAFGRB010000222.1 GCA_016935365.1 Deltaproteobacteria bacterium
ACTTCCAGCAGCGAGGGGGCTTTGCGAAAGCCCCCTGAGATGGTATTAGGCCTGAAGCAAGCGCAACGCGCTTGTTTCAGGCCTAGAGCCTGATGCAAAACGCGGTCGCTTCGGGGTGAAGAGGCTGTAATTGAAATCCAGCATCGAGGGGGCTTTGCGAAAGCCCCCTGTTAGTTACGCATCAGCGCTTCCTGAGCTTGACCTTCAGGGTGAGTTGCTCGCCGGGGACAGGCCTCACTTTGGCCCGCCACTTGCGGCGGCCGGGCTTGCTGATCTCGACGGTCGATGCCTGGGAAGCCTTGAGCTTGACGTCCAGCGGGGTAGTGCCCTTGACGCGGCGTCGGTCCACTGTGACCTTCGCGCCGGCGGGCTCGGTCTCGATGCGCACGCTGACGCGCCCCTTGGGCCGCTTGCCTTTCCGGGCCAGGCGCAGCTTGAGGGTCTTCTTCTCGCCTGCGGCGAGCTTCAGCTTGGCGCTCGCCGGTAGCCGGCCGCGCTTCTCGATCAGGACGAGGTGCTCGACGCCCGCAGCCAGCTTGCGGAAGGTGTACGGCGTGCGCTTCTTCGTCTCCACGCCGTCCAGGTAGATCTGGCCCCGGCTGGGCGAGCTGTGCACCTTGAGAAGCGCCGTCCCCTCGCCCGATGCCCCGTAGCACACGCCCGCGGGCTCGGCAGCCTCCCCCCCCTCGGCGGCCACCTGCGCGCCGTCCGCCTCACCACCGCCCGCGGTCCCGCCGTCAGCCGGGCCGCCGTCGGTCGCAGGCGGGGCGGTGAACCGGGCCACGAAGACCAGCGCCCGATCCGGGGTGTCGAGATCGAAGTCCTTCTCCCAGGGCGGACTGCCCTCGACCGTCAGGCGCAGGACGTGGTGGCCGAGCTTGACGTCCTCGATCTGGGTGGGCGTGACGCCGGCCTGGCGCACGCCGTCCAGGAAAATGGCCGCGCCGGCCGGATCCGAGCTCAGCTTGACCGTGCCGGTGGGCTCCGCCTTGGGCGGAGGAGGCGGAGGCTCGCCGAAGAGCGCATCTCGATAGAACCACAGCCCGGAGCCAGCCGCGGCCAGCACGAGCACGACCACGAAGGCCCACAGCCCTGCGCGCGAGCGCCTCGGGCTCTCCGGTGCGTCGTGCTCCGGCGGGCTGGCCTCCACCGCCTGCCCCTGATCGAGCGCGACCAGCCCCTCCGGGGGGAGCTTTCCGTTCTCGTCCAGCAGGTAGACCACCTGGATGATCTCGGCGTAATCGTAGGTCAGCCCCGGCCGGTAGATGCGCTGCTCGGGCACGAACAGCGCCTTGGCACCCGGCCAGGAGAAGATCTCGTAGAAGCACTCGGAGAGGTGCTCGAGCAGCAGGCGGCGGGCGGTCGGCTCGTCCAGAAGACCCCACTCGACCATGGTCTCGGCCACGTTCTTGCCGCTGCGCTCGCATTCCTCGTAGACCGCCCTGGCCTCCTCCTCGGTGATGCTCGAGTGCTGGGCCGCGTAGTCGGTGAACGTGCGCTCGATCGTCGAGACCCGGGCCCAGGCGATCCGGCCGCCGGAGAAGAAGATGCGGCCCGACTTCTCGCCGCAGCGCAGCACCACCTCCCCGTCCTTGTCCCAGCCGCAGGCCTCCTCGAAGACCACCGATACCGATTTTTCCGGTCCTTCCGTCAATGCGCTCGCTCCTCGTGCTCACCGAGCCCGATCCGCATACCGAGATGGAAAGCATAGGTCGGCCTGTGCTAGATTGTCAAAGCCCATGTGCCGCCGATCGGCAATCCGCCTGCTGCCCGCCTGTGCCGGCATCGCGCTGCTTCTGCTCGCGCCCGCGAAGTCGCGCGCCGCGGGCTACTACCTGCCGGATCGCGGCGTGCGGGCCATGTCGCGCGGCGGGGCCTTCGTGGCCGGCTGCGACGACGGCTCGGCTCTGTGGTACAACCCGGCCGCGCTGGCCGGCCAGAAGGGCACCCGCCTGCATCTGGACATGTCGCTGATCTGGTACCAGATGCACTTCGAGCGCTACCCCGTGCCCGAGCTGGGCACCTTCTACGAGCCGGTGGCCAATGCGGCGCCGCCGCTGCCCGATCCCTCCATCGCCGTCTCGAGCGACCTGGGGCTGGACGACTTCGTCTTCGCCCTGGGCGCCTACGGACCGTACACCGGACTGAACCGCTACCCGGAAGGTGGCGCCCAGCGCTACGCGCTTGTCCGGGCCGACAACTTGGGTTACTTCCTCGAGGCGGCCGCGGCCTGGCAGCCCGTCGAAGGCATGCGCATCGGTGCCGGCCTGGCGCTCATCAGCTTGATGATCAACAACACCCAGGCCGCCTCGAGCTTCCCGGGCGTCTTCGGCGGACCGGAGCAGCCCGATCAGGACGGCCTGGTCCAGTACGTGGCCCGGGATGATTTCATCCCCTCGGCCATCGCCGGCGTGTGGATCGCACCCGGTGCCTGGTGGCCCGCGCTGCGCGGCATCGAGCTCGGCCTGTCGTTCATGAGCGGTTTCTCGATCGACGCCCACGGCACGCTGCGAAGCCGTCTGCCGGATCACTACTACTACGACGGCGTCTCTCTGGATCCGGAGCAACCCCCGGTGAGCACCCGCTTCGACTTCCCGTGGGTCGTGCGGGCGGGGCTGCGCTACCGCGATCCCGGGGATCGCTTCGACGTCGAGCTGGCCTTCGTCTGGGAGGGCTGGTCATGCTTCGACACGATCGAGATCGAAACCGATGAGCCGGCATACTACCGCAACGTACCCACCATCGGCGACTACCTGGTCTTGCCCATGATCCTCGGGCGCCACTACGAGGACACCTGGTCGCTGCGGCTGGGCGGCTCGTACCGGCCACTCGACTGGCTCGTGATCCGCATCGGCACCTACTACGAAAAGGGCGCGGTGCCCGACGCCTACTACACCGTGGCCAGCCCCGATGCCGACAAGTGGGCCCTGTGCGCTGGCGCGGGCGCGCTGTGGAACGCCTTCGAGCTCGACCTGGGCTACATGCACGTATTCCAGCTCGACCGGGACATCCCGGTCGCGGCCAGCCAAGCCGTCCAGGTCAATCCATCCAACCCGGAAGGCACCGTGACCATCGGCGGCGGCCAGTATCGATCGAGCTACGACCTGCTCGGATTCAGCGTCCTGGTGCGCTTCGACGCCTGGTTCTGAACGGCGGCTCAACGCCCCGGATGGACGAAGCCCGGCTCGTATCCGTCCCGGCGCTCGATCATGACGTAGACTCTCTCCAGGCCCCGCGCGTCGTCCAGCATGAAGTCCGCGATCTCGGAGAGGACGCAGGCCGCGTCGTCGGCGTCGCAGAGGCCTCCAGCGCCCGGCTCGCAGCGGTGTACCTCGGCGAGCACCTCGATGAGGTCGTCGAGCGTCCAGGCGCCTTCGAGCGGCTCTGTCTCGGCGGCCGCGTTGGTGAGCAGCGTGGCGAGCACGTCGCGCCCGTTGCCGTCCAGCGAGGCCAGATCGAGCACGAGCGCGATCGCCCGGGACAGGAAGCGCAGGTTGGCCCGAGGCACTCGGGAAGCCGGCACGGACAGGCAGCCCGTCCCGGGCACGAAATCCCAGCCATCCGCCTCCGGATCCAGGTGGCGGGCCAGGCTGTGGCCCAGCGGTACGGTGATCCGATCCACGAGCGCATACTGCAGGCCCCAGCCCGCCAGCCGGCGGAGCTCCTGCGCCTTTTCGCCCTCGTCGCGGTCCAGCAGATCCAGACACAGCGCGTCCAGCCTGGCGGGCAGGCCCGGCTCGTCCGCCACGAGCGCCCAGGCCTCGATCAGCCTCGGCAGCACCCGGCCCGAGACGTCGGCCGCGAGCTCGTCCTCGATCTCGGCCAGGCGCGCGGAGAGCTGCCCGGCCTGGACCTGCACCCGGGCCCGGTCGGCCAGGAAGTCCAGCGCAGCGAGCACCAGCAGGAACCCGCGCCGGTTGGTAAAGCGCCAGTCCTCACCCGAGCCCTCGACCTGCAGCAGCTGGTCCCAGACCAGGTCACAGGCCCGCTCGAAGGCCTGCTCGGCCCCGGGCACGGCCTGCACGGCGTCGTCGGCGAAGCGCAGCGCATCGAGCAACAGGTAGAAGCGGCTGATCGGGTAGACCGGCGTCAGGCCGTCGGCGGCCGCCACGCTGCCGCTGCCGTCGTGGCGGAGCAGAGCCGGATCGGGCTCGAGCAGGAAATGGACGAAACGCGCCAGCTCCTCGTCGACCGCGCCGCCCTGGGCCGTCCGCAGACCCTGGACGGAGCGCAGCAGATCCACGAGCGCCGTGAGCGCATCCGTGCTGTCGAGGACCTCGAGCAGCATGGGCTCGAGGGGGCGGATGTGGGCGCAGGCAGGGCTGGCGTGCGGCAGGTTGCAGGAGTAGTGTGGGTGCAGGGCGGCCATGAGCTCGGCCAGCACCTTGGTGCCGCTGCGCGCGAGCTCGCGATCGCGCTGGGCTATCGCGGCGTAGACCGGCCGCAAGCTGTCCAGCGCCCCCGAGTGCTTGAAGGCCAGCAGCGCCTCGCCGTTGTAGTTGCGGATCTCGAAGCCCTCGGCGCCCAGCGGATTGCCCAGCACCGAGTGGTCGTGGACCATGAAGCGGCTGACCTCCTCCGCGGGCGGCGTGGAGCTCGTGAACTCGGTCACGGCGGCCTCGACGTACCAGGCCACCTCGACCAGGCCAGCCTGCTCGTCACCGGCGGCCGAGTCGATGTAGAAGACCAGCATGTCCTCGATCGGAAAGGGCTCCCAGCCCAGCACGCTCATGCTGTGGCGCACGCCGTTCGCGTCGTGGATCAAGTGCAGGCCACGCTGGAGGTTGGAGCGGTTGGCATATGTGTTGTCCGGCAAGGAGAAATCGGTCGGCCGCTGGTCCCGCAGGTAGGCCGCCCTGTCGTCCGAGCCGTCATAGTCCTCGTAGTCACAGCCGCAGCCGCCGGACGTGCAGTCCGCCTGGCCGCAATTGGCCGGCTGCACGTAACGGTAGCGGATCATGTCGGCCAGCCCGGCCTGCAGACCGAGCCAGCGGGAATCGGCGAAGGAGCGGAAGAAGTCCAGCACGTAGCCGCGTTCTGCAAACTCCTGCAGGTGGGGCACCAAGTCGTCGACGAGCCGGTTGTGATCCTCGAGCGTCTGGGGGTAGAGATCGGTCACCTCGCCCGCCTTGTCCAGCTCGTGAAGCAGCCGGGCGACAAAGGCCTCGCGCTGCTCCAGCAAGACCACGACCGCGTCGAGCAACTGGGGCAAGCGATCGTAGTCGGCGATGGCCAGCAGCGCGTGCGCGAGCGCGAAGAGCGCGGCGTCGTCGGTCGCGTAACCCGTATACAGGCCATCCTCATCGGCCAACGGGGCCAGGGGGCCGAGCAGCGCACGCGCGGCGGTCGGCAGCTCCCACAGGAGGCCGTCGGCCACCAGGGGCTCGAGCTGGTCCAGCAGCGCGGCGAGCCGGCTGCGCACCAGGTCGCGCTGGAGGTAGACCGTGCGGCCCTCCGGCCCGCAGGGAGACGGCGCATCGATGGGCTCGCCCTGTGCGTCGACGAAGTCCCCCCGGAGCGGATCGATGTCCGCCAGGCCGTCGCTGTCGAGATCTGCGAACGGCTCCGGGATCTCTCCACTGGAGGGATCCGGCGCCACCCGCGCCCGGCCGCGCGGATCGAGAAGCGAGATCCACTCGGGCTGCTCGCCCTCCGGGGCCAGGCGGGGATCCTCCTCGAGCAGCCAGTCGGCGAGCAGCGCGGCGGTGCTCTGCGGATCGGGCAGCTCGATCTGGCTGGCGGCGAGGCTGACGGACAGGTCTCCCAGGACCACGGCGAAGGTATCGTCCTCGCCCGGGTCCGGCTCCTGCCCCGCGCCCAGGCCGTCGTGGGCCAGAAAGAGCCCGCCGAGCGAGTCGAGCAGCTCGTCCGTGTCCTCGCGCTGCAGGATGCGCTGCAGCACGGGCAGCAGGATCGCGTCGTCGCAGTCCGCGTGCGGCCGCCGCATGTACTCCAGGGCCGCGAGCAGCTCGCGGTCTTGCGCCAGCTCAGCTTCCAGCTTGCAGGCCGCGGGCCGCAGCACAGCCTGCATGCGGCCGGTGTCGTAAAGCGGCAGGCTCTGCTCCAGCCACGCCTGGAGGTCGTCCAGCAGCTCCTCGGGCATCAGTCGATCGACCGCGCGTACGAATCGCTCGCGCTCGGCGCCGAAGGCCCGGCCCTTGTCGGGCTGATCGCGGTCCAGGTCCCGAGCGAGAATGAGGTGAAGCTCCTCTCCGAAACTCCCCCGCGCGGCCGGATGTCTGGTCGTGTCGATCTCGTACCCGCATCCCGCAGCCAGCAGCCAGCCAGCGAGACAGAGCCCGAGCAGGCTCTCGATGATGGACTTCCTCGCCATGAGGTAACCATCATACCTTAATTCCGGCATCCAGGACGAGCTGCGCGTGCTCGCAGACCAGAAAGTTGATTGCCCTGCGGGGAGATGCTAGCGTAGCCTCTTGGAGCGCTGCGGGGAGGTCGCGTGGAATCTGGCGATCGCTTCGGCGACTACGTCATCATCAAGCGGCTGGCGGCCGGCGGCATGGCGGTCGTCTACCTGGCTCGCAAGGCGGGAGTCGGTGGCTTCACCAAGCCGGTGGCCATGAAGGTCATCCTGCCCCAGTTCGCTTCCAACCGCGACTTCATCGAAATGTTCCTCAACGAGGCCCGGCTGGTGGTCTGCCTCAACCACTCCAACATCGCCCAGATCCTGGACCTCGGCGAGGTGAACGGCCAGTACTTCATCTCCATGGAGTTCGCCCACGGGGCGGACCTGCAGCAGATCTCCCGCAAGACGCGCAAGAGCGGCAAGCTGCTGCCCTTGCCCTACGCGGCCAAGATCGTCAGCCAGGCAGCCGAGGGCCTCTACTACGCCCACACCAAGGTGGATGACAACGGCCATCCCCTGGGCATCGTCCACCGCGACATCAGCCCCCACAACATCCTGCTGACCTTCGACGGCATGGCCAAGGTGATCGACTTCGGCATCGCCAAGGCCAAGGTCACCCACAAGGAAGAAGAAGAGGGCGTGCTCAAGGGCAAGTTCTCCTACATGTCGCCGGAGCAGATCCGCGGCATGCCCATCGATCCCCGCTCCGACATCTTCGCCCTGGGCATCGTCCTGTGGGAGGTCTGCACCGGCGCGAGCCTCTACCGGGAAAAGTCCGAGCTCCTGACCATGGAGGCCATCCTGCGCAAACCGGTGCCCAAGCCGCGCGAGCTGCGCGGCGACATGCCGCCGGATCTGGAAGCCATCATCCTCAAGGCGCTCGCCAAGCGAGCTGCGGATCGCTTCCAGAGCGCCCACGAGATGGCCCAGGCGCTCGAGGGCTACCTGAACCGCAGCGGCTGGAACGTCGGCACCCCACACCTGGCCGAGTTCATGCGCAAGCTCTTCCCGGACGAGTACAACGAGATCCGCGAGACGCTCGAGGCAGAGCGGCGCAAGGCCGAGGACGAGGACAAGCCTGACAAGGAGGACTTCGTCGCCTGGGTGCCCTACGAGGACAGCGAGCCGGTCGAGGTGAAAAGCCCAGTTCGCCCCGCCTACCCGACGCGCACCCCACCTCCGCACCCGGTGGCCTCGCCCAATTCGCGGCCCATGCCCCATCCGGTCCCGGGTCCGGTTCACAGCACGCCGGTCACCCGCCCGCAACCCGTCGCGCCCAGCGGCTCAAACTGGGTCGGGATTGCCATCATCGTCCTGCTCGCGCTGCTTGTCGTCGTCGGCTGCTTCATCGCCTACTCCCTCTTGATGCAGGATCCCGAGCCCCGGCCGGGGCCCGCTCCCGCGCCCGATGCCGTCACCCGCGGCACGCTGCACGTCGAGTCGGATCCGCCCGGCGCGCTGGTTTTCGTCAACGGAAAGGAGCGCGGCCGCACCCCGGCCACGGTCGACGACCTGCCCCTCGGCGAGGAGCTCACGGTGCGCCTGGAAAAGAGCGGCTATGAGCGCACCATCATCCCTGTCCAGCTCTCCGCCCAGCACCACACGGCCCCGATCAAGTCCACGCTGCGCAAGCTGTAGCCAGCTCGCCCCGGCCCGCTCAGACCGGGTTCGTCGGGCCGTCGGTGTATTGATCGCTGTCGGCCAGCCCGCCCCCATCGGTCACCGCCAGCAGGGCTCGCAGCCGATCGGTCAGCGCCAGGAAGATGCCGTGCAGCAGCTCGACCCGGTCGGAGACGAGGTCCATGAATTCGATCCGGTCGATCACCAGCGTCCTGCAGTCCGTGGCGCAAACCGCGCTGGCGGCGTGGGGCTTCTGGTCGAGCAGGGACACGCCACCCAGGCTGCCCCTCGCGCCCAGGGTCAGCAGCCTGCGCTGCCCGCGGACGATGTGCACCTCGCCCTCGGTGATGATGTAGAGCGCATCGCCCGGCTCGCCCTCCGTCAGGATGGACTCTCCGGACTCGAATGCCCGCTCTCTCGCGATCGCGGCCAGGGCGGCCAAGTCGTCGAGGTTGTTCTGCCGGAAGATGTCGACCGACTCCAAGAACAGGACTTTCTCCATCACGTCCATGGTGGCCTCCCCGGGATAGATCTCCGGGAACAGATGAGCGCAGTCGTCGCCCAGACTGCAGCGGGTGTGGATGGCGGCAGAGCGCAGCAAGAGATCGCGCGAGCCGCTGAGCTCCTCCATCTCTGCGCGGATGGCTTCGAGCGAGACGTCCTCGGGCTTGCGCGGTCGAGTCCGGATCAGATCCTTGTGGCGCTCCAGGATCGGCAGCAGGCGCTCGCGGCTCTCGCGGCCCACGACGTTGTCCAGCAGCTCGATTGCATCGCTGACGCTCTCGCGGACCGCGCTGCTGAAGCGGTGGTGGATCGACATCAGCGTCCGATGACCGTAGACGAGGCCCAGGACCCGAAAAGCCGTCTCGACATTCTGTTGCAGCCGCTCCCGGAGCAGCTTGAGCACGAGCGAGCGATTTGGCAGATGGCCGGCAAGCGTCCCGTAGAGCCCTGCGTAGTATCGATATGACTCGACTCTCCGCTCGACGGCTTCCATCGCCCGTTTCCGATCGAAGACGATATCCTGGTGCTGGAGACGGATGCCCGAGACCGCGAGCGCGATCCGGTAGCGCAGCGCCGCATCGTCCTGCGGGTTAGAGAACAGCAGCGCCTCGCCGGCCCGCTGGGTGCCGATCATGCGCAGGATGCGCGGCAAGCGGAGGCGGACTCTCAGCGGCCGCTCGCGGTCGTTGAGCCAGGACTCCAGCACACCGACGACGCGATCGCCATAAGCCGCCAGCGCGGCGCGCGCCTCTTGCCGGGTCTCCCGATCGCTGAGCAGCTTCAGCAGCCGCGGCACGAAGCTCTCCCGGTAGACCCGCTTGCAGCTCGCCGCGGCCAGCCTGCGCACCGAGGGCTCCGGATCGGCCAGATAGGTCACCAGGTGGCCCGCATAGCGTCCCTCGCCCAGGCGCCCCAGCAGCTTGGCCACCTCCCTTCGCCGGGCCGGGCTGTCGTCACTGGCTGCGTCGAGCATCGATTCCAGGATCGGGACGGCCGCGTTGCCGGACCTGTAGCCGCGAAGCTGAATCATGGCCTCGATCGACGCGGCCACCAGCCCGGGATCCTCGGCCCGCAGATAGGGCGAGAGCGCGCCGACCGCCCGATCTGGATCGAGCTCCACCACCGCACGGATGGCCGCCACTCGACTGCGCCGCGAACCGTCGTTGATGATGCCGAGTAGATCGAAGAGGAACTCCTTGTAACCCCGGCGCGCGATGGCCTCGATGGCCGCGATCCGGATCCGCTCGCTGGCGTGGACGATCAGCCGCTTGAGCGGTGTGCGGAGATCCGCTTTCGACTCCCCCGCCAGCAGCCGCAAGGCGGTCAGGACCAGCTCCTCGTTACCCGAATCCAGTACGCGCAGCAAGGCCCGTCGCGTCTGGGCGTCCTCGAGCCGGAGCCGGACCGGCCTGCGCGCGCCGACTCTGAGCTTCTCGTCCAGGGCGCGGACGTACAGTACCCGCAAGCGGAGCAGCAAGAGCACGTACAGCGCCACCATGCCCAGCACGATCCAGGGCCGGGCCTGCAGCCCGATGACCGGAACCAGCAGCAAGAGCAGGCCGCCGCCCACGGCGTAACCGAACTTGCGCGCCAGGCCGTCGACCACGCCCCTCGTCGGAGCACGGAGCGCTGTCGGGACCGGGTTGTAGAGCAGTTGCAGGCCGGCCTGGTTGATGGACAGGCTGCCCGAGCTCTCGATGATCTTGAGCGCATAGACCGCAAGAAAGACCGGGAAGAAAATGGCCGCGACAGATGCGGCCACCATGCCGGCGGGCACGATCAGCAGGTACGGAAAGATGCCGAACCGGCGCAGGAAGCGGTTGGACGCCAGGAAGAGGAAGGAGACCGAGAGCACGCCGATGTAGAAGTTGAGGTCGCCGAAGAGCACGGCCAGCTGGTCCTCTGACGGGAAGGCCGCCTGCGCCGAGGTGCGGAAGAAATAATCCACGAAAGAAGTCAGCACCATCCCGAGCAGCATCAAGGCCGCGAAGGTCCTCGGGTAGCTGTTTCGCACCACGTATCCGAAGCCGCGGCGCAAGGAGGGACTCGCCGGATCGTCCAGGTCGTCTGCCCGTCCGTGGTGCTTGGTCAACGCATGTGCGCACAGAAGGCAAAGCCCCAGCGCCAGGGCGGCCGTCGGCAGCAGGTGTATGGTGCCGATGGCCATGCCGCCGCCGTGGACCACGAGCCCGCCGAAGATAGACCCGGTCATGCCGCCGCCGGCGAGAATCCCGAAGACGCGCTTGCCCTCCTGGGGATCGAAGATGTCTCCCGCCACCGACCAGAACTGGATGTTCAGCGCGGTGGCCGCCACCTCGCCAAAGAGATAGACGAACGGGCTTATCGGGAACAGATCCCAGAGCAGCACCAACCAGCACAGGACCAGCACGACCGCCACCGAGGCCAGGCTCACCAGGCGCAAGCGCCGCTGCCGCGGATCGGCCAGGCTCTTGGAGGCGAAGACGACCACGATGGCCACGAGCAGCGCCACGGTGATGTAGAGGTAGGGAAGGTGACGGGGGTTGTGCCGGGAGAGGAAGAGGGCGTTGGACGCGCTCTTGACCATCACGACGTGGGCCACGAAAAAGAAGTAGAACAGCGTGGCCACCAGGGTACGGCGACTCTCGCCCGGTTGAACCCCGGCGATCTTGGCGATCCACTTGCTCAACGGAACTCCTTCGCCCCGATCCCGCGCTGCTCCGATCTGCAGCGGCCGCAAGACGCGCCAACTCTAGTCCCAAAACAAGTGCATTGCACTTGTTTTGGGGCCCTTCGGGCGGCTAGCCCTGAAAACAAACGCGGCTTGGAAAGCCGCGCTTGTTTTAGGTCTAGTGAGCGGCCCCTTGCGTGTCAACGCTGACCAATGGGTCCACGGCGCCTTTTGGGCCCCAGCCTCTTCTGGGGTATACTCCGCCCGAGCTGGATTTCCCTGCTGACGGGAGCCCGCGTGTCCGAACACCTGAAGCGCTTCGGGACCTTCGGTGGGGTCTTCGTCCCCAACTTCCTCACCATCATCGGGGTGATCTTCTTCCTGCGGGCCGGATGGATGGTGGGCAACACCGGCTTCGTGGGCGGGCTGCTGCTGGTCTGCCTGGCCAACAGCATCAGCGTGGCCACGGCGCTGTCGCTGTCGGCCATCGCGACGAACATGCACGTCAAGGCGGGCGGGGCCTACTATCTGGTCTCCCGCTCGCTGGGCCTGGAGATCGGAGGCAGCATCGGGCTGCCGTTGTACTTCTCCCAGGCACTGTCGGTGGCGCTGTACATCATGGGCTTCACCGAGTCGCTCGTGGCCCTGATGCCCTTCCTTCCCGAGCGCATCGTGTCCGCCATCGTGTGCGTCGGCCTGTTGGTGCTGGCCTACAAGGGTGCCGACGTGGCGCTCAAGGCGCAGTACATCATTCTCGGCCTGCTCGGCCTGGCGCTGCTGTCGTTCTTCACCGGCTCGTCCGAGACGGAGCACGAGCTCATGAGCTTCGGCACCTACGCCGAGGGACATGACTTCTGGAGCGTCTTTGCCATCTACTTCCCGGCCGTGACCGGGATCATGGCGGGGCTATCCATGTCGGGCGATCTCAAGGAGCCCAAAAAGAACATCCCCCGCGGCACGCTGGCCGCGGTCGGTGTCACCTTCGCGATCTACTTGTTCCAGGTCTACTGGTTCTGCCACAACGCCGACCTCGAGCAGCTGCGCTCCGACAACATGATCATCGAGACCATCGCCAGCCTGGGCTTCCTGATCTACATCGGCATCTGGGCAGCCACCCTCTCGAGCGCCCTGGGCAGCCTGGTGGCCGCGCCGCGCACGATGCAGGCGCTGGCCGCCGACGGGGTCCTGCCGGCCTTCCTGGGGCGGGGCACCGGCCCGGCCAACGAGCCCCGGACAGCCACCCTGGCCACGTTCCTGATCGCCGAGGCGAGCATCCTGCTGGTCGATCTGGACATGCTGGCCCCGGTCATCACCATGTTCTTCCTGACCACCTACGGGGTGACCAATCTCGTGGCCGGCATGGAGCGGGTGGTGGGCAACCCCTCCTTCCGGCCTCGCTTCCGGGTGCACTGGGCCGTCTCGCTCCTGGGCGCGGCTGGCTGCTTCTGGGTCATGTTCCTCATCAACGCCCAGGCCACGGTCATCGCCCTGGCCATCGTGGCCGTCATCTACGCCGTGCTCAAGCGGCGCAGCATCAGCGGCACCTGGGGAGATCTGCGCTCCGGGATCTGGTTTGCCGCCCTGCGCTTCTGTCTGCTCAAGCTCGAGCAATCCGGCAGCCATCCCCGCAACTGGAAGCCCAACCTGATGGTCTTTTCCGCCGGAACGGCCAGCCACGCCCACCTGCTGGAGCTGGCCGGCTGGCTGGGGCAGGAGAAGGGCTTGACGACCATCATGACCTTGCTGCCCGGCGATGTGCACGCGCAGCTGGCCGACGGCAGCGCGCGCCAGATCCAGGAGAAGCTGGATGTCTACCTGGAGGGACGCGAGCTGACCGCTTTCGCCAAGGCCGTGGCGGTGGAGGACTTCTACGAGGGCGCGCGGGTGGTGGCCCAGTCCCACGGCATCGGAGCGCTGCGATCCAACCTGGCCCTGTTCGGCTGGAGCGACTCCGAGACCAAGGCCGAGGTCTTCGCCTCGCTGGTGCGAGACTTCGTCCACCTGAAAACCAGCGTCATCCTTCTCAAGCACGACGAGCAGCGCGGATTCGGCCGGCGGAGGCAGATCGACGTCTGGTGGGGTGGGCTGGAGCACAACGGAAGCCTGATGGTCCTGCTGGCCCACATGGTGAGCCTGTCCGACGAATGGCGGGGATGCAAGGTCCGCCTGCTGCAGGTCGCCACCGAGCAAGGGGATCTGCGCCGCAGCGAGCGGGAGCTGGCTCACATGCTCGAAGATGCCCGCATTCGCGCGATGCCCTGCATTCTGCCCCCCTGTGAAGACGGCGCATCCATCCAGGAGGTCATCCGCCGCGAAAGCGCCGCGGCAGACCTGGTCGTGCTCGGCCTGCGCTTCCCCGAGCCGGGCCGGGAGCGCGAGTTCATGGGCCGCATGACCTCCTTCATGCAAGATCTTCCCACCACCTTGCTGGTGCGCTCGGTCGACATCGAGGACATCTTCAGCTAGCACATGATTCGCGAACAAGCTCGAATCATGGTCACGCCATGCCATCAACCGTGCGAGAACAGCGCGGTCCACAGAGCGTGCAGCGCCAGCAAGCCCAGCGAACCATAGGCACCCAGCCACAGGGCAGGCTCTCCCAGCAGCCAGGCCGAGAGGCCGAACACGATGGTCAGGATGCCGGTCAGGGCGGCAGTGATGGACACCTTGTCCCACTTGCCCACCGGGTGGGAGGCCGAGACGATCTCGTCCGTATGGGCATCGATGAGCAGGTGATAGGGTCGGCCCTTGTAGCGATACGCGAGCTGCCAGATCGGCAAGTAGACCAGCCGCACGCCGAGGATCTCGGCTGTCGTATCGCAAGCGGTCAGGCGCTCCATCCCCTCGGCCGCCCTCTCGCGGTGCATCTGGCGGATGGCTTCGAGCGCCTGGTGCTGTGCTTGCTCTGCGTCGATCTGTCCGTGGACCATGCGCATGCCGAGAACGTTCTGGGCCGAGAACGGATCGGCCCCCTCGAGCAGATCCCGACGCGCGGTGACGCTGGAGCCGGTCCCCAGGCCGAGCTTGAAGGCGCCCCAGTCCGCCTGGATGTTGCGGCTGCCCGACTCCAGAGCCTGCAGGCCCAGGATCTCGGCGGGATCCTTCCGGGCGTAGAGCGTCCAGCGGTAATGCTCGGAGAGCTCGCCGCTGGTCGGCTCCAGGTAGGAGACGGTCTTTCGGGTCTCCCCCTCCTGCAGGGTGCGGGTGCGCGCATGCATACCGGACCAGAACGTACGCGCCTCGACCTCGACGCTCCAGAAGGGCAGGGCCAGACCCTCGATACGCTCGAACTCGGCCTTGTCGGCCAGATCGGCCGCCTTCCAGAATCCCTTCGACATCCACTTGCGGGCTGCAGCCTGGGCCGCGGTCTCGTCGACCCGCACTGCGAGAGCAGAGAAGTCCGACAACGGCTCGCGCTTCACGCCCGCGCTCACCCAGCCGCAGCTGCTGCAAAACAGGACGGTCTCGCCGTCCAGGTGGACGATCGTCCCAGCGCAGTGCGCGCACTGGCTCTGGACGGCTGCTGGCATCCTCGGCTCGGTCATCTGCCCCCTGCCCTCAACCGATGCGTCCGTCCGGCTCGGGCGTCTCCCGATCCAAAAACTCGCGGAAGCGCTGCTTCAAGCGCCTCTCGACCTGCTGGACCCTCTGGCGCGTGATGCCGTGCTCCTCGCCGATCTCCTGAAAGGTGCTCGGTCTGTCGGCCGCGATGCGCGCATCCCAGATGGCCTGCTCGCGATCGTCCAGTGTCTCCCGAAAGGCCTCCATGCTCTGGCGGATCTTGGTGCGGAGCTCCGCGCGCGCCACGTCGTCCTCGGGTGTGGTGCTTCCACTGGGCAGCGTCTCGAGCATCGTCTGGCCCGTGGCCGGGTGGGCGGCGTCCAGAGAGGCCTCCCCGCTCAGCCGTTTGTCCATCTCGATGACGTCTTTTTCAGATACATCGATACGCTCCGCCAGCAGCTTCGTGTCGTCGGGAGCGAATCCGTCGCGGAGCAGGTTGTACTGCTCCTTCCGCAGGCGGAAGAAGAGCTTGCGCTGGGCCTGGGTGGTCCCGATCTTGACCAAGCTGAAGTTCTCGAGAATGAACTTCAGGATGTAGGCCCGGATCCAGAACTGGGCGTAGGTCGGCAAGCGCACCTGTCTGTAAGGATCGAAGCGCTTGACGGCTTGCATCAGCCCGATGTTGCCCTCCTGGATCAAGTCCAGCAGGTTCTGGTAGTAGCGGCGGTGCTCCAGTGCGATCTTGACCACCAGGCGCAGATTGGCCGTCACCAGCCGGTATGCATACTGGGCGTCCTGGGTCTGTCGATAGCGGACCGCCAACTCGTGCTCCTCCTCCGGGGTGAGCAGATCGAACTGGCCCACCTCGTTGAGATAGCGCTGGATCGGATCCAGGTGGACGAGCTTGGTGCTCGCGCGCGCGCGCTCCGCTCGCCGGTTCGCTTCTTCGACGGATGTTTTGGTCTTTTCGACCATGCGCCCTGTTTAGTATACACGCCCGGAATGCCGGATCAACGACCTGGCGCGACACGCCGATCGGTACAGCCTGCACATTGACAAGCCCGCACCAGACCCTTATGCTCGTCAGGGATCGAAGCAGGAGGATAGAACATGCGTGTCTTGGCCCACGGAATGGCTTGTCTGCTCTTGTGCCTGGTCGCTTTCCACTTCGGCGCCTGCGACAATGAGAAATGCGAGGTGTTCGACGACTGCTCCGCTCTCCAGGACAGCTACCTGGCCGAACTCCATACGACCACAGACACATGCGGCGGCTCGGCCTACGAGTCTCCCCACCTGTCGCTGCCCGCCATCACCGACGGTGTGTTCGACCTCTACGTCGAGTGCGAAGAGACCGGCCCCAGGGTCATCATTCGGACCGACGAGCTCGTGGTCGAGCTGCCGGTCTCTCTCTGCAAGGCCGACAATGGAGCGAGCTTCTCCGGGATGGTCATGGAGAAGGAGTTCACCGAGATGCACGTGCGCTACGAGCTGCGCGGCAGATTCGAGGCCCAGAGCACGGAGCTGCCCGCCGACGGAGGGGTCGCGGACGGAGGCAGCAGCGTGCCCCTCCCGACCAAGTACGAGATGAGCGCGCGCCTGAAGGCCCACTACATCAACAACGAGGACTTCGAAAAGAACTGCGACGTGGATGGCCAGATCTCGGCCATCTCCTTCTGAGCGACCTTCGCATTGCCGAATCGTGAGACGGGGCTCCGAGGGGCGCCTCAGAGCGTATAGAGCTTGCCCTCCCGGGCGGCCTGGCAGGCTCGGAACTCGCCCTGGGCCCGGCGCTCGATGGCCTCCAGCGCCCGGTCGTCCCTCGATGGCTCGTGGTGGAAGAGCAAGAGCTTGCGAACCCCGGCGGCCCGGGCCACCTTGACCCCCTCCTCCCAGGTCGAGTGGCCCCAGGTCTGCTTGCCGTTGCGGTACTCGCGGGGGGTGTATGTCGCGTCGTAGACGAGGATATCGGCCCCTTGCGCGTGGCGGACCAGACGCTCGTCCAGCTTGGCGCCATGCTCCGTGTCGGAAGCGTAGACGATGGCCTTGCCGGCGTACTCGACCCGATAGGATTGGGCCCGACCCGGATGGTTGAGCGCCTCGATCCGCACCCGTGCGGGCCCGATGCGCTGGCTGCTGCCAGGGCCCACGTCGCGGAAGGAGAACCGGGCGCGCATCTCGTCGAGGGGGACCGGAAAGTAGGGCATGGCCATCTGGCCCGAGAGGATGTCCTTGACGTTGCGGGTCCCCCGGGGCTCACCGTGGATGACGAACTGGTTTCCGGGAGCATACGCAGGCGCGAAGAAAGGGAAGCCGTGGATGTGGTCCCAGTGGTAGTGGGTGAAGAAGATCGAGGCCTGGATCGGACCGGGCTCCTTCAACAGCCTCATCCCAAGGGGGCGAATGCCGGATCCGGCGTCGAAGATCAGGATCCGATCCTCGACCCGGATCTCCAGGCAGGGCGTGTTGCCGCCGTACTTGTTGGTGGTCGATCGAGGGGCGGGCAGACTCCCTCGGGTCCCCCAAAACCTCAATGTGAACGGGTTTGTGCTCTTGGTCAAAGGTCGCCTCGCCCGGAACTGGTCCGTTCCGTGTATCGCAAGCCGCCCGCAAATGCAAGCGCTTTCCATCCGAGCGCCCGCCGCACGCCAGCTGTTCAGCGGCAGAGCGCGCTCCCGCGCGCTCGCAGCGCTATTGACTTGGAGCGCGCCTGGCTGCTATCTTACGTCCACTCGGCCGCATACCGAGCAACGCGGAGATGCGAGCCGACGGAACATGCCAAGGAGGCGATCATGGGGTTCTGGGAGAAGATCCTGCCTGGCTACAAAGGCTACAAGGAGCGAGAGGAGAGCCGCAACACGGACAAGATCTTGCGCGAGTATCTGACCGCCAAGCTCAAGGAGTCCCGGGCCCGATACGAGGACTTCAAGGGGGCCCTGACCGACCGGGGCAACCTGGACCTGTTCAAGCCCGCCGAGAAGGTCACCCAGGTCATGGGCCGGGTGATCAACCGTCTGCGCTATGCCAACTACGGCTTCTCCGGTCGCTGGTTCGGCCAGAAGATCGGGATCGACGAGCTCGAGAAGGTGCACGAGTTCGACAAGCAGATGGCCACCCGCGTCCAGGAGATGCAGGAGGTCGTCAAGGGCCTGGAGGGGCTCGACGAGGACGACGCCATCACCTCGTCGCTCAAGTCCCTGGCCGACAAGCTGCGCGAGATGGATGAAGCGCTCAACGAGCGCGAACAGATTCTCCGGACCTTCGGCGGCGAGCCCGAAAAGTAGTCCGGCCGGATCGCAAAGGTTCACAAGGAGGTACGTGATGGGGCTGGCAATCGAAGTCGTTCAGAGTCTGGATGATACCGGAGAGCTGATCTGCAGCCGTTTTCCCGCCTCGGGCGATGCGGACCTCAAGATGGGCGCCCAGGTGATCGTTCGCGAGAGCCAGAGCGCCGTCTTCTTCCGGGGAGGCAAGGCCCTGGATACGTTCGGGCCCGGCCGGCACACCTTGACCACGGCCAACATCCCGCTTCTGCAGCAGGTCATGAGCATCCCGTTCGGAGGCGACACGCCCTTCAAGGCCGAGGTCTACTACGTCAACCACAAGGTCTTCCCCAACATCAAGTGGGGCACGCGCGAGCCCATTCCGTTCCGTGACACGGAGCTCCACCTCGTGCGCCTGCGGGCCTTCGGCATCATGTCGTACAAGGTCGAGGACGCCCAGGTCTTCGTCAACACGATCGTCGGCACGAAGGGCTCCTTCCAGGCCGACGAGATCAACGACTTCCTCAAGGGCATAATCATCGGCCGCCTGACGGACTTCCTGGGCGAGAACCTCAAGAGCGTCTTCGATCTGGCGCGCTACTACGACGAGATCGGCTCGGGCACCAAGTCGCGGCTCAAGGACGACTTCGGCAAGTACGGCATGTCGCTCGAGGACTTCATCATCAACGCCATCACTCCTCCCGAGGAGGTCCAGAAGCGCATCGACGAGCGCAGCGGCATGGCCGCCCTGGGCATGAACGACTACATGCGCTACTCGGCCGCCCAGGCCATGCAGAACGCGTCCAAGGCCGAGGGCGGCGGCGGCATGGCCGGGACGGGCATGGGGGCCGGCATGGGTCTCGGCATGGGCATGATGATGCCCGGCATGTTCGCCCAGGCCATGGGACCGGGCATGATGATGCCCGGGCAGCAGGCCCCGGCCGCAGCGGCCCCGGCCGCAGCGGCCCCGGCGCCGATGGTCAAGTGCCCGGCCTGCGGCACGGATAACGCCCAGGGAGCCAAGTTCTGCGCCAACTGCGGCCAGAAGATCCCGACCCCGGGCGCCTGCCCCAAGTGCGGTGCGGCCAATGCGCCGGGCGCCAGGTTCTGCTCCGAGTGCGGTGGCCCCATGGCGGCGCCCAAGGCCAAGTGCCCCAAATGCGGCGCCGAGATGGAAGCGGGCACCAAGTTCTGCTCCGAGTGCGGCAACAAGGTCGAGTAGCTCCTGCTCTCACCTCTCAGCGGATCCACTCCAGCCCATGTCAAGCACACCCCCGGAACTCCACGACCTCATCATCCTGGGCGGCGGCGCCGCGGGAACCGCCGCCGGGGTGTATGCGGGTCGCGGCCGCCTCGACACCCTGGTCCTCGACGCCATGGGGGGCGGCGGCCAGATGAACATCATCGACACGATCGAGAACTACCCCGGGCTGACCGCGGCCATGCCGGGCCCGGAGCTGGCCCGGCAGATGCGTGAGCAGATGGAGCGCTTCGGCGCCAGCCTGACCTTCGATCAGGCCGAGTCCGTCGAGGCTGATGACGACACCGTCTCCGTGACCGGCGCCTATGGCCGCTATCGGGGCCGAGCCTTGATCGTGGCCACCGGGGCCCGGCATCGAGAGCTGTGCGTGCCGGGAGAGGAGCGGCTCCAGGGGCGCGGCGTGAGCTACTGCGCCACCTGCGACGGCGCCTTCTTCGCCGGCCAGCGCGTGGCCCTGATCGGCGGCGGAGACAGCGCGGTCAAGGAAGCGCTGTTCCTCTCCCGCATCGTCGACCATGTCACGGTGATCCACCGCCGGGACCGGCTGCGGGCCGAGCAGGTCATGCAAGAGCGAGCCTTCGAGGCCGACAACATCGACTTCGCCTGGAGCTCCGTCGTGACCGAGATCCTGGGAGAGGAAAAGGTCGCCGGCGTCCGGCTCCGGCAAGTCGACACAGGCGAGCAGCGCACGCTCGACGTCGGCGGCGTGTTCGTCTTCGTCGGCGTGCTGCCGAACACCGAGTTCCTCGGCGGTCTTATCGATCTCGACGAAGGCGGCTTCATCGTGACCGACATCGACATGCGCACCTCTCATCCGCGCATCTTCGCGGCGGGCGACGTGCGCGCTCGATCGGTCCGGCAGATCGCCACCGCCGTGGGCGATGGCACGACCGCCGTGCTCAACATCCAGCAGATGCTCGATACGGAGACTCCCCCCAGGGATCTGGCGCGCGTTTGCGAAGTGGAGCCCTGAGGTCTCGGCCGAGGAGGTCCGTGCATGCGAAGGCGCTGGCCCTGGATACCCGCGATCTGCTTGCTGCTCTCCTCGCCGGCCCGCGCGCAGGAGAAGTTCTCGCTGTCGATGTTCCACTTCAACATCCAGTACGTCGCCGGCGGGCTGCAGGGATTTCCCTCGGGCAACGACAACAACCCGGCTTTCGATCTCGACGACGAGGCCGTCCAGGACCGCATCGTCACAGAGAGCATCGAGCCGGTCCTCGATCTCCTGCTGGCCCACCCGGGCTGGAAGCTGACCCTGGAGATGCAGGCCTACGCGCTGGAGGTCATGCAGGCGAGGCACACGGCCGTGCTCGACAAGCTCGTCCGGCTCGCCGGCGCTGGCCAGGTCGAGCTGGTGAGCTTTCACTGGTCGGATCAGCTCTTTCTGGCCTACCCCCGCCTGGACCTGGAGCGCTCTTTCGAGCAAATGGATGCGGTCTGGCAGCAGGTCGGCTTGCTCCCCTCGCCGGTCGTGTTCTGTCAGGAGGGCCAGTTCGGCACCGGCATGGCGGGCTTCGCCCGCACGCACAGCCGCTCGATCCTGGTCTTGCCCAAGAACCTCTTCCGCTACCAGCACGCCGATCACTACGAAGTCGCAGCCGGGCTCTACGAGCTGGATGGAGTGGACATCGTGCTCGGAGGACGCAGCTTTGCGAGCCCCGAGGTGGAGCTGAGCTGGAGCTTCTTCGACGATGGCGAGCTGCTGGCCACCGACGGCCGGGATCCCTACCTGGGCACCGAGTTCATCCACGTGCCGGCGGCCGTCGCAGCATACGAGCAGGCACTCGAGCAGGCCGAGAGCGAGGGGTTCCGGATCGCCACCATCGGCGAGTACGTGGCCTGGGCCAAGCAGAACCTGCCCCAACCCGAGCTGCCGCCGGTGCTCGACGGCACCTGGCAGCCGCCTTCGACCGACAGCATGCACCGCTGGATGGGCGCGAGCGGCTTGCTCGACTTCGTCTACCACGGCGAGCAAGACAACGCCGTGCTGACCGGCAATGTGCGCGCTCGACACTGGATCGAGGTGGCCGAGGTCCTGCTCGACCACGCGATCGAGCAGGGCTGGGTCGAGACCGGCAGCTACGAGTCCGATCTGGAGCAGTGCTGGCGGGACGTGCTGCTGGCCCAGGTCTCGGACGCCTCCGGGATCAACCCCTTCGTCGGCGAGGTGCAATACGGGCTGACGCACGCCCAGCAGGCCGAGCAGCGCGCCGGGGCCATCGTGGGCGAGCTGGCGGCCAAGGCGAGCGCACCCTTCCTGCGCATCGACACCGCCTCGGGCAACGTCGCGGACAGCGACGACCTGCCCGGAGAGATCAGCACGCCGATCGATCCCGTCTTCAGCGCCGAGGACGGCTTCGCGGTCGACGCGCCGGGCCGCGAGACGAGCGTGAGCTGGAAGCAGGCCGGGCAGGACGGCTCGCTCGTCGTCGTCGACATCCAGGCCTCGACCGCCAGCGGCGAGCAGCGCACGCTCTCGGTCGACTTCCCACTGCAACTCGAAGGGTTCTACCTGACGCCCGGCCTCGAGCAGGACCGCGCGGTCTGGTGGCCGTTTTCGGACTTCGACTTCCAGGAGGGCCGCATCACGCTGCCGCTGGCCAATGGCCTGCTCGGGATCGACGACGGGCTATGGCTCATCAAGCACACCGCCTCGGTGCACATCGGGGCCACGTTCGAGATCGGCAGCGGCAGGGTCCGCTTCGTCGACCAGACCGTGCCCGCCGACAGCGAGATTTTGTGGCGCTTCTACTTGCTGCGGGCAGACGAGCAGGCTGCGCTGGAGCACGCCATTCGCCTCAACCTCCACCCGCTGGCGTGGGTGGAAACCGGAGCTGGCAGCGGGCGGGGCTGCGGCTGCGGCACCGGGCCCTCGGCCGGCGGCCTCGGGCTGCTGCTCGGGCTGCTGATGGCATTCTTCCGCTCGAGGCAGAAGGCCCGATTCAGCTCTTGAGACGCTGAAAGAAGCCCTTGCGCTTCTCGGCGACCTCGATTTTCCGCGACGCGGCGTAATCGCGGAGCAACTGCTCCTGCTCCGCGGTCAGCTTGGTGGGAATAAGGACCTTGACGTGGGCGATGAGGTCGCCCCGACCATAGCCGCGCAGGCGGGGGACGCCCGCGCCGCGAACGACGATCACGTCGCCCGGCTGGCTTCCCCGCCGCAGATCGGCTTTCTTGTTGCTGCCATCGACGAGCGTCAGATCCAGCGAGGTGCCCAGGGCCGCCTGGACGAAGTCCACCTCGACTTCCACGTGCAGGTCCAAGCCCTGGCGCACGAACCGCTCGTCGGGGGCGACGTGCAAGAAGACGTACAGGTCCCCAGGCGGCCCTCCTCGCGGGCCCGGCTCGCCCTCGCTTGAAAGCCGCAGGCGGTTGCCGTCATCGACGCCGGCCGGGATGGATAGCGTCACAGTGCGGACCCTGTCCACCCGGCCCTCTCCGTTGCACGCGGGGCAGGGTTGCTCGACGATCGAGCCCTGGCCGTGGCAGGCCGGGCAGGTCGTGCTCAGGGTGAAGAAGCCCTGGTTCTGGATCAGCTGGCCGGTGCCCTGGCAGCGCGGGCAGGTGCGCCTGTCCGTGCCCGGCTTGGCCCCGGAGCCCTGGCATGTCTCGCAGGCGACCGGGTGGGCCAGCTCCAGCTCTCGCTCGGTGCCCTGGACCGCCTCGGCCAGGGTGATCTCCAGGTCGTAGCGCAGATCGGCGCCCCGCTGCGGGCCGCGCGAGCGCCTGCGACCACCCATGCCGAAGCCGAAGAAATCGTCGAACAGGCTCCCGAAGCTCGACAGGATGTCCTCCACGGAGCTGAAGTGGGGCGAGTAGCCCGCGCCCCGCAGGCCGTCCTTGCCGAAGCGGTCGTAGACGCTGCGCTTGTCGGGATCCGACAGCACGCTGTAGGCCTCGGAGATCTCCTTGAACTTCTCCTCGGCCTCCTTGCTGCCCTGGTTGCGGTCGGGATGGTACTCGATCGCCTTGCGTCGGTAAGCCTTCTTGACCTCGGCCCCGGATGCGTTCTTGGCGACACCGAGTATCGCGTAGTAGTCCTCTTCGGATGCCAAGCTCTCAGCTCCGTTCCGCCACGCCCACCTGGACCCCCGCCGGTCGAATGATGCGATCGCCGAGCGTGTAGCCTTTGCGGATCACCGCCACCACCTCGCCATCCCGGAACGGATCGACCTCGGCGGTCGCCATGGCCTCCATGCGTCTGGGATCGAAGACCTGGCCTTCGGCCTCGATCTCCACGACGCCCAGGCCGCCGAGCTTTTCCCGCATCTGGGCCAGCACCAGCTGTGCCCCCTCCACGAGCCCGGCTGCGTCGACAGGCTCACGCTGTCCGAGGCGCTCCAGGTTGTCCAGCACCTCGAGCAGCGGCTCGACCAGACGGGCCTTCTCGATGTCCAGACGCTGCTCGAGATCCCGCTCCAGGCGCTCGCGCACCTGCTGCAAGTCCGCGACCGAGGACTTGTGCGCCGCGATGGTGTCCAGCAGCTGGCGGTCTTTCTCCTCCAGGCGCTGCTCCAGCTCGGCGATGTAGCTCGGGGGGCGCGGGGCGGCCTGGCCGGGCTCGTCTCCGTCCTCGCGGAGCCAGAAGCGATCGTCTTGCACCGTGAAACCTTTGGATTTCATTTCCCTTTCTCGTCAACGAGGGCCGGAGTGCCGCACAAGATCATAATCACAGCCCGCCGGACGTCAAGAGTCCGACAGGCTCGCCCAGCCAGCCCGGCAGGCGGCTTCGCCAGAGCGCCACGGCCGTGGCCCCGCGCAGACCCGGCTCCACCTCGGCGGCCAGCGAGCCGAGCAGTTCGGCCGCCTCGGCCGGCCTCGCGAGGTCCAGCAAGGCCAGCGCCTCGACCAAGCTGCGCAGCGCCCCGCGGCCAGGGATCGCCGCGAGCTGCTCGACAGCCCGCCCAGCCCGACCCGCCATCCAGTCCTGGATCGCCCGCTCCAGCCCTGAAGCCTCGGACCGCAGGCCCAGCAGGCTACGCGGGAGCGCGTCAGCCGGATCGATCCGCAGGGCGCGGATATACAGATGTCTGGCCAGCGCCTCGCGCCCGTCCAGCCAGGCCGCGTGACCGGCAAGCAGCCAGGGGCGCGCCTGGATGCGGCGCGCCAGGGCTGCGCGCCCGGGGTCCGAGCGGACCGTCGCGCCCAGTGCGGGCACGGCCGGACCGAGCGCGCGCAGCAGATCGTACGTGCTCGCATCCGCACCGCTCTCTCCGGCCGCCCAGAACTCGGCCACGGGTCGATCATCGGTGTGCCTCGTCGCCCCCTCGATCCAGCGCCTGAGGGAGAGGTCGTCGAGCTGGATCGAGGCGGCCAGCCGGGCTGGATCCTCGAGGCCGACCGCGGCCAGATCCGCGCGCAGCGCGTCCGAGCCGTCAAGCCTCCGCGCGACCGCGTCCAGGTCCATGGCGATTGGACGCTCGCTGCCGCACAGAATACCGAAGTGCAGCGGGCAAGCGTCGAAGACCCACAGCGCGCTGTGAGGAAAGACATCGGCGAAGCCGGCCGCCACCGCGCGCAGGGAGCGGAACGGAGGCTGGCCTCGAAGCGGCAGCCAGGCCGCGGCGAGGCCCCCCGGGGCGAGACGCGCGCGCACGAGGCGAAAGAAGTCCCGGGTATAGACAGAAGCGTCACCGCGGTATGCCAGGTCGGTGCAGTCGTGCACGATGACGTCGTAGCGCCTGTCGCCGAGCTGCAGGAAGCGCCGGGCATCGGCCAGATGCAGGTGAAAACGCTCGTCTTCGATCTCCACCGCGCCACCCCGCGCGTCGGCCATTCGCTTCGCGGCCCCGAGAACCGCCTGTTCGATCTCGACGCAATCGACGCGCGCAAGCCCCAGATGCAGCAGCAAGGAGTACGACGTCCCGCCGGAGCCAAAGCCCACCGTGAGCACCGAGCGGGCGTGGCCGTGCAGCAGCAGGGGCAGGTGCGCCAGGGCCTTCTGGTCGGTCTGCATCGCCAGGTCGGTGCCGGCCACCGCGATGTTGTCGACGTACAGCCGGCGCACCCCCGGCTGCTCCTCGACCACGGCCACGGTGGATGCCGGCCCCTCGGCGTAGTAGACCACCGGCCCGAGCCCATCCGCCCAGACCGGCCCGAGCGCCGCCAGACCTGCGCCTGCGAGCAGAAGTCCACAGGCTGCACAGGAGATCAGAGCGGCTTGTCTCTGCCGCCCGAAGCCGAGCGAGATGCAGACCGCCCCCAGCGCGGGCAGCCCGGCGAACGCCATCAGCGCCCCGGACAGGCCGAGCGCGCCGGCGACAAGCAGCGCCCCGAGCGAGCCCAGCAAGGCGCCGAGTGCGTTGAGACCCAGCAGCCAACCCGCCTGCTGCCCGCCCGGATCTTCGCCGCAGGCCCGGCAGGCTGCAGCGAAGACCGCGCCCGAGAAGAAGCTGGCCGGGCCGCAGAGCACGAGCGTGACGAGCAGGTCGCTCGCACCCAGGGCGCCACCGGTGGGCCGGGGGGCTGCGATCAGCAAGCCGGCGAGAGAGGCGCACAGCCCCGCGCAGCAGAGCAAGGCCGATCGGCTCGCCAGCACCGCCGCCCTCTCCGGCTTGCAGCGCCCGGCCCACAGCGCGCCCAGGCTCGACGCCCCGACCACCGCTGCCAGCATGGACGTCAATGCGTATGTCGTGGAGCCGCGAAAGAGCACGAAGGGCAAGATCCGGCTCCAGATCGCCTCGGCGCCCAGCAGGGCTGCGCCCTGGGCTGCCACCGCAAGCAGCAGAACGGCCGGCGGCCGTCCGGACCGCGCTCGCTCGATGTGCGGATAGGAATCGAGACCGCCCGCGACCAGACAGGTCAGGCCGTACAGACCCTTGATCCCGGCGGCGACCACGATGCTCATGAGCAGCCCCAGTCGCTCGACGAGGACGAGACCGGTCAGCAGACAGCCCGCCGTCGCGCCGGCGGCATCCGCCGCATAGAGCACAGCCGGGCGGCCGCCCTTTCCGCTGCCATCTGCGCTGCGGACCTGGGTGGCCAGCGCGAAGGCCAAGCCCAGGGGCCAGGCGCAGGCCATCACCGCAGCCGTGCCAGCGGCCAGAGAGAGCCCCGGCACCGCGCGCGCCAGGGCCCAGGGGCCAAAGGCGGCCACCGCACCGGCGAGCTGCGCCAGGCCGAAGGCCCGCATGGGCCGGGATACGCGCGCGGCGAGTTGGGCCCCGGCGAGCGAGCCCGCGCACAGACCGGCCATGAAGCCGCCCAGCACGCAGGCGTTCGCCAGGGCTGTCGAGCCGAGCGCTGCGGCCATGGTGCGCATCCAGACCAGCTCGAGCGCAAGGGCGCATGCGGCCGACAGGCTATAGGCGGCGATAAAAGCGAACCTCATGGCGGCCAAAGGCTCCAGATTGTCGTTCTCGTTTGCCGTGCTCGACCCACCCGTGATATCATTTTATCCGGGATGATATCAAGGAGCTCTCCATGGTCAGAACGGTCATTTCCCTGGACGAGGAAGACAAGAAATGGCTCGACGAGATATCCAGCCAGGAAGGGATTCCCATGACGAAGATCATCCAGAGAGCGGTCAAGCTACTGCGAGAGCGCGAGCGACGCCGGGGTGCAACCCTGGAGGATCTGCTGCAGCGAACGATGGGGATCTGGACCCGAGGGGATGGGTTGCAGTATCAGGAGGCCATTCGCGATGAGTGGTGAGCGGGTTCTTCTCGACTCGGTCATTCTCATCGATCATTTCAACGGGCTGGAGGCGGCCACCTCGTTCATTCGCAGCGTGGCCGACAAGGCCGCCATCTCGCCCATTTCCCGCGCCGAGGTTCTCACCGGCTTCGACACCGCTGACGAGGATGCCGCTCGCTCACTCCTCGATCACTTTGTCCAGATCCAGATAGACGCACCGGTGGCCGATCTGGCGGCCAGGCTCCGCCGTGAGCACCGCTGGAAGCTCCCGGACGCCATCCAGGCAGCCGTGGCCATTCATCACGGGCTGCTGCTCATCACCCGCGACGCGAAGGACTTTGCGCCCGGGCGACACAGCTTCGTGCGCATCCCGTACCGGGTCTAATCCGCACTGGCTCCGCCAGTCCTCTTTTCCTTGCGCCAATGTACCAGACGCGCTGCCAGCACGCCGAGCTCGAAGAGCACGTACATGGGCAATGCCATGATGGTCTGGTTGAACACGTCCACGGTGGGGGTGAGGATCGCAGCGATGACGAATGAGAACAGCAGCACGTACTTCCGATAGCGGGCCAGCGTCTCGGGACGGATCAAGCCGAGCGTGGCGATCAGGAAGGTCAGCACCGGCGTCTCGAAGACCAGCCCGAAGGCCAGGATGAAGGTGGCCGAGTTCGACAGGTAGCTCTTGAGCGACAGGATGATCCGGGTCTTCTCCGCCATCTGGGTGAGAGAGAAAGCAGCCGCCTTGGGCAGCACCACGAAGTAGCAGAAGGCCGCCCCGCCCAGAAAGAAGCACGTCGCCACGAGGATGAAGGGGATGGCCAACCTGCGCTCACGCGGCCTGAGGCCCGGCGAGACGAACCACCACAGCTGCCAGAACACGATCGGGCTTGCCAGGATGATCCCGCCGATGAGCCCCAGCTTGAGCTTGTAGAAGATGGGCTCGAAGATGCCGAGGTAGACCGGATCGCTGTCGGCCGGCAGCAGTCCCTCGATCGGCAGCCGCAGCGCCCAGTCCAGCTGGTCGGCGAAGGCGAAGGCGATCCCGAAGCCCCCCATCACGGCGATGCCCGAGACCATCAGGGCACGCCGCAGCTCGGCCAGATGACCGGTGAAGGTGAGTCGCTTCTCGTCCATGGGTTCGCGGTCAGAGCGTGAAGCGGGATATGGCCTTCCGCAGCAGATCGGCCTGCTCGGCCACGGCGGAAACCGTGGCCTTCATCCTGCCCATGGATGCGGAATGGTGCTCGGCGATCTCCTTGATCCGCTCCATGGCCTTCATGATCTGCTCCGCCCCCCGCGCCTGCTCCCGCTGGGCGCGATTGAGATGGTTGACCATCTCGGAGATGTTCTCGATGGCCAGGGTGATCTGCTTGCTACCCCGGGCTTGCTCCCGGCTCGAGCCGTGCACGTGCTTGGTGATGTCGCGCATCCTGTCGGCCGAGCTCATGATCTGCTCGGAGCCCCTCGCCTGCTCGGCGGTCGAGTCGGCGATCTTGTGCACGGTCTCGGCGATCCGCTGGATCGAAGAGGTCACCTCCTTGGAGCTCCGCGCCTGCTCCACTGTGGCCCGGGCGATCTCTCGCGCCATGCGCGTGGACTTGGTGCTGCTGTCGAGGATCTTTCGCAAGGCGCTCTCCGCCTCGGCCGAGAGGGTCACGCCCTCATCCACGCTCTCCATTCCACGGTGCATGGCCCCGATCACGTTCTTGGTCTCGGTCTGAACCGACTGGATCAGGCCGGCGATCTCGCTGGTGGAAGCGGCGGTCCGCTCGGCCAGATCCTTGATCTCGTCCGCCACCACGGCAAAGCCCTTGCCGCGCTCTCCGGCCTGGGCGGCGATGATCGCAGCGTTGAGGGCCAGCAGATTGGTCTGCTCGGCCACGTCGTCGATGACGGTCAGGACCTGCCCGATGGCCTGGACTTTCTTGCCCAGTGAGGCCATGACCGAGAAGGCCTGACGTGTGGAGTCGTTGATCCTGTTGATGCCCTGTATCGTCTGCTTGACGGCCTCGGCGCCATGCTCCGCGTCCAGGCGTACCTCCTCGCTCAGCTCCGCGGTCAGGTTCGCGTTCGTCTCGACTTCGGAGATGGAAACGTCCATCTCTCGCATGGTCGCCGAGGTCTGCTCGGTCGCGGCCGACAGATCGCCCGTGCTGCGCGCCACCTCCTTGACGGACCGGGTCATCTGCTCGATGCTGACCGTGGTCTGCTCCACGCTTGCAGCCAGCGCGTGGATGTTGTCGGCCATCTCGTCGTTCGTGGCTGCCATTTCGAGGATGGAGCTCGAGCTCTCCTCGGCGCTGCCGGCCAGCACCTCGACGTTCTCGGCGATCCCGCGAATGGAGATCAGCATCTCCGACATGGCCGTGGAGGTGTCATCGACCGATGCCACCTGGTGGGTGGCGCCCTCCACGACTTCTCGCGTGTGGTCCGTGATCTGGTCGACCGCCTGTGCGAGCTTGCTGGAGACAGAAGAGATCTTCTGCATCATGTCGTTGAGGTTGCTGCTGATGCGATTGAGCTCGAAGGCGATGACTCCGATCTCGTCCTGACCGACCTCGAGCACGCCTCCGCTCAGGTCGCCGGAGGAGATGTTGCGCGCTGCGGCCAGCATGGTCTTCACCCGCCGGTTGATCCGATCGGACGCCAGGAAGAGCAACACGATGAAGGCCAGAAAGACGCCCGACAGCACGGCGATCAGGGTCAGCAGGACGCTGAGCTTCTGGCTCTCGAGCTCCTCCGTGCTCAGGCCCATGCAGACGTATCCCGCGATCGCGGGCTGGGCCTTGCCGCCGACGTCGACCGAGGCGCCAGCTGCGCTATCCTCGCCCACCGCGTCGTAGCCCCCCCCGACGCGCACAGGCTCCGAGAAGCCCAGGACGCCCTCCTGCTCTACCGGGACGCCCAGATTGATCAAGTGGTGTTCGATCAGCCTCTCCAGGTCCATGCGGCGCCGCAGCTGGCTCGCCAGCACGTGGTAAGCCGGGCGACCCGAGGTCTCCTCCTTGACGATGATGAACGCGTACTCGATCTCCGGGTTCTGCTCCATGAGGCGAATGATGCGCCCGAGCGCCTCGGACGACTGTCTGGCCACCACGTCATATGAGCTGGACGCGGCGAGGTTGCGGGTGATGACGGCGCCTCTGGCTCGAAAGGCGGCCATGAGCTGCTCGGCGACCCGATCGTAGACCAGGCTGGTCACCACCAGCATCATGAGCGCCAGCGTGCAGGCCATCAACAGCATCGCCTTGGTGCGCAAGCTCTGGCTCTTCATCCATCGAGTCCTGGCGCTCATGTTCTCCTCGTCCTGTCCGCGCTGCGTGGCTCGAAAAGCACCATCGGGATCACCTGTCCATCTTCATGACTTCTGCATCGTCGAGCAGCTCTTTCGGCACCTGCAAGCCGGCCATTCGCGCTGCGCGGAGGTTGATGCTCAGATGGCCTCTCGGCGTCTGGATCGGGAGGACCGCCGGGCTGGCCCCGCTGAGGATCTTCAATACGAGGCCCGCGGCGATTCGACCCTGCTCGCGGTAGCTGGAGGAAAACGCGCACAGCGCCCCCTTGGCGACAAATTGGTCCGAGTAGGCCAGCACGAGCATCTTCTGGCTGTGCTGAAGCAGCACGGTCCGCTCGAAGAAGCTCCGGGTCATCACCGTCGCGTCGCGAAGCAACCACAGGCCATCGCAGTCGGATGGAATCGACGCCAGGGCCGCGGGCGCTTCCGAGCTGCCATTGACCGTCTTCTCCATGAGCTCGATCTCGAGCCTTCGGGCTTCCAGGCGCGCCGCCTTCACGAACCTTCCGCTGCGTTTCGGGTCATAGATCAGGCCCAGACGCTTGAGTGACGGAGCGAGTCGTTTGAATGCGCGCAGCTGCGATCCGGGTGCGGGCTCGAGGAAGACGCCGGTCGTGTTGCCGGTCTTGAGCTTGTTGCCCTTGGGATTGTTCGCCATGCAGAAGACGATCGGCACGTCCCTGATCCGATCGACGAGCAAGCGAGAAGCCGGCAAGCCCACCGCCAGGATCACTCTGGGCTTGGCTCGTCGAAGCTTGTCGATCAGCGCGTCCGATTCATGCTCGCCTTCCATGTCCAGCCTGGGGTGGGGCTGCTCATAGACCTCGGCAAAACCGGCGACCGCCTCCTGGTACAAGCGCGAGCCGGGAGACTCGACCACGATGACATCGGCGGCCAGCGCGGCGTGTGCGACGACCAAGCCGACCAGCGTGGCCGCACAGCGCAATGGGCTGCGAGCCGTTTGGCGGGCGGGAGCGAACAAGGGCACTCCGGCAACGGCGGTCAAAAAATCGTCGAAAAAGAATACGTTAGCGCACAGGGGGTGTCAAGGATTTCACCCGCGTGCTCCGGGCTAGAAGCCTTCCCCGGAGCTGTCGACGCCGCCGATCGCCGCGCCCTGGATCTTGCTGATCAGCTTCGTGCACTTGCCGTGGTAGATGTTGCGCTTGTCCACCATACCGAGCACGGTCTTGCAGTGCCGCACGGCTTTCTCCGGATTGGAGCCCTTGATCACGTAGGCCGTCTCGTAGAACTTCTTGGCTTCCATCTCCAGCTTGCGCAGCCTTTCGATGGCTGTGGGCAGCTTCTTGTACTCGAGCACGTGGGTGTAGGCCTGGAAGGCCTTGTCGTACTTGTTGCGGGTGTGGGCGTCGACGCCCATGACGAAGTAGACCTTGGCCAGCCGACCGCGCAGGTTCTCGTTGATCTTGCCCTTGCCTCCACCCAGCTTCTTGTCCAGCTCGAACGCTTTTCGCAAGAACTTGATCGCCTGGGCGCTCTGGCCGGCGTTCTTGGCCATCTCGTTGCCCCGCTCGTAGAACGAATTGAACTGCTTGAGCTTCTTGATTCCGTCCTCGCTCACGCCCGACGACGCGGCCAGCGAAATGGCCACGTCCAGCTTGGCGTTGCGGTAGGATACGAGCGACTCGCCCACCAGCAAGAACTCGGACTTGGGCTTGATTGGGGTCTTGGGTTTGACAGGCTGGCGATGCGTGACGTGAACGGGCTTGGATTTCTGCAGCCCCTTGTCGGCCTGATCCCGGATCTCGATCGCCACCGCGTCCTCTGGATTGGCCTGCAGCATGGCCAGGGCGATGTTCTTGGCCTCCTCGAAGCGCTTCTCGCTGAGCGCGATCCGCGCCTTGTCCTGCTGGGCGCGCCGCCAGGCCTCCTCGATCTCCTGCTTGAGCTGCTTGACCGTCTCGATCTGCATGCTGTCGGCCGACACGCTCGCGAGGAGCTTCAGCGCCTCCTCGTGCTCGTTCGCTTCCATTTTCTGGCGCGCTTCCTGGATGTGGCTCGCGACGGCTGCCTCGTGCTGGATGGTGGTCTTGTACTCCTGGACCTCCTGGTCGTCCGGCATCTCCTTGGCCACCTGGCGGATGAGCTGCACGGCTTCCAGCCACTTCTCCTCCCGGGCCAGGGCCTTGACCTTGTCGAAGTCCGCCCTCGCCTTCTCGGCTGCCTTCTCGGCCAGCTGCTGGGCTGCGATCTCCTGCGCCGTGGGGCCCTTCGGTGCGGGGGGCGTGAAGACGACGAACTTGACCACCACAGCCAGCAGGAGCAGCACGACCACGCCGCCGCCGAGCATCAGCATCTTCTTGCGCTTGCCGGCCCCCGGACCGACGACCGCACCGGTCACGCTCGTGCCGCTGCCGGTCAAGCCGGAGGCGGGCAGCATCTGCGTCTTGTCCGCCGTGGCCGGCTCGGCCGCCCCACCCGCTCCGGGGGCGGAGAAGGTGATGGCCGCGTCGCCGACCTCGATCAGATCTCCATCGTAGAGCAGCTCTTCCTTGATGCGCGCCTCATTGAGAAACGTGCCGTTGCCCGAGTCCTGATCGACGACGTACCAACCGTCGGCCCGCTTCTCGATCACCGCGTGCTGCCGCGAGACCAGCTGATCCGGCAGAACCACGTCGCAGTCCGGCGAGCGACCGATGACGAATCGCTCCGAGACGACCTCGACATCCGAGGTGCCGTCTGCGGTCTCGATCGTCAGCACCGGCACCTCCTCTCCTTCTCCGTCGGACGCCAGGATCTGCGTCTTGCTGTCGAGCGGCGCCCCCTCCTCGGCGACGGGCAGCGAGCCCACCATCGTCTTGCCGGTATCGAGCCCCTCGGCCGGACCGTCGAAGACCAAGGCATCGTCTTGGACCGTCTCCAGCTCCTCGGCGGCCTCGGCCTCCTCGTAGTCGTCGTCGAGATCCTCGTAGTCGTCGTCGTACTCCTCGTAGTCCTCCTCGCCGGCCTCCTCGAAGTCCTCGGCCCCGAGCGCTTCCATCTCGTCGTCGGTGATGGGTTCCTCGGTCGGTTTGCGTCTTCTCGATTTCTGGACCATCGGCGACACCTCGGTATGAGTTCCGATCGAAAACCAACTCAGTACAAGCGATCCACTTTGAAAAACTGTCCCGACTCGACCATGTCGGCCGCCGGAACGAAGTCCTTGGGCTTCTCATCCCAGCGAAAGGCCTCCAGGACGGAGCCGGGCGTACCGGGCCTGGCGCGTAGGCCCGACAGAGGATCGATCCGCACGAAAGTGATGCCCGCCGGGACCTCGAAGTCCTCCTGGGGGCGCTCCGCCAGGGCCCTCTCCATGAAATCGATCCAGATGGGCAGGGCTGCCCGCGAGCCGTTCTCACCCCGTCCCAGCGGGTCCTTGGGCTCGTCGTTGCCCGCCCAGACGCCCGTGACGACATCGTGGGTGAAACCCACGAACCAGGCATCGGCCGAGTCGTTGGTCGTACCCGTCTTGCCGGCGACCGGCTTGCCCAGCGCTCTCGCCTGGGCGGCCGTACCTCGCGAGGCCACCCCCATGAGCAGGTGGGTCAGAATGTAGTTGTCCTCGACGGGCAGCAAGCGAGGCCGGGGGCGCACGAGACGGTCGTAGGCGCGGTCGAGCTTGTCATCCCAGGCTTGCCACGGATCGGCGTGCGAGCTGCGATCGAGCAGCACGCGACCGAAACGGTCGGTGACTTTCTTGATGAAGTGCAGCTCGGGCTTGACCCCGCCCATGTTGAAGACCGAGTAGACTCCGACCAGGTCCCAGGGCTTGACGCAGGACGAGCCCAGCGCGAGCCCCAGCTCCTCGCGAAGCGGTGTCGAGATACCCAGCTTGTGTGCCCACTCGATAGCCTCGGGGATGCCGACGGCGTCCATCACCTTGATTGAGGGGACGTTCATCGAGTTGACCAGGGCGGTGTGCACCGTCACCTTGCCCTGGAAGTCCGAGTCGTAGTTCTCCGGCTTCCAGCGGTTCTGGTTCTCGGGGTCGTCGTAGACCACGGCCGAGTCGATGATCACCGTGGCGGGGTTGTATTCCTTCTCCTTGATGGCCAGGGAGTAGTGGATCGGCTTGAAGGCGCTGCCCGGCTGGCGGCAGGCCTGCAACACGCGGTTGAACTCGCTGTCCGCGAAGTTGTAACCGCCGATGATGGCCTTGACGTAGCCGAGCCGCGGCTCCACCGACAGCAAGGCACCCTGGACCGCCGGGATCTGGTCCAGCTTGACCACCAGCGCGTCGGGCTCCTTTTCGGGATCCGGCAGCAGCTTGGCCAGGCCCGGGTGCTCTCCATCCATGAGCGCCGCGGGCTTGACCCGCTGGACGAGGATCACGTCTCCCGGATCGAGCACCTTGCGCACGTCGGTGACCCGGGCCGAGGACGACTTGTAGTGGACGGTCGGGTCCGGCTTGCGGGCCCAGCGCATGCCCATGACCGGAAGCAGCGCCCGGCGGTGGCCGATGGCCACCCGGGCCAGGCTCTCCTCCACCTCCTCGACCAGGGCCAGCACCGGCCGGTCGTCCGGAATCTCTTCGCCCAACTGGGCCTGGAGCTTGTCCAGGAACTCCTTGCGCTTGTCCAGCTCGTCGATCCGGATCAGCGGTCCACGGTATCCCTGGCGATGATCGAGCCGCCTCAGCCCCTTGTTGGACGCGATCTGTGCGGCGAGCTGCCAGTCCAGATCGACGCCGGTCTCGACGGTGAGCCCGCCCTCGTAGACCCCCTCCGTCCCGTACTTCTGCTGGAGCTGGCGGCGCACCTCTTCGGTGAAGTACGGCGCCCGGCTCCGGAAGAGATCCGGGATGGGGTGAGCCTCGAGCGGTGCCATGCGGGCGCGCTCGGCGGACTCGGGGCTCGCGTAGCCCACCGCCTGCATCCGGTCCAGGACGTAGGAGCGCCGTTCGAGCGCCTCCTTGGGCCGCTCGACCGGATCGTAGTCCGAAGGCGCCTGGGGCAGGCCGGCGATGGTGGCCATCTCTGCAGTGTCCAAGTCCCAGACATTCTTGTGGAAGTAGTTCCGGGCCGCCGCCTGGACGCCGTAGGATCCGTGCCCCAGGTAGATCTGGTTGAGGTAGAGGTAGAGGATGTCCTCCTTGCCGAACTTGCTCTCCAGCCTCCGGGCCAGGATGGCTTCCTTGAACTTGCGCGTGAAGGTCTTCTCGCGGCCGATGAAGCTCTTGGCCACCTGCTGCGTGATGGTCGAGCCGCCCTGGACGATCCGTCCGGCCTTGACGTTCTTGATCGCCGCCCGCAGGATGCCCATCGGGTCGATGCCGCCGTGGTTGAAGAAGTTGTCGTCCTCGGAGGCGATGAAGGCCTGCACCAGCTCCTGGGGAATCTCGGCCGCCGGCACCACGTCGCGCCGCTCGACAGCGAACTCGGCCAGCAGGATCCGCCCCTGGGAGTATACCCGGGTGGTCAGGGGTGGGGTGTACTGGGAGAGGTCGGGCAGCGGGGGCACACTATCGGCCACCGCCAGGTAGATGACATACACGCCCGCCGTCGCACCCGCAGCCCAGAAGACCAGGCAGCTCAGCATCCAGGCCAGCACGCGCACGAGCAAGGAGCGGCGGCGCCTCGGGTTGGCCGGGATGAGAGCATTGGGCTTGCGGGTCAAGAGATGCGCCTCCGTTGAACGCAAAAGTCTATTTGTTTCGACGTTCCAAGTCAACCTCCAGGTCTTCTCGGCATGCGATCCAATCCGGTCCAGCTCGATGCCGATCCCGTCGGACATGCGGATTGAAAAGCCTTTTCGGCTGGTGTAGGCTCCTGCGACGTGGACGGGCGCGTCACAGGCTTGCTGGCCATATGGCTCGGCGTGGGATGGCTCTCCGCCTGCGCACACGGGCCAGGAGCCCTGGTCGTGCTGGCCGATCCGCGCGGCGACGACAACGGGCCGGGATCCTACCGCTACCCGGATCACCCCGCCTTCCGGGCCGGCTCGTTCGATCTCGAGCAGGTGAGCCTGGCGCGCGACGGCGACGACTGGTTGCTGGAGGTCCAGATGGCAGGCGCCATCGAACGCGCGCCGGTCTTCGTCTCCCGCGACGACCGCCGCGAGCTGCACCTACAGACCGTGGACCTCTACTTCCGGCTCGATGGCGCGGGAGCCAGCCGCAGCGAGTCCCTTCCCGGCCGGGAGGTGCGCATCGAGCCAGGCTGGCAAAGGGCGGTCGTGCTCTCGCCCGTGCCGCGGCTGCTGCGCCGCGATCTGGAGCGCGGCGGTGCGCTGGAGGATGTCTTCGTGCCGCTCGGCTTGCGGCTCTCGGGCCGCAAGCTCAAGGCGCGCGTGCCTGTCACCTTCCTGGGCAGTGCGCTCCCCACCGCGCTCGCCGTGCTGGTCAGCGGCACGCGTTTCAGCTCGTCGTTCGAGGTGGTGGGCGGCAAGGCCCGCACCCAGGGCCTTACCATGCCGGTGGCCGCCGCGAGCGCCGAGTGCCGGCTGGATGACGCGGACGAGGCGCTGGGCTGTCGTTTCCACGGCTGTGCGCCCTGCGAGGGCCACCCCCAGGTCATCGACATCCTGGCCCCGGCCGGCTCGCAGCAGCGCGCCCTGTCGAGCTACGCACCGGGCAGACCGGCCCGGGTAACGATGATGCCGGTCGCCTCCGCCGAGGCGGCCGACCACGAGGTCGACCATGGCAGAAGTCGTGCTGAAGGGGATCACCAAGCGCTTCGGTGAGGTCGTGGCGGTCCGGGGCGTCGACCTGCAGATCGATGACGGCGAGCTGCTGGTCCTCGTCGGTCCGTCGGGCTGCGGCAAGAGCACAACCTTGCGCATGGTGGCCGGGCTGGAAGCCATCTCGGATGGGGAGCTCTCGATCGACGGCAAGCGCGTCAACGACACCCCGCCCAAGGACCGCGACATCGCCATGGTCTTCCAGTCCTATGCCCTCTACCCGCACATGAACGTGCGCGACAACATGAGCTTCGGCCTGAAGATGCGCGGCATGAAGCGGGCGGAGATCGACGCCCGGGTCGAGGAGGCAGCCCAAGTCCTCGGGCTCGCCGACCTGCTCGCGCGCAAGCCCAAGGAGCTGTCGGGCGGGCAGCGCCAGCGGGTGGCCATGGGGCGGGCGATCGTGCGCAAGCCCAAGGTCTTTCTCTTCGACGAGCCGCTCAGCAACCTGGATGCGAAGCTGCGCGTCCAGATGCGGGCCGAGATCGCCAAGCTCCACCGGCGCATCGCGACGACCATCATCTACGTCACCCATGACCAGATCGAGGCCATGACGCTGGCGGATCGCATCGTGATCATGGACGGCGGCGTCGTCCAGCAGGTGGGCACGCCGCTGGAGGTCTACGAGCACCCGACGAACCGTTTCGTGGGAGGCTTCATCGGCAGCCCGGCCATGAACTTCATCCCCTGCGAGCTGGCCGAGGGGCCGGCCTTGCACGCAGAAGGCTTCGAGCTTCGCCTGCCCGAGATCCATCATCGCGCCGTCGAGGGCCGGAGCGGAAAGGTCGAGCTTGGCTTGCGGCCCGATCATCTGCGGGTCGTGCTGCACGGAGAGAAGCCGGGCTCCGCGGCGCGGCTGCCCGGCCGGGTGGACGTGAAGGAGCCGATGGGCTCGGAGACCTTCGTGTACGTCACCTGCGGCGGTCGGACCCTGACCGTGCGCGAGCAAGCCCACAGCCCGATCAAGGTGGGCGACGGGGTGGACGTGGTCAGCGACATGCGCCGGGCCCACCTCTTCGACGCCCAGAGCGGCGCGGCCATCTTCTGATTGCGAGGCGAAGGCGCACGATGCCCTCAGAGCGACACAGCCACGGCCTCCGACGGCTTGCAGTCCCGACATGGTTCGGCCTGGTCCTTCTGCTGACCATCGCACCCGGACCTGCTGCCGCGCAGCGGGTCGAGGTGGCTCTGTGGCACTCCTACCGTGCCCAGGAGCGCAGCGCGCTCGAGGAGACTGTCCGGCAGCTCAACACCGAGCTCGCCGGCTTGCGCGTCAAGGCGACCTTCGTGCCCTACGACGCCTTTCTGGACAAGGTCACCAACGCCATTCCCCACGGCCATGGTCCGGATATCTTCATCGCCGCCCACGACCGCATCGGCGGCTGGGCCGACTCGGGCCACATCGCGCCCCTCGACGGCTACATCTCGGACGATGTCACCCGGCGCTTCTTCAAGAAGACGATCGACCCGCTGACCTACCGGCGCAAGGTCTACGGGCTGCCCACCGCGTTCAAGAGCGCGGCGCTGTTCTACAACAAGGCCCTGATGGCCAACCCTCCCCGCGACACCGACGAGATGATCGCTGCCGCGCGCGGGTTCGTGGGCAAGACCCAGGCCGAGGGCCAGCCCATCTACGGCCTCGTCTGGCAGCACTCGGACCTGTACTTCCACGCGTGCTGGCTGTATGGCTTCCGGGGTCAGCTCTTCGACTCGGCCCGGAATCTGACACTCGACCACCCTGGCAACATCGAGTCCTTCCGTTTCGTACACCGCTTGGTGAGCGAGCTGAAGCTCGCCCCCGAGGACGTGACGTCCATCAAGGTCACCTCGCTGTTCAACTCCGGCCGGGCGGCCATGGTGATCAACGGCCCCTGGTTCCGCGGCGAGATCGCGCCGGGTGTGGACTACGGCGTGGCGCTCTTGCCCGAGATCGGGGCCAGCGGCGTGCGCGCGCAGCCCTTCGTGGGCAGTGAGGCGTTTCTGCTCTCGGCCCGGAGCGCGCACCCCGAGCAGGCGTACGCCGCCATGGAGTGGTTGACGCGCGATGCCGCCGCCGAACGGCGCATGGTCGAGGGCTTCCAGCCGGTGGCCAACATGCGCTGCTACGATGCGCAGCAGGCCCGAAGCGACCCCGTCCTGATGGTCTTCCGCGAGCAGCTCAAGCACGCCGTGCCCATGCGCAACAGCCCCGAGATGCGCATGGTCTGGGTGCCCATGAACCACGCGCTGGTCAACACGGTCACGGGCCGGGCGACGCCCGAGCAGGCCCTGGCCGAGGCCCAGCTGCGCACCCGCATCCAGATCGAGGAGTTCCGCAAGGGCCAGGCGCTCAAGGAGGCCGGCTCCAACGAGGGCGAGCTCGCCCGGGCGGTGGGCTGGGGGATCGGCGGCGGCCTGCTCACCCTGCTCGGCTTCATCGCCGTGTTCTGGCGGCGGTTCAAGCGCATGATGGGCGAGGCGTGGCAGGAGAAGAGCGCCTACGCCTACATCTCGCCGGCCATGCTGGCCATCCTGCTGCTCGTCTTCGTGCCCTTCGTCGCCGGGCTGGGGCTGAGCCTCTTTCGCTACTACCAGGGCGAGTACTTCTACGTGGGCGGCAAGAACTTCGTCGACATCCTGGCATCCCGGGAGTATGCGATCGACGACCCGTTCTCCTTCTACTACAAGCTCTTCATCACCATCGTCTGGACCGGCGCCAACGTCGTGCTGCACGTGGCCATGGGCCTCGGCCTGGCTCTGCTGCTGAAGAACCCGCTGCTGAAGCTCAAGGGGCTCTACCGGGTGCTGCTGATCATCCCCTGGGCGATCCCGAACTACATCACGGCCATCATCTGGCGCGGCATGTTCGACGCCGACGACGGGGTGATCAACCACATGCTCGGCATCGAGGGCTACTCCTGGTGGCAATCGACGCCCAGCGCTTTCGTCGCAAACTTGATCACGAACTGCTGGCTCGGCTTTCCATTCATGATGGTGGTCGCCCTGGGGGCCCTGCAGTCCATCCCCAGGGATCTCTACGAGGCCGCCGACGTCGACGGCGCCAGCCGCTGGGGAAAGTTCAGGCACATCACGCTGCCGCTTCTCAAGCCGGCGCTCTTCCCGGCCATCATCCTGGGCACCATCTGGACTTTCAACATGTTCAACATCATCTATCTCGTCAGCCGCGGTGCGCCCAACGGCGGCACCGACATCCTGGTCATCGAGGCCTTCCGCTGGGCATTCGAGCGCGGCGATCGCTATGGTTACGCGGCGGCTTACTCCACGCTCATCTTCGTCATCCTGTTCCTCTACACCCTCATGACCAACCGGATCACCAGGGCCACGGAAGGAGCGTTCGACTGATGGAACGGTCCACCAAGACCGGGCGCGTGGTCACGCACGTCTTCCTGGCGATGTTTACCCTGGCCGTGCTCTTCCCGGTGGCCAAGGTCATCCAGATCGCATTCCAGGACCAGCAGACCTTCGACATGAGCCTGGTGCCGCTGCCCGATGCAGACCGGCTCACCTGGAAGAACTTCAGCGATGTGGTGGGCAGCAGCAAGGTCGAAGGTTTGGGGCCGGCGCTGAGCGATGCGGACATCGAGCAGCTGGCCGCCTTCCTGGCATCGATCCCCCCGCCGCCCAAACCGGCGAGCGGGGACGAGGACGAGGAGGAGGAAGACGAGTGGGCGGTGCCGGAAGCGGCAGCAGCGAAGCTGCGCGAGAAGGGTTGCTTCGCCTGCCACATGCTGGGCGAGTTCGGGCGCGAGGGACTGGGAGGCGACTTGCGTTCGGTGGGCGCCAGGCGCACGAAGGCGGCGCTGCTCGCCTGGCTCGCCGAGCCCAGCAGGGACAACGCGCGCGAGCTCATGATCCGCGACGAGCCCACCGGCGCCATGGAGCGCAAGGAGATCTGGCTCTTCGGACACCAGCTGGCCAACAGCGTCATCGTCTCGCTGATCACAACCCTGATCGGCATCTTCCTGGCCACCACGGCCGCCTATGCCTTCAGCCGCTTCCGTTTTCCAGGCCGCCGGGCCGGCCTGTTGAGCTTTCTGGTGATCCAGATGTTCCCGGGCACCATGATGATGATCCCGCTCTACATCCTTGTCGAGCGCCTCGGGCTGCTGGATCAGCTGCTGGGTCTGGTGCTGGTCTACTCCACGACCGCCATCCCTTTCTGCGTCTGGATGCTCAAGGGCTACTTCGATACGATCCCCAAAGAGCTGGAGGAGTCGGCCATCATCGACGGCGCCAGCCGGGTGCGGATCTTCTGGAGCATCATCTTGCCGCTGGCGCGTCCGGCCATCGCCGTGACGGCGCTGTTTTCCTTCATGACGGCCTGGAACGAGTTCATCCTGGCCGCCACGTTCATGAACGAGGAGACGTCCACGACGCTGCCGGTCATGCTGAACGGTTTCGTATCATCCACGACCGTGGAGTGGGGACACTTTGCCGCCGGGGCCATCCTTGTCTCGCTGCCCGTGGTGGCGCTATTCTTCCTGCTCCAGAGGCATCTGGTGGGCGGCCTGACGGCCGGCGGTGTCAAGGGCTAGCCCGTCGCGGCTAGCGCTCGAAAGGTGAGACATGAGCCAGAACCCATACGGACTGGAAAGGCCCGAGATCCTCGACCTCGCCCCCCCTCAGGCGCGAGACATCGGCGAGACCGGGCTGCAGCTGGGCTTCTTGACCGATCTGGCAGCCAAGATGCTGTACTACAGCGGCGTGCTGACCGGCGTGTCCATCGCCGACACCATGGGCCTGCCGTTCACCGGCGTGGTCGAGGATGTCATCAACTTCCTGGCCGAGGAACGGCTGGTGGAGATGAAGGGCGGCAAGGGATTCGGCCGCGCGTCCTTCTCCTACACGCTCACCGAGCGCGGCCGGGAGGTGGCCCGCGAAGCGGTGGCGCGGACCGCATACGTGGGCAAGGCGCCCGTGCCGCTCGATCAGTACACCTCGCTGGTGCGCCTTCAGATGCAGGACGTGCCCTTCATCGGCAAGGACATGCTCCTCGACCACTTCAAGAGCCTGATCCTGCCACCGGACTTCTTCGACCGGGTAGGGCCGGCCATCAACTCCAGCCGCTCTCTGTTCCTTTTCGGCCCGCCCGGAAACGGCAAGACGACGGTCGCCGAGATGGTGGCCGACATCCTGGGCGGGGAGGTCTTCGTCCCGCATGCCATCGAGGTGGACGGGCAGGTCATCAAGGTCTTCGACCCGCTCAACCACGTCCCGGTCGACCTGGATCGCTCGACCTCGCCCCCGCCGCTGTCGGGCGTCAAGCGCCCGGTCCAGAAGAAGTCGGGGCCCGAGTTCGACAAGCGCTGGATGCTCTCGAATCGTCCGTCGGTCATGGTCGGCGGCGAGCTGACCCTCGAGACGCTGGACCTGATCTACAACCCCACGACCCAGTTCTACGAGGCTCCTTTCCAGGTCAAGGCCAACGGGGGCATGCTGCTGATCGACGATTTCGGGCGCCAGCGCGTCCACCCCACCGACCTGCTCAACCGCTGGATCGTACCGCTGGAGAAGAACATCGACTTCCTCACCCTGCACACCGGCAAGAAGTTCGAGATCCCCTTCGACCAGCTGATCGTCTTCGCCACCAACCTCGATCCCAAGGAGTTGGTGGACGAGGCCTTCTTGCGGCGGATCAAGTACAAGATCGAGGTGCACAACCCCTCCGAGCCGGAGTACCGTCAGATCTTCCGGCTGGTCTGCGGGGCCAAGGGGATCCGCTACTCCGACGATGCGGCCACTTACATCATCGAGCGCTACTACAAGGAGTACGACATGGAGCTGCGCTCCTGCCACCCGCGCGATATCATCAACCTGCTGATCGACGTGGCCAAGTTCCGCAACATACAACCGAAGCTGGAGAAATCGCTCATCGACCAGGCCTGCCTGTCGTTCTTCGTCTCCCTGTGAGCCGGATCCCAATCACACTTTTCGTCAACTATTCCAATGTATTGGGCCGAATCAAGCGGGGGCGATCCGCTTCGTCTTTGACAAATGTGCCCGAATGTGCTAGGCAATGGCGCCACCGCAGTCCAAAGCCAGCACGCGAGGCGAGAGCCGGTGCGTACCGTCTATTTCGATATCGATGACAAAACCGAGGAGTTGCGGCATATCCTGCGCAGGGACAAGGCATCCTTGGCCGACTTCGACGAGAAGTTCGAGGTCTCCTGGATCTTCCATGAAAACGCCCTCGAGGGTGCGGTGCTCGACATCTTCGACCTCAAGGCGGCCCTGGATCACGCCACCGTAGGCGACGGCATCCTGATCCCCACCTACCAGCGCATCCGCAACCACAAGAACGCCATCGAGAAGACCCGCAAGTTCGCCACCGACTCGAAGCGGATGCCGACCCTGGCCTTCATCAAGGCACTGCACATCGCCCTGTCGCACGGCCTCCAGGGCCAGACGGGCGGAACATACCGCAAGGACATCCCCATCCACCGGACCTACTTCCACGAGATCCTGGATCCCGGCAAGATATCCTATGCCATGAACAAGATGGTGCGCGGGTTCAAGGGCAAGGAGTTCAAGCAGTTGCACCCGATTCACCAGGCGGCCGAGGTGCACTTCCGATTCATGCGGATCTTCCCCTTCGACATCGACAACGGCAAGGTCGCGCGCTTGCTGATGAACCTCTTCACCATCCGGGCGGGCTACTACCCGATCATCCTCCCTGACGTCGAGCGCCAGCACTACTACGAGGCGCTGCGCACGAGCGCCGGCGATCTGCGCAACCTGATCGTCGGCTGCATGGAGCGCCAGCTGGACCAGGCCCTGCGGACGCTGTACGAGGGATGAACACCGTCCGGCCCATCGCAGCATCGGAGAATCGAGCCGAGCGGAGGGGCTTGCGGATCTCCTTGCTCGCTGCGCTGCTCTGCCAGCTCGCCTGCAGCTTCGGCGAGCGATTGCCTCAAGAGGACACCACCCCGCCAGGCGTGCTGCAGGTCGAGCCCGAAGGCGATGAGGTGGACGCCTCTGCGGACGCGATCGAGATCCTCTTCGACGAGCCGGTCGCGGCGGTCCAGCTCGAGATACAGCCCTTCAAGTCGATCGAGATCGAGCCGGCGGGAGAGGAAGCGGCGCGGGTCCGGTTCCGGCTCCTGCGCGGCCTGGTCGGCGACGCGACCTACAGCTGCTCGGTGCTCGCTTCCGACCTCGCGGGCAACCGGATGACCGAGCCCTTCGCCTGGACCTTCTCGACCGCTCTGCCGCCCGACGCCAACGCTTGCCGATGGGCGCGTGACGGCGTCTGCGACGAGCCGGGCAACTGCACCTACGGCACCGACTGGGACGACTGCCGCAGCGCCTGCGCGCTCGGCGACCGGCTCCACCTGCACGCCGGCGCATGCGCCTTTCGCGAGCCTTCCGATCCGCGCCCGCCCGACGCGAGCGCGGGCACCGGCGGCAGCGAGCACTGGACCGGCCATATCGAAGGAGCCATCGGGACGCCCGACGGAGAGGGTTCGGGCAGCATCATGCGCCACTACCGCCTGTATGTGCCGGCGCATTACCGCCCCGACACGCCGGCGCCGCTGGTGCTGTACCTGCCTGGACACCGCGTCTCGGTGGCCGAGACGGCCCAGTACACCGAGCTCATGCGCACGGCCGAGCTGCACCGCTTCATCCTGGTGCTCGTCGAGCAGCAGTGGCGCTGGAGCGACTTCAAGTGGGCCTGGTGGACCGACTGGCCGTGGCGCTCCGGGGCCGAGAACCACCCGGATCTCGTCTTCCTGGAGCGCCTCGTCGATCATCTCGCCGCGCAGTACTCGCTGGATGCGAGCCGGATCTTCGTCACCGGCCACTCCCGCGGAGCCGCCATGGCGCTCATCGCCGCCCTGGAGAGACCGGATCTCTTCGCCGGGGCCTGCTGCCAGTCCGGCTTCGTCGAGTACGGCTACCACGAGCGCATCCAGCATTACAGCGGACGGCACGTGCCGCTGGTGCTCGTGCACGGCACGGTCGATCCCGATGTGCGCATCGACTGCCGGCCAGCGGACGCCTGCTCGCAGGGCCGCAACTGCGGCACGGTCGCGGCCTCCGACTGCCTGGTCGAGCTGCTGGAGGAGCAGGGCTGGACCGACGATGCGCTCTTCTACTTCCGCCTGGACTCGGTCGCCCACCGCTGGCAACCGCAGCTCAACGAGATCTGGTGGGCGCTGCTGAACGCCAGGCCCCTCGGCGCGAGCCGCCTTGCGGAGTCGGACCCATGATTCCCGGCCGGGGCATCGCGGTCGGCCTCTGCGCTGCGGCGATCGGTCTGCTGTCCGCAGCAGCCAGGGCCCAGAAGCGCCCGACCGCGCCCGCGCTCGACCTGGATGCGATGGTCGAGTTCGAGGCAGGTGTCTTTCGGATGGGCCACCCCGGCGGCACGCCCGGTCCGTACGGGGACGAGTGGTTCATCGATCAGACGCCCGAGCACGAGGTGCGCCTCGGGCGCTTCTACCTCGATCGGGACGAGGTGAGCGTCTCGGACTTCGCGCTCTTCTTGACCTGGGCAGGCGGCGAGACCCACTTCGATCCGGATCAGCCGATCGACCGTGTCGCCGGCGGCTACCTCGCCAGGCCAGGCGCGGAGCGCGAGCCGATCCGCCAGCTCACCTGGCAGGCGGCCGCCCATTTCTGCGCCTGGGCCGGCAAGCGCCTGCCCACCGAGGCCGAGTGGGAGCGAGCTGCAGCCGGCCAGGACGACCGGCCCTTTCCCTGGGGGGATGCGAGCCCGAGCTGCCGCCTGGCAGCGTTCTTCACCGGCTCGGTGCCCTGCAGCGCTGGGCCGGTGACCATCGACGCGCTCCCGGACGGCCGGAGCCCCGAGGGCGCCTCCCACCTGGCCGGCAACGTGGCCGAGTGGGTGGCCGACTGGTATGCCCCCTACCCGGACGAGGCCCAGGTCGATCCGACCGGACCCTCGAGCGGTGCGTTCAAGGTGGTGCGCGGCGGCGGCTTCGTCGACTCCGCGCTCCAGCTGCGCACCCACGCCCGCCGGGCGGTCCCACCGGCGTCCCGCGCCGAGGACATCGGCTTCCGCTGCGCCTGGAGCGCCGAGGAGGCCGAGCCCGCACTGCGGGGAACTCTCGATCCCGCTGCCGACATCGGCCGCCGGGCTCCCGAGATGGCCTACGGTCCGCCGACGCCGGGCCCGGATCGCCTGGCGGACGGACTGGACCGGCCCATGGGCATCGTCGAGCTGGACGGCAGCCTCTTCGTCGCCGAGCGTGGCGCGGGCAGGCTGCTGCGCCTGCATGCAGACGGAGCGGTCGAGATCGTCGCGCTCGGTCTCGATGAGCCGGGCGCGATCGCAGCCTGCCAGGGGCATCTGCTGGTCTGCGAGACGGGCGCCGGAAGGCTGAGCCGCATCCGCGCTGCAGACGGCCGGGTCGAGGTGTGGATCGCGGGTCTCGCGGATGGGCCGAACGACGTGCTGTGCGAGGGCGGCTTCGTCACCCTGGCCACGCAAGGCGAGATCTGGCGAGGCAGCCTGGAGGGCGGCGGCGCGCTGCTCGCTGAAGGCTTCGACGGCCTGGGCGGCATCGCCGAGATCGAGGGCTTCATCTACTTCACCGAGCGCGGCGACGCGCAGCTCGGCCAGCGGCGCATCGGCCGGATCGACCCCGGCAGCGGCGAGGTCGAGACGATCGTGCCGGCCTCGGACTTCGGCATGAGCGTGGTGCCGCGCGACGTGGCCGGCTACCCGGTATCCAATCCGCCCCAGGTCCTCTTCTCGGCCTACTACGAGGGCTGGCCGTACAGCGGCGGCGTCTGCCTGCTGAACCCCCTGACCGGCCGCTATGACTTCCTCGATCACAGCCCGCCCCAGCCCGATCGCATCGCGGTCGACGGCCGGACCGTGTACTGGACCTGTCGCTATGCCCTGGCCCGCCTGCTGCCCGACGCGCCGGGCTTCGACCTGCCGGGCGTCTGGTCCCTGCCGGGCGGTCTGTCCGCCGGGCCCGCGGGCCTCGTCTGGACCGGCAGGCAGAGCGGACAGGTGCTCCGGATCCCCTAGCCGCGTGACGGCTGGAGCCGAGGCGTGCTAGGATTGCAGCACGAATGAATACGATGGCCTGCCGCATCACACTGGCGTCCCTGCTCGTCCTGGCAGCGAACTGCGTGGGCGGGCTCGACTTCGACGGCAAGGCCTGCAGCAGCGACCACCCCTGCCCGGGCGGCTACACCTGCGATCGGGGTGTCTG
>JAFGRB010000223.1 GCA_016935365.1 Deltaproteobacteria bacterium
ACCCCCCCCCCACTGGCGACATCTCCGTCCGCGGCTCGAGATAGATGGATGGGGGTGGGTATACCACCCCCCCCACTGGCGACATCTCCGTCCGCGGCTCGAGATAGATGGATGGGGGTGGGTATACCACCCCCCCCACTGGCGACATCTCCATCCGCGGCTCGAGATGGATTGATGGTTGAGGGGGTGGGCGGAAAGCTGCTATCGTCTTCGCCCGGTACGAAACGAACGCCAGGTGGAGATCCCATGCGCGACGCCCGCATCCCCCGAGCCAGGTTGAACCAGATCGCCCTGCGCAAGCTCGAGGCGCTGGGCGTATCGAGCAAGATGTCCGCCGATCAGGAGCGCCTCGAGGGCAGCTTCGAGACGCGCGGCGCGCTGCTCCACCCCCGGACCGGCGAGCCGATCCCCAGGATCGACTTCCTGGTCCACGGCCACGACCAGCTCCTCTTCCTTCAGCCACCCTCGCTTCGCGGCCTGCCGCCCCAGCAGTTCTTCGACCTGCGGGACGTGTCCCGGATCCTGGACCAGGTCCGGATCCGCCTGGAGCAGCGGGCCTCCGCCGTCGAGCAGCTCCAGAGGCGTCTGAACGGTCTGGGCCTGTCGACCGAGATCGACGAAGTGCGGCTTCGGGCCGTGGCCAGCCTGGATCTGACCGGCGTGGGCAAGGCGCGACTGGAGGGCGACGAGCGCGGGCTCTTCATCACCGAGCTCGCGCGGATCGGCAGGGATGCGACGCCGGTCGAGCCGGTCCCGGTGCCCCTGGAGGGCATGGACGACAGGATGGACCTGGAGCTCGCGGTCGGCGACCTGGCCGACAAGGCCGTGGAGCGCAAGGTCGAAAAGCCCGCGGCCCGGGCCGAGCAGCCCCAGTTCGAGCAGCCGCCGCCCGTGCTGGCCGGGACGGCCAGGTCCCCCGACACGGTGCCCACCGCGCGCCCGGCCGAGCTCGTCACCCTGGGCAAGCTCGGCCAGATGCTGGGCGAGGCTGCGGTGGTCCTGCCCGGGGCGGTGATGCAGAAGGACCTCACGGCGGCCGGCAAGCGGATCCGCTTCGCCGCCCGGGTGGACGGGCCGACCTCGCTGGCCGGCAAGGTGGTCACCCCGGACGGGGTGGTCTGGAGCGGGCACTTCGAGCTCGGCGACTTCCCCGGCGTGGAGGACTTCGTGGCCGGGCTGCTGGGCACCGCCGACGTTCAGGTCCGGGCGCCGGCCCCGGTCCAGCTGCCCGAGGCGCCGGCCGCGGCGGCGCCGGATCCGGCCACGATCGGCGAGCTGGGCGGCCAGCCCCTGCCCGTGCCGGGCGAGGTCTGGGTGATGAACACCCTGGTGGAGCAGGACGACGGTACCGAGATCCGCTACGTGGGCGTCGACATCGACGGCCAGCCCTTCGGCGCGCCGCGGGTCTTGCCCAAGGAGGTCTTCGAGCGGATCTTTTGCATGCTCTCGCCCGGGGTCTACCAGCTTCCGGTCCAGATCGCCGCGGTGGAGCCGGACAAGGTCAGCTACTTCCAGCTCGACCCCCAGCGCCAGCAGGTCGGCGAGCCGCGCAGCTCCCGCCTGGCTGCCTTCCTGTCCAACTTCGCCCCGGAAGCGGCTGCATACTAGTCTCTCAGGGGGCTTTCGCAAAGCCCCCTCGCTGCTGGAATACGATTCCAGCAGCTTCACCCCAAAACGACCGCCCTGCGGGCGGCCAGCCCTGAAAACAAACGCGGCTTGGAAAGCCGCACTTGTTTCAGGACTAGTGGGCCTCTTCGGGTAGCTCGATCCAGATCGCGCCCGCCTCCTCGCGAAGCTCGAAGCGCTCGACCGGCTGGAGGCCCAGAAAGCCCATGCTCTCGACGACCCGCCCGGTCCCGAGATCGATCCGCACCCCGTGGTGCTTGCAGGTGAGCAGCGAGCCCGTGGCTTTTCCGGTCGACAGCGGCTGCTGGGCGTGGGGGCAGAGATCCTCCAGGGCGAACAAGCCCTCTGCCGTCCGGACCAGCAGGATCTCCCGCCCCCCGACGCGGACCGCCAGGGGCTTGTCGAGCACGAGATCGGCCGACTCGGCCGCCCGATGCATGGATCCCATGCGATCCATGCTATCAGCAGAAGGCCGCGGGTGGAAAGCTTCTCACGGCCGTCGTATTCCGGAAGTGGTGCGCGCCGGGTCATCGGCGCGTCGGATCTCGTCCACCCAACAGGTCCTCGAGCTTCTCCTTGAAGTGCCTGGACGCCCTCGCCTGGCTGACGGCTTCGCCCGCGCGGAGCTGCCGGTCTCCCCTGGCGAGGTAGCGAAGCAGCAGGAGCGCTTTCCTTTTCCGCTGGGAGGGGTGCATCGATCGGAAGGAGCGGCCGCTCAGGCGCGGGCGTTGCGCTTCTTGGGCGAGACGGGCTGCGGCCGCTCGCCGGCCGGCTTGCCGTTGCCGCCGTCGGGCTGCTCGGCCTCGGGGCCGGGCGCGGGAGGCTCCTCCTTGGGGATGAGCCCATAGTGCTCGCGGATGCGCAGCTCGAGGGTGCGCTGGACCTCGGGGTGCTCGATGAGGAAGGCGCGGGCGTTGTCGCGGCCCTGGCCGATCCGCTCGTCGCAGAACGAGTACCACGAGCCGCTCTTGTCGAGGATGCCGGCCTCGGCGCCCAGGTCGACCAGGTCGCCGGTCTTGGAGATGCCCTCGTCGTAGAGGATGTCGAACTCGCAGGTGCGGAAGGGCGGCGCCAGCTTGTTCTTGACCACCTTGACCCGGGTGCGGTTGCCGGTCACGTCCTGGCCCTTCTTGATGGCGCCGATGCGCCGGATGTCCAGGCGGATGCTGGAGTAGAACTTCAGCGCGTTGCCGCCGCTGGTGGTCTCGGGGTTGCCGAACATGACGCCGATCTTCATGCGGATCTGGTTGATGAAGATGACGCAGGTCCGGCTCTTCGAGATCGTGCCGGTCAGCTTGCGCAGCGCCTGGCTCATCAGCCGGGCCTGCAGGCCCATGTGGCTGTCGCCCATCTCGCCCTCGATCTCGGCCCGGGGCACGAGCGCGGCCACGCTGTCGATCACCAGCACGTCCAGCGCGCCCGAGCGCACCAGCATGTCGGCGATCTCCAGGGCCTGCTCGCCGGTGTCGGGCTGGGAGACCAGCAGCTCGTCGGTGTTCACCCCCAGCTTGCGGGCGTACTTGACGTCCAGGGCGTGCTCGGCGTCGATGAAGGCCGCCATGCCTCCCTGCCGGTTGGCCTCGGCGATGATGTGCAGCGCCAGGGTGGTCTTGCCCGACGACTCGGGCCCGAAGATCTCGATCACCCGGCCCCGCGGCACCCCGCCCAGGCCGATGGCGATGTCCAGGGCCAGCGAGCCGGTCGGGATGACAGGCACCTCGGCGACCTGGCCGTCCCGGAGCCGCATGATGGCGCCCTTGCCGAACTGCTTCTCGATGGAGCCGATGGCCAGATCGATGGCCCGCTGCCTGTCCTTGTCCGCCATGTCGCTCATGGGATCTCCTTCCTTTCGGGACCTGTTCATCCGTTCAGTATCCTAGCGGCCCAGCGGAAAGCTGTCAAGTGTCGTGTAGACCGGCCCGTCGGGTCGCAGCTGACTGCGGATCAAGTCTACGGCACCGATCTGACAGCCACCTGCCTGGCGGTCGGCGAATCCGGCGATTTCTTTCGATAAATCGGGGGCTTTCTTCTTGCGGCGCAGGCGCGCCAGGGTCGCGTGGGGCTGGAAGGGCCGCTGCTCGGGCTCGAAGCCGAAGCCTTCGGTGATCTGGACGGTGGCCGAGTGCAGGGCCTTGAGCCCGTCCGCGCCCCGGTGCACCGCGGTCCAGAGCACCCGCGGCCGGGAGGCGCTCGGAAAGGCGCCCGCGCCGGCGAGCGCGACCTCGAAGGGCCCGATGTCGGCGAAGGCGCCCGAGAGCCCGCCGGCCAGCTTGGGCACCAGCCCGGCGTCCACGTCGCCAAGGAACTGCAGGGTGAGGTGGATCTTGTCCGCCGCGACCCACTTGAAGAGCTCGTGCGGGTCCAGCTTGCGGCGCAGCGCTCGCGTGAGATCGTCAAGCGACGCCACCAGCTCGTCGCTGAAGCGGACCGCGACGAAGCAGCGCATCCTCTCGCTCATCGCCTCTCCCTCCCGTCCTCGCCGGTGCGGGCGTAGAAGTCGGGCTGCACGATCCAGCTCGGGGCCTCGCCTGCCGGCAGGGCGTCGATCCGCGCCCGCAGCGCCGCGCCCGGGGCGATGGCCAGCCGGCAGTGCGAGGCGGCGCAGAGCATCTGCCAGTCATTGATGGAGTTGCCCGCGGCCAGCGCGGGGCGCCTGCCGATGCAGGCGTCGATCGCCTCGACCTTGCCCGGGCCGTAGGTCATCGGCAGCCCGGCGGCCAGCCGGGGCTGGATGCGGCCGCCCTCGACCGCCGGCTGGGCGGCGATGATCCGCTCGGCCGGCACGGGCAGGAAGCGCTCGGCCCAGGCCTCGACGGTCCAGCGGTTGGAGGCCGAGACGATCCAGCACCGCAGCCCGGCGCGCTCCAGCCGTTGCATGAGCTCGCCCATGGCCCGGTAGGGCCGCAGGCCCGTGGCGATCTCCACGCCGGGCGAGACGCGCTCGCGGCCGAGCGGCCTTGCGAGCTCGCGCTCGATGACCGCCCGGCTGTACGCCCGGACCTCGTCCGGGCTGCGGCCGGCGAGCAGCAGGGCCAGCCAGAGCTCGGCGTTGGACTTGCCCTCCTGGCCCTGCTTGTCGAAATAGGACCGGATGAGCGCCGGACCGTCCAGATCGGTCTCCAGGTAGCCCTCCAGCGCCATGGAGAAGAAGACCGCCTCGCCTGCGTCGTGCTTCAGGCAGGTGCCGTCCAGGTCGAAGCAGGCCGGCGAGCCGGCGGCCAGGCCCTCGACGAGCGCGTCCAGGCGGCGCTGGTTGGCCGGGCTGAATCCGATCTCCTGTGCGGCGGGCGTGCGCATGGGCTACCAGTCGAACTCGATCGAGGCGGCGTGCAGCCGGAAGGGGTTGTCGGCCTGCGGGCTGCCCTCGGAGCGGGACACGAACAGGACGCGGTTGGCCCGCGCGAAGTGCTCGACCGGCATGGCCTGGACGTACTCGACCTGCTCGTCGAGCGTGCGGCCCCGGGGGTGGAACTCCATGATCACGGCCTCGTTGAGCTGGGCGTGCTGGCGGTAGCGCTTGCGGGTGGCCGCCGACATGCCCGAGTAGCGCACGCGCAGCCGGGCCCGGCGCGGGCGGCGGGGCAGGCCGAACTCGAAGATCGCGGCCAGGGTGCCGGGCTCGTGGGTCTTCTCGAGCGGGATGCGGCGCTTGCCGAGCACCATCTCCGGCGGCAGGCCTGGATCGCCTCTGGACGGGGCCCGCGCCGCTGCGTCCGGCCCCAGGCTCGGCGCTGCGGCGCCCGGGTCGAGACCGGCTGCGGGGGCTTGCGCTGCTGGCCCTGCCGGCCAGCCCGCGCCGGGGCTCAGCGCTGCAGCATGCGCCGCTGGCCTTGCCGGCCGGCCCGCGAGGGTGCCCGGTGTTGCGGCGTCCAGGTCGAGGCCGGCTGCGGGGGCTTGCGCCGCTGGCCCTGCCGTCCGGCCCCCGCCGGGGCTCAGCGCTGCAGCTTGCGCCGCTGGCCTTGCCGGCCGGCCCGCGCGGGTGCCCGGTGCTGCGGCGTCCGTGCCGATGCCGGCGGGCGGGCGCGGCCGGCGCCGCGGCTCTGCGGGGCGCAGGGAGCGGAAGAGCGGCTCGGGCCTCTCCTTCTCCGGCGGCTTGCGGTCCAGGTAGAGCAACATGGCATAGCCGGTGCAAGCCGACAGCACCAGCGCGTATAGCCCGTCCAGGACCCACTTGGTCGCGCCGAAGAAGACCGCGACGCGTCCCACGTGGGCTTGCAGGAAGACCGCGGCCGCGCAGGCCGCGATCCACCACACGGCGTGCTCGAGCTGCCGGCGCAGGTAGATCCAGCCGAGCGCGCCCCACAGCGCGCCGATGCCCGCGCTGACGATCATCTCGAGCAGGGCCAGCCGCTTGAGCGGCTCGGCGAGGCCGTCCAGGGCCGCCATCGCGGCGAAGCCCAGCGCGCTGAGCGGGACCCACAGCCAGGCGCGCTGCAGGTGCCGGCGCAGCATGCACCACTGCCCGGCTCCCATGCCCAGGCCCAGCAGGCCCCCCGCGCAGGTGGTCGCCAGCAGGCTCGAGCGCGCGTAGACCGGCCCCAGCGAGAGCGTGCCGAGCCAGTCGCCGAGATAGACCCCGGCCACGCTCAGCATGCACCAGACGCTCAGGACCTCGAGGGGCTCCTGGATGCCGGGGATTTCGGAAGGCTCGTCGGGCACGCCGTACCGTTCTCCTCTGTGCGCGGCCATCATATCGCGAGCGCCTCGAAACGCCAGCCGGAATCTATCAGGCCCGCGGCGCTTGCCACGGAAGCGCTTTTTGGGCCATGAATGGTCTCGTGGACGGAGACTTCCTGCCCCTGATCGTCTGCCACCCGGGCCTGCTGCTCGACAGCATGCCGGAGGCGGACTGCCAGCGCCTGTGGTGCGAGTGGGACCCGGGCTGCGTGCAGGACCTGAGCGCGGCGCTGCGCCGGGCCCAGGTGGCGATCTATCGGCGGCTGCTGGGCGAGAGCCTGGCGCGCTTCACGGCCCTGCTCGGCGCGGAGCTCGAAAGCGCCGCGCGCGATCCGGACTGGCCGGTCGAGGAGTGCTTCGCCCTGGTGGCCATCGCCATGGTGGGCCTGGGCGCGGTGGAAGCGCGCACCCGGCTCCAGCCCTGGGTCGACGGCGCGGGCACGAGCGTCTTCGGCGCCGGGATCGAGGTGCAGGCCGCGGCCGGCGTGGAGCCGTCGTTCGACTTCGACGGCTGGGATGGGCAGCTCAGAGACTTCGCAGCCGGCATGAGCAGCACGGCCGAGCGAGACCGGGCCATCGATCTCTTCGTCGACATGCAGGAGCAGCGGCGGCTGATGCGCGACCTGCGCGCCGACGGCCTGGCCATCGAAGAGCCCGAGGGCTTCCACCGCGCCTTGCTGCGCCTCAGCATGCTGGCCGGGCGGGCCTACGAGACCCGCGAGGCCGGGATCCTGCAGCGCTTCGTCGACTGCGCCGGGCTGCGCATGCCCGGACGCTGGATCGGCCGCGGCTACTACCGGGCGGACATCGGGGAGCTCGCCCGCTGGGCCGTGCGCGAGCTCGAGGCCATCGGAGCGCTGGAGATCTAACGCGCAGCCCAGATGCCGATGCCCATGTCGGAGCACTCGCGCCCCAGCTCCCGGTGGGGCCGGACGATCTCTGAGACCTTGATCCCCGAGTCCAGCTCGCGCCAGAAGCGCTGCACGGCGGCCGTGTGCCGGCCCTGGCCGGCGATGTCGTGAAAGGCCAGGAATCGGTGCGGGAAGCCGCGGTTGATCTCGAAGTCGCGCCGCACCTGGCCGTGGGCCGCGTCGATGAAGACCAGGTCCACCTGCCCGAGCGCCGCGCGGAATTCGAGGTAGCCCCGGCTCGTCGAGTCGGCCCGGCAGAAGCGGCAGCCCGGCGGCAGGTGGATCGCAAATCCGCAGCGCTCGGCCCAGCCGTGATCGCAGGCCGAGACCTTCTCGAAGCCGAACACGCGCTGCAGGGCCGAGACGAGCCGGCCGGTCCACACCCCGATCTCGAGGTACGAGCGCACGCCCTGCGCCTCGATGAACTCGCACAGGCCGATCACCTCCTCGCGGTTCTGCAGGCAGCAGTCGTCCAGCGGCTCGCCGCAGCGCTCGTAGATGGCCTGGGTGCACCGGTCCCAGAATCGCTCGTCGGCCAGCAGGGCCCGGAAGTCGCGCAAGGCTCAGGCCTCCATGCAGAGCTCGCGGCGGATCGCGACGTAGGCCTCGCTTCGCGTCCCGTCGGCCCGCCGCACCTCGATCGGCGGCTCGTCCGCGCGCTGCCCGCGCTCGGCGCAGCGGAAGACCGCGATGCGGGGCGCCTTGTCCTGCCGAAAGCGAACCTCCCGGCGGGCCAGGACGGCGAGCCCGGCCTCGGCTGCGGCCAGCTCGGGGCGCGGATCGGCCGCCGCGTGGCAGAAGCAGAAGATCCCGCCGTCGGTCAGGCAGCGCTTTGCGGCCCGGCAGTAGTCGAAGACGTCGCCGTGCAGCTCGAGCCGGGCCGTGCGCCGGTGGGCGTAGGGAGAGTGGGTGGCCCTGTCGGCCCGCAGGTAGGGCGGGTTGGCGAGCACCAGGTCGAAACGCTCCGAGCCCAGCAGCGCCGGATCGCGAAGGTCGCCCCGGCGGAACTCGGCCCGCGACTCCAGCCCGTTTCGCGCCGCGCTTCGCCGGGCGAGGGCGACGCTCTCGGGCTGGATCTCGACGCCCACCAGCCGCGCCTCGGGCGGCAGGCGCGCCAGCACCAGCATGCCCAGCGCGCCCGTGCCCGAGCCCAGGTCGAGGATCCGCAGGGCGTCTGGCCTGGAGCGCAAGGCCGTCCAGGCGCAGATCACGTCGTCGGTCGTATAGCGGTGGCCTCGGCGCAGCTGGTAGATCCACCAGTCGCCCGAGAGCCGATCGAGGGTCTCCTCCGCCCGCGCGCCCTGGACTGTCTCGCCTCTGGCTTCCACCGCAGTCGCTCCGCTCTCCCGAGCCTAGCCGGTCGGGAGGCGATTTACCACCGCCGGGCGCCGATACGCCGATATGGCCAGCGTTGACGGATCGGGAGAATCCCTGGCATGATGCGGATGCGGTGAACGGGATGGCGATCGAGGCACACATACTCGTGGTCGACGACGAGGTCGGCATGCGCGACATGCTGGGCTTCGAGCTCGGCGACCGTGGGCACAAGGTGGACCTGGCCGCGGACGGCGCGCAGGCGATCGAGCAGCTCGAGCGCGCGGAGTATGACCTCGTGATCACCGACGTGCTCATGCCGAATGTGGACGGCGTCGCTGTGCTCAAGGCGGCCAAGGAGATCTCGCCGGACACGGAGGTGATCGTCGTGACCGGCTACGCGGAGCTCGACAGCGCCATCGAGTGCCTGCGGGCGGGGGCCTGCGATCTCATCCAGAAGCCGCTGCACCTGGAGGACCTCCTCTCGTCCGTGGACCGGGCGATCGAGCATCGCCGCCTGCGCGTCACGGCCAGGCTCTACCAGGCCTGCCAGGAGATGCTCGGCTCGGGCGAAGCGCGTTCCCTGTACGAGCGCATCGCGGCCACGGCCATGGAGCTTCTAGGCGCCGATGACGTGTCGGTCATGCTGCTCGACAGCGATCGATGCCTGCGGATCGTCCACGCCACGGGGATCCCGGAGGCGGTCCAGGCGGAGACCCGCGTGGCCCTCGGGGAGCGGGTCGCGGGTCGGGTGGCCCTCGAGTGCAGGCCCGCGATCCTGCCCGCCGCCCTGAGCGACGATCCCCGCTTCGAGGGGCTCGACAGCTATGGCCGCGTCCGCTCGGGGATCATCTACCCGCTGGCCGTCCAGGACGTGGTCCTCGGGGTGCTCAACCTGAACCGGGTCCACGCGAGCCGACACTTTCGCAGGACCGACCTGGAGACGGCCGGTATCATCGCGGCCCAGGCCGCGCTCGCCCTGCGAAACGAGCGGCTCGCGCAGGATCTGGTGGCCTCGGAGCGGATGGCCACCATCGGCCAGTTCGCCGCCGGCATCGTGCACGAGCTCGGCAACCCGCTGACCTACATCTCGGCCAGCGCGACGCTCGCGCGGGAGATCCTGGGGTCCCTGCCGAGAGACGCCGAGGGGAGCTGCCTGCTCGCGAGCGGCGACCTCCGGGACATCCAGGACTCGCTCTCCCACGTGGAGCAGGGCGTGGACCGGCTGGGCGAGATCGCGGTCGACATGCGCAGGCTGTCCCGGAAGGAAGAGGACAGTGGCGAGCGCTTCGACGTGAACGAGGCCATCCGCACGGCGATGCGTATCGCCGGACCGACGCTCCGGCGCAGCGCCGAGACCTCGACCGAGCTCGGCGAAGGCCTGCTCGTGATCGGCAGCTCCGGGCAGCTGAGCCAGGTCTTTCTCAACCTGCTGGTCAACGCCGCCCAGTCCCTGGAAACGGTGCCGGGCAAGAGAGGCAAGATCGGCATCCGCTCCTGGCGAGACGCCGGCAAGGTCCTGGTCGAGGTGACGGACGACGGCCCGGGCATCCCTCCCCATCACCTGTCGCGCATCATGGAGCCGTTCTACACCACCAAGTCCAGGGAGAAGGGCAGCGGGCTCGGGCTGGCCATCAGCCGGGAGATCGCGGAGCGCCACGGGGGAAGCCTGCGGGTTCGATCTCGCGCCTGTGAGGAGACCGCGTTCACGGTCTCGCTCCCGGCTGCGCCTCCCTCGGGGTGACGCGCGTTATTGCGAGCGAATACCACGGCCTTTGGCCGTGTGACCCAAAGAGGTTCGACCGATCCGTGGTGAAGACAGTGGGTGGGAACAAG
>JAFGRB010000224.1 GCA_016935365.1 Deltaproteobacteria bacterium
CCGCACCACAGGTCGAAGCCCGCGTTGTCGAGCACGGGCGGGTCGCAGGACGAGAAGCCCGGAAGCACGGTCAAGGATGCGGCGATGACGAGCAGCAGGAGCAAGGTACGTATCCGAATGATCCGTATTGAGCGCATGACTCGAGTCCTCCTCAGCAGGCTGTCGAAAAGTCGTCTCATGGCTCTGTCGACTGCCTGCAGCCTCCGATCAGCCGCGCATTCGTGCGCGGAAAAGCGATTGACGGGGTGTCACGCAACACCCTGTCAGAAACACGCGCGCACGCCGAGCACGAAGGCGAAGCCTCCGCTGTCGTGCGTGTCGCCGACCAGGTTGTCGATCACCGGGGCGTAGATGTACTCCACCTGGGCGAAGCCGCCCACGTACCGCCACCAGGCGATGCTGGGCACGAGCTGCAGGCCGGCCGCCGCCGCCAGGTGGTAGCCGTAGTGGGTCTCCGAGTCGGCAAGCTCGCCGTCTGCGAAGTCGGTCATGCCGAAGGCCAGGCCCCCGCCCGCCTGCACGTAGGGCACCAGCCAGCCGTCGAGCAGCGGCAGCTGCCCGCGCACGGCCACACCCAGGCGGTAGGCGTCCCAGTCGAAGCCCTGGGGCCGGAACTCGCCGCTCATCTCCTGGATCTCCCGCGTGTAGTGGCCGTCGTCCAGGTTGCCGAAGGTCAGGACGAGCGCCAGGTAGCGGGTCAGCGAGACCGAGACCGAGGCCGAGTAGTGCACGGCCGGGTCGTCGAAGAGCCAGTCGCCCTTCTCGAAGCCGAAGTCGACGAGCCGGCCCACGTAGGCGTCGCGGTGCTCGAACAGACCGCCCAGGGCGAGCTCGAAGCCCAGCCGCTCGACCGGGCTTTCGGAGCGGGCCTCGCCCTTGACGGTCACCTCGGCCTCGGGCACCGCCTCGCAGCCCTGGTCGCGGAAGGCGAGCGTTCGCTCGGGCTCGAGCTCGAACGCGCAGCGCGTCACGCCCTCGTCGCGGCGCAGCAGGGCGGTGTAGCTGCCCGGCGGCAGGGCCAGCTCGAGCGCCTTGCCCGAGGCCTTGCGGATCTCGGCCATGACGTGCTGGTCTGCCGCCCGGTGGACGAGCAACTCGGCGTCCAGCCAATCGGGAAGCTGCAGCCGGGTCCCGGCCTCGGCCGGGCGGGTGATGACCATCTCGCCCTTGCCGCGCATGTCGGTCTCCAGGGTGACGTGCTGGCTGCCCACGGCCGTGGACGCGGTCGAGACCAGGGTCCGGTCGTAGGCGTAGCCGTAGGCCTCGGCCAGGGTGACCCGCCCGTCCGCGTTCGCGTCGGCCGCGCCGCGCAGCCCCGTCACCAGGTGGTGGGTGAAGAACGAGCCCTCGAGCCGCTCCGACTCCTGGCTCAGCTCGGCGCCCGAGCTCGAGGCCATGACCGCCATGCCGGCCGTGTCGAGCCCGCGCACCGAGTTGTGCGAGAAGTCGGCCGCCGGCTCCACGCCCTTGACCGACGAGATGGCCCCGGCCTGGCAGGCGTCGAGCACCACCAGGGTGACCGTGGCGGGCAGCCTGGCCAGGAGGGCCTTGAGCTCGTCGAGGGCGACGGCGTCCGAGCCCAGGTCGAGGGCGCTCGAGCGGGCGTGGCCCGAGTAGAAGAAGACGAAGACGCTCTGGCGGTCCTTTCGCTGCTCCGCCTCCAGCGAGGCAGCCAGGCGGTCGAGCTCCGCGAGCAGCGCGCCGCGGTCCGGGTCGGCGAGCACGCAGATCTGCCCGTCCGCGAAGCCGCCCAGCTCCGCGAGCACGCCCCGGACGCGCTCGGCGTCCCGGTGCGCGAAGCGCAGCTGCTCTTGTCCGCGCCCGGGCCGGTTGGAACCCACCAGCAGGGCCCAGTTGGATGTCCCGCCGTCCGCCGCAGCCGGCGAGGCCAGCAAGCAAGATAAGACGAAGAGGCCGATTCCACGCAACATGGTGTGCTCTCCCAAGGGCGGCCGGGCTCGTTCGCGCCCGGCTACAACCATTAAGACACACGAGCGGCCGGACATGGGAACCGCCGAAAACGATCGTAGCTCATCGCCGGGAACGCAGCCAGCGCCAGAAGAGCGCTGCGCGGGGGCTTTGCCGCCTAGATCTTGTCTTCGAGCAAGGCCAGGACCAGGGCGCGAAAGGCGGCAGCCCCCAGGAAGGTCATCCTGACCGAGCCGAGACGTACCCGGTCCCCGTCCTTGAGCCTGACCGCCTGGCCCATGCCCTGCGCCGGGACCGGCTCGTCGTTGACGAAGGAGCCGTTCTTGGAATGCATGTCTTGAAGGGTGTAATCGCCAGGCCCTTCTCTTTTCAAAAACGCGTGGACCGCCGAGATGGTCGCACCCGGGATGATCACGTCGTTGTCCTCGCTGCGCCCCAACCAGACGAGATCGTCTTCCGATCGCTGCGGGTCCGCGCGAGGCACGGGAAAGACCAGATAGTTGGCACCAAAATCCACGGTTCTCTCGGAAGCCGTCGTGTCGCCCTCCGTGGACATGGTGTTTCGAATGCTCCCATGGGGAGTGGTCTCGGGATCTCCCGAGAACCTGTCTCCTCTCCCGGCCAGCTGCAGCTTCGCAATCGGCCCGTGGTGCAGCAAGAACGCCCCGTGGCGCGCGGCGAAGGCCTGCGGATCGAGAATTCGGCAGTCCTGATGGAAGTCGCCCAGGCGCCTGATCCCGCGTCCCATCGGCGCCTGCGCGTTGCCCCCATTCCCCGAGCTCACGGGATCATCTCCCGCAGGCATCTGCTCGCCGCCCTTGCCCAGCTTTATTCTCATCGTCTCGTCTCCTGTCGGCGCTCGTCTGGAAAGCGGCGCTTCCCTGCTCGAGCGCCAACGAAGCTTCAGCTGTATCTACGCCACTTTGTACTCACTGTATTTCGATCGGCCGACGAATGCAAAACAAATCGTCGTGCCATGGTCCCCTCTCTCAATCGAATGGCCAGTCCATCTGTGCCACCAGGGAAAGGAAGTCCTTCTTGCTCTCCGATGCCGCCAGAAGCTCGCCGGGCTCGAGGAAGCGCCAGGTCATCTCGGGCACGTAGTAGGTGTCGCCGGCGGCCTGGCGCCGTTCTTCGTCGGCTTCTCTTCTGGCCTCGTTCATCCGGAGACGGTGCAGGCACCATTTGCCGTCCTCGATGCGGATCACGCCGGCGGGGGCGCCCTGGTGGGACAGTGTCAGGGGGAGCTTTCGTCCGGCGAACCAGCCGCGGAGGATCTTCAGGACTTCTTGTCTGCTGGGGCCTTTGATCGGTGCCACGGTTCCAACTCCTACAGCGGGTGCTGGTCAGCAATTGTTACACGGTTCCGTACTCCGCTGCCTACGGAACGGCGCTAATCCCACGGGCGGGACGACGTCCTCGGCGGGCAGACCGGCTATCGAGGACCTGCCCGGCACCGTCCCCGTCCGCGGCGAAGCCAGCCGAGGGCCGCCAGGGCGAGCCAGGCGATCGCCGGCCCGCCCGAGCCCCGGCCGCCGCACGAGCAGCCGCCGTCCGGCTCATCGAGGTTCACGCACATCCCCTCGTCCGTGCAGGTCAAGCCGGGGCCGCACAGCCCGCATTCGCCCACGCACCCGTGCTGGCCGCAGTGCATGCCGTCACACTCGGGCGGGCATGCGCCGGACGGCACGCACTGGTTGGAGACGCAGGTCTCGTCCGGGCCGCAGGCGCCGCAGTCCAGGGTATGGCCGCAGCCGTCCGGGATCGTCCCGCAGTCCTTGCCCTGCGCCTCGCAGCTGGTGGGCGTGCAGGTCCCCTGGCCGCATACGTTGGGCACGCCGCCCCCGCCGCAGGTCTCCGGCAGCACGCACGCCCCGCACTCGAGGGTCGAGCCGCAGCCGTCCGGGATCGTCCCGCAGTCCTTGCCCTGCGCCTCGCAGCTGGTGGGCGTGCAGCCGCCGACGAGATCGTCGCGCGCCTGGTTGGACCTCGCGGGCATGAAGTTGATGTTGTAGCCCACGCCCACCCGCGCCAGGCTGCCCCGGTACCCCCGGTCGCCGAGAGGTGTGGGATGACGGGAGGCGTTGAGCGCCGTGTTGGTGTAGATCCGGAACTGGCCGGTGTGGAAGATCACCACCTCCTCGCGGGAGTCGCCGAGGATGTCCCCCGGCCACCCGGAGTACCAGCTGCAGCCGGAGATCCCCGGGGGATTGCAGAAGTCGTAGGTCTCGCTGACGCCTTCCCCGAAGTCCCAGTCCACGGGCCACAGGGTGATCCGGCCACTCTCCTCGTCCTCGAGCCCGTCGGCGCTGAAGACGTGGGCCCGGACCTCGTCGGGCAGCCCGTCGGGGTCGTCCTCGTACTTCTCCTGCTCGAAGCACTCGAAGTCCGGGTCCGCGTCGAGCTGAGCGCACCAGCCCCGCTCCCAGCTCCAGTGCTGCTCCCGGTAGCAGTACTCCCCTTCGCCCAGGTCGTAGCAGCCCTGGGTGGCGGGGCAGCGATCGGGCGGCTGCCCGCAGGGGCCGAGCCGGGCCCCGAGGGTCTCGCGGCCACGCCTGGGCCAGCCGCCGCCGTACAGCTGTCCGTCCTGAAGGACGAGGCGCGTCTGGAACGGTACGCCCTCCTCGCCCATGAACACCTCCAGCCCCGGCTGGCTGGGCACCAGATCGGCGACGAAGCAGGTGTCGTTGTGGGGCTTCGACACGATCCACTTCTGGGTGAAATCATCCTCGATGGCCAGGCCGCAGGCCAGCACCTCATCCCGGCCGTCGTCGTCGATGTCCGCCGCGGCCAGCCCGTGCTGGCCGAAGCCGTAGTTCTGCCCCGTGCCGGCGTAGGCGAGCGTGTCCGTCTCCACGAGGCGATCCGGCCCGGTCTCGAACCGAAAGGCGTGGAAGTAGATCGGTTCGGTGTACAGACCGCACTGGAGCACGATGAAGGGATCCGCCACCCCGTCGCCGGTCGTGTCCCGCAGCCGGGCGACGACAGGCGAGAAGCGATCGGACATGCCCGGAGGCAAGGGCCAGTGGGGGAGCGGGACGGTCGCCCGCACGCTCCCTAAGAGGCCGTCCAGGACCGCGATCTGCCCGCTGTCGGCGCCGTGGCGCACGATCACCTCGGCACTCGCGTCGCCGTCCAGGTCCCATACCATGGGGAAGACCGCGTGGTGGTTGTTGACGTTCACGCTCTCGTTGATCTGCGTGTCGTGCCGCCAGGTCGAGGTCCAGGTCCCCGCCCCGCTCAGGAACGCCTCGATCACGAACGTGGCGCCCGCGGGGATGTTGCCGCAGTCCGTGCCCGAGGTGGCCGTGAGCGCCACGAAGTCGAGGATCCCGTCGGCGTTCAGGTCCCCGGGCACCACCCGGCAGACGATGGTGTCGGTCTGCAGCTGCATGCTGAGGTGATCGCTGGCCGCACCGGCTGTGACGCGCGCGGGCTCGGAGGACGGGCCCTCCTGGCCCTGGCCGTCTACGGTCCGGACGAAGTAGTACGAGGTCGAGCCCGCCTGCACCGGGCCGTCCTCGTAGTTGGTCGAGCCGGCCACGGGCACCGCGGTGAGGCGGACGGGGTCGGGGTCCTGCGGGCTAGCGCCGCGGTAGACGTGGAAGCCGATGTCCAGAGGATCGGAGGGCAGCAGACGCCAGCTGCAGTAGTTGGCCGAACCCCTGGGCAGGCAGACCAGGCCTCGCCCCAGGATCTCGCCAGCGCTCACGCGGGGCGGGGCGATGAGCGAGACGATCAGCAGCGTGCACAGCATACCGAGCTGGAGCCGCGATTGGGCCGCCATGGGCACCCCCTTCAAAATCCGGCTAGCGCCCGGGCGGCGCGACGTCCTCGTCCGTGGCCTCGCCCTGCTTGTAGGGCTCGGTGAGCCAGGCGCTCTCGCACTGGCAGAGCTCGCAGCCGCGCCGCGAGTCGTAGGAGCAGATCTTGCGCGTCATGCAGCGCAGGCCCATGCTCTCGGGGCACTCGCCGGCCCGGGGCCCGGATTTGCAGCCGCCGAGCAGGAGGCTCGCGGCCAGCAGGGCGAGCAGGATGGCCTCTCGCATGGTTCCTCCCCGGCTCAGAGACTGTCGATAACCGCCAGATTGTCGAAAAGAGCACTGCAGCTCCGCATCATGTCGAGGTGTGCACGTCGAAAAACTGCGTTGTTCGACAGTCTCCTCACGGGCCGGCCTCCCTCGGCAGCACCGCTTCGGGCCGGGTGCGATATACCGCGTCGATGTGGGGCAGCAGCTCCTGGACGAAGGAGTCCTCGTAGCGCCTGGGCGGCATGTGCCGGCCGGCCTGGTTGGCGAAGAAGGTGCCGGAGAAGCACTCGTCCCCGCAGCGCCCGTCCGGAAAGATCATGATGAACTTCTGCATCTGGCCCGACTGCATCCACATGTCGCAGAACTCGGCCGAGACGCTCAGGTCCGCGGCCTGCATGCCGATGCCGTGGATCAGGTACAGGACCGGGTAGCGCCTGTCCGGATGCTCGTCGTAGCCCGGCGGCAGGTAGACCCAGTAGCTCCGCGGCATGCCGAGGATCTCGCTTTCGTAGCTCTCCTCGAAGACCCGGCCCGAGGCCGTGCTGGGCTCGAAGTCGCCGTCCGGCCAGCGGGCCGAGACGTACGCGGCGCTCGCGAAGAAGCGCCACAGGACCTGGGCGCCGTTGCCCACGTGGCCGCCGTCGCCCCGGTCGATCTCGGCCTGGGTGGCGTCGGGCTTGCCGTAGCGCACCATGACGTCCCGGCCGATGTGCGGCCAGTCGATGTGCGCGATGTCGAACGGCCCCTCGTAGCCGGGCTCGAGCAGGCTGGCGAAGGTGTCCCGGAAGTCCACCGGCCGGCCGCGTGCCATGAGGATGCCGGCGAAGGACTCGGAGGCCGGGCAGAAGCGCAGGTGGTCGCGGATGCCGGCGTCGATGTAGAAGTCCAGCCTGTCGAGCTGGGCATCCGAGACGTTCTTCAGCAGGCGGGCCGGGTCGTGCATGGCCGCCATGCGCACGATGTTGGGGTTGTAGTCGAAGTAGCCGTTGCCCTCGCCGAAGTCGTAGGGCGAGTCCGCCGTGCCCTCCACGCCGTCCAGGCCGAAGTCCAGGTAAGGCTCGCCCTCGTCAAAGGCGTGGTTGCCCTCGGTGCCGAAGGGGTTGTCCATCAGCTGGTAGTCGTCCCCGGCCGGGTCCGGGTTGGACTGCGGGTCGTAGCCCGGCTCCTCGGCGCTCGCCAGCCCGTCCTCGCCCACGTCCTCGAAGCGCTCGCCCGCCCAGAACAGCACCGGCTCGCCCGAGTCCCGGCGGCCGTTGTCGTCGAGGTCCACGGCATAGGTCAGCTCCACCGGGAAGTCCTGCCGGGCCTCGGGATCGAAGATCCCCTGCTCGGGCCCGTCGCCCTCGCAGAACGAGATGACGGGGTAGGCGCCGTCCGGGTTGAAGCGCCAGTCGTAGAAGCCCGTGAGGCGCAACGGCTCCGCGCACCACGCCGGGCGGTCGAGCGCCAGCCGGGAGGCATCCATGCCCGCGGGCAGGTAGGGATGATCGGGGTGGAAGGACATGAAGTTGCCCATGGCGATGGCCGCGTCCAGGTAGGCCTTGATCATGTCCTCCCGGTCGAAGCCCCCGCCCGCGGGCCCCCCGCAGTCCATGTGCTCGTAGTCCTGCCCGGCGGCCGGATCGGGGCACATGCGCCCCGGCTCGGGCGGGCTGCAGAAGCCCGAGAAGACCTCGTCCTTGAGCACGTGCATGTAGTAGCCCATGTCGAGCGCACCGCCCATGGGCGCGATGATGTCGAAGTGCGGGTGATAGCGCAGCCCCAGCTTGGCCGCGGTGATCGAACCCATGGAGAAGCCGCCGATGGCGCGAAACGCCCAGCGCCGGCTCCCGTCCGAACCCGACTCCCAGTCCTGGCTGCAGGCGACGAGCGCCAGGACCGCAGCCGGCAAGCACGCTACGCGCAGCGCCCGCACCGCTCAGCCTCCTTCCTCAGCTTCCGCATCGGCCCCGTCCAGCCGGGCGTAGTACTGCAGGAAGTCCTGCAAGGCGCTCTGCTGGCCCGGCTCCAGCTCGCCGAAGGCCACGCCCACGCCCGGCACCTGGGAGGGCACGGCCGGATCCGCCTCCACGACCCGGACGACATCGCCGGACAGGCTGAGCGGATGGAGGTGGATCGGGTGGATGAGGGTCACCTCGATCCGGCTGCCGAGCGGGGGCGGCTCGTGGGTCTGGATGAAGACGCCGCCGGTGGAGATGTCCCTGGAGCAGCTCACGCCGAAGGCGTGATCGGACTGGAAGCGGATCTTGATCCGCCTCTCCATGCGGGGATGCCGGCGCCGCTCGCGGGCACCGGGCGCCGGCTCCTGCGCCAGCACCCGGGAGACGACGTACTCCCGGATCAGCTCGCGGGTCCCGTCGTCCAGATCGACGAACGCCACCCCCAGGCCGATCGGTTGGCCGGGCTCGGCCTTCTCCACGACGCGCCGCACCTCGGCCACGGCCTTGATGGCCGGCGCGCTGCCGGGCAGGTGCAGCACGATCCGGATTCGCTCGCCCACGGGCAGAAAGTGATCGGTGGCGATGAAGAGGCCGCCCTGGCTGATGTCCTCGGTGGTCAGCTCGAAGTACCCGTCCGCGTAGAGGAACTCGACCTGCAGCTTCGCGTCCACGCGGGCGTGCTGCCTGCGCTCCAGCAGCCGCTCCCGCAGCGTGTCGTCGACCAGCTCGTAGATGGCCCGCTTCTGCTCGTAGCTCAGCTCCACGAAGCGGATGCCCATGCCCCGCCGGGCCGGATCCTCGCAGTCGTTGGTCCAGACCACCTCGCCCTGGACCGGGATGAGCAAGCCGCGCCTGGCCAGCACGATCTCCATGTCCAGCCGGGCGCCGACCGGCAGCGGGTCCACGGTGGAGACGAACAGGCCGCCCTCGCCGAGCACCGGGATGTAGCGGTCCTTCAGCTCGTTGCTGGTCCAGTAGCGCACCGACAGACAGACCGGGACCCGCAGGTACTCGCGCGTGTCCACCGCGGGATCGGGCGCATTGTTGAAGAGCGCCAGCTCGATCTCGCGCCGCATCTCCTTCCAGCGCCTTCTCTCGCCTCTGTCCAGCGCGGCCGGATCGCGCCGCTTGCGCACGTTCAGCGCGTCGAACGCCTCCAGCAAGCTCGAGTAGCTCTCCATGCTCGCCCAGCCCCTGCCGTTGGGATCACGAGACAATCGCGATGGCCTCCTCGACCGACAGCACGCGGCCGAACCCGAAGGCGATGTTGCGCAAGCTGCCCAGGTGCATCTCGACCTCGGCCGTGGCCGTCCCGTCGCCGAGAAAGAACACGTTGAAGTTCCGCACGAATGCCTCGCGGGCCGTGGTCTCGCAGCACAGGTTGGTCATCACGCCGCCGATGACCAGGTCCCGCACGCCGGCCTCTCTCAGCAGCATGTCCATGTCGGTCCCGGCGAACGCGCTGTAGCGGCACTTCACCACCACACGCTCGTCCTGGAGCGGGCTCAAGGCATCGACGATCTCCGAGTCGAAGGTGCCTTGCATGATCAGCGAGCGCCACCAGCGCGAGAGCGCGCCGCCGTCCGTGCTCGGATCGCTGTGCATGTGGCGCGTGAAGAAGACCGGCAGCCGCGCGCTGCGCCAGGCGTCCAGCAAGCGCGCCAGGTTGAGGCAGGCCGTTCGCGACATGGGCAGATAGCTCGAGCCCTTCGGATCGGCGAAGATCTTCTGCATGTCGACGATCAAGAGCGCAGCCCGCGAGGGCTCGAAGGTCCGCTCCGGGCGATTGTAGGGAGCGATGGCCTCGCGCCAGTCGGGAAGATCCTCCCCTTCGCCGGCCACGACGAGCTCGCGCGCCGAAGACGGCGGCATGCGCTGGTATGCCGTCGCCGCCTCGGGGGGCGGGTTGGCCACCTCCAGCCCCTCCCGCTGCAGCCAGCGCTGGATGTAGGCATAGACCTCCTCGTCCTTGAAGGCGAACCACAACTGGCGCACGTCGGGGTAGTCGAGCAGCAGATCCTTGAAGCGCCGAAAGGCCCCCTTGCCCACCAGGGCGGTGGCCAGCCTCGACTTGAGCGCCGGCTCCTCGATCCGGTCGAGGAACCTCTGCATGGTGCGATAGCCCTCCCGGGATGGCCGGGGCTCGACCTGGATCCAGTCCTCCTTCTGCCCGGGCAGCGCGGGCGCCTGCCCGTCGGTGAGCTCCAGGGTGAGCAGCTGGCCCGTACCGCGGTGCAAAAAGGAGCGGAACTGGGGCAGCTGGTTCTCGACCGCCAGCGCCATGCTCTCCCAGTCGAGCCTGAGTCCTTCTTCCTCGCTCATCCTTCCAAGCCCTCGAAGGTTTCGTCATACTATTTTATTCCCTGGACTGCAACGGCTCAACGAGCAAAAGACAGCCCGGACGGCCAGCCGTTGACTGCGGAGTCGAAACGTGTATCATGCCTGACCTTGCAGAGGAGCCTCACCCGTGGCCAAGAAATCCATCCCGGGCGCCAAGGTCCAGGATCGCATACGCAACATCGGCATCATCGCCCACATCGATGCGGGCAAGACCACGGTGACCGAGCGATTCCTCTACTATACCGGCGTCATCCACCGCATGGGCGAGGTGCACGACGGACAGGCGGTCATGGACTGGATGCCGCAGGAGCAGGAGCGGGGGATCACCATCACCTCGGCGGTCACGGCCCTGCCCTGGCGCAACCACGACATCCACTTGATCGACACGCCCGGCCACGTGGACTTCACCGTGGAGGTCGAGCGCTCGCTCCGGGTGCTGGATGGCGTGGTGGTGGTCTTCTGCTCGGTGGGTGGGGTGGAGCCCCAGTCGGAGACGGTCTGGCGTCAGGCGGAGCGATACGGTGTACCGAGGCTGGCCTTCGTCAACAAGATGGATCGGACCGGGGCCGACTACGAGGCCTGCATCGAGCAGATCCGGGTCAAGCTGGCCGCCCGGCCCCTGCCGCTGCAGCTTCCGCTGGGCGTCGAGGATCGCTTCGCGGGCATCGTGGATCTCGTCGAGATGCGGGCGCTTCGCTGGCACGGCGAGGACCTGGGGGCCACCTACGACGTCGAGGAGATCCCCGCCGATCTGGCCGACAAGGCGGCCATCTGGAGAGAGCGCCTCATCGAGGCCTTGGCCGACGAGGACGACGCGATCGCCGAGCGCTACCTCGCAGGCGAAAGCCTTTCCCGCAAAGAGCTCCTGCCGGCCATCCGCGCGGCCTGCCTGTCCAATCGCCTGATCCCCGTGCTCTGCGGCTCCGCCTTGCGCAACAAGGGCATCCAGCCCCTGCTGGACGCCATATGCGATTTCTTGCCCAACCCGCTCGATCTGCCGCCCGTCCCCGGGAGCCATCCCGAGACCGGCGAGGCGGTCCGGATCGAGCGGGAGTCCTCGGCCCCGTTTTCCGGCCTGGCCTTCAAGGTCCAGCTGTGGGATGGGCGCAAGCACACCTACCTGCGGATCTACTCGGGCTCGCTCGGCGTCGGCGAGGTGGTCTACAACCCGGACAAGGACGCCGACGAGAAGATCGCGCGCCTGCTCCGGCTCCACGCCGACAAGAAAGAACGCATCCAGCGCGCCTATGCCGGCGACATCGTGGGCGTGGTCGGCTTGAAGAAAGCCACCACCGGAGACACCCTGTGCACGCACAAGGCGCCGGTGATCTTCGGGCGCATGCAGTTCATGACGCCCGTGATCTCCATCGCCGTGGAGCCCAAGACCAGCAAGGACGAGGAGAAGCTGAACGAGATCCTGGCCAAGATGGTCGAGGAGGATCCCACCTTCACCGTGACCGAGGACCACGACACCGGCCAGACGCTGCTGTCGGGCATGGGCGAGCTCCACCTCGAGGTGATCGTCGACAGGCTGCGGCGGGAGTTCAACCTCCCGGTCAACGTGGGCAAGCCGCAGGTCGTCTACCGCGAGACCCTGGCGGGGCCCTGCGAGGCCCGCGAGCGTTTCGAGCGCTCCTTCGAAGACGGTGCGAAGAACATGTTCGCCGAGGTCGCCCTGAGCGCGCACCCGCTGCCGCGCGATGGCGGCATCACCTTCCGCAACGAGCTCACACTCCCCCCGGACCAGACCATACCCGAGGCCTGGATCCGAGCTGCCGAGGAAGGCGCTCGCGAGGCGGCGGGCAGCGGTCCGGTCACGGGCTATCCCATGGTGGACATGGCGATCTCCCTGGTCGATCTCAAGAGCCGCGATGGCGAGACCGACGAGATGGCCGTCCACATCGCGGCCGCTTCCGCCTTTCGCTCCCTGTGCCAGCGCGGCGGGACCGGCACCCTGCTGCCGATCATGGCGCTGGAGGTCGTCGTGCCGGACGAGTTCACCGGCGCAGTGATCGGCGATCTGAGCTCGCGGGGCGGCAAGGTCGAGGAGCTGCTCCGGCAGACCCATCGCTCCATCGTGCGCGCCAGCGTGGCCATGACCAGCATGTTCGGCTACTCCACCGACCTGAGATCGCTCACGGAGGGCCGCGGCACGTTCACGATGACCTTTCAGAAGTTCGACCTGCAGAAGTGACGGAAGCGCCGTGGCAGCTCGCCGGTGGCAGCGAAGCGTCTGGCTCCTCGGGGCGGCAGCCGGCGGCGCCCTGGCCGGCGCCGCGCTCTTCTCTCTCCAGACGCTCTTTTCGGGCGGCGACTACCTGTGCCTGCAGGCCCGCTCGGACCCCGTCCACCGCTTCGCCCTCTTCTGCGCGCCCGCCTGCCTGGCCGGCCTGGTGCTGGCCTGGGCGCTGGGCGAGCTCGCCCACTTGCATCGCTGGATCCGGCTGAGCGGCCGCATCGCGGTGGGCACGCTGCTGGGCCTGCTGTTCGGGACCCTGTCCTTCACCCTGCGCTTCGACCGGGCCCTCGAGCGCCAGGGGCTTGCCGGTCAGCTGCTCGCGCACGGGGCCGTGCCCTCGGAGCCGGGCTCGGGCCCGGCGATGTCCGGTCCGTGGGCGGAGCGGTCGGCGGAAGAACCGAACCTGGCGACGGGTGCGTTGCCGAATGGAGATGTGCTGACGCTGGATCGCCGGACCCTGGCCCGCAAGACCGAGTCCGGCGCTTTCCGCTGGAACCGCCCGCGCCCCGGCCCGCCCCCGGCCTGGCTGGTCCTGCTGCACGGCCGAGTCGCGGTGCTGGCCGGACCCGGACCGGACTTCGAAGACGACGCCGTCATCGCAGCGGTCGACATCCAGAGCGGCCGGGGCCTGTGGGAGCTCCACCTCCTCGGGCGCCGCGTCTTGCCGCCGATCGCCGAGGGCGATCGGCTGGCGGTCCTCGTCCAGCGGCCGTCCGGCGCCTCGCTCCATCTGCTCGACTGGCGGGGTCCGGCCGTGCTCCGCGCCGTCCGGACCTCCGCCCCCATCTCCCATCCGCCGCGCATCAGAGCCGGCCGGCTGGAAGCCATCGCCGATGGAGGCCTGCTGCGATGGACGCTTCCCGATCTGGACGGCCCCCACGCGGTCCCGCTCGCCTGCGAGGATCCGGCTGGATTCGAAGTTGCCTGCGAAGCCGGACGGGTGGTAGCTTGGAGCGCGGAGCCAAGACGTGGACAACGGGCAGCGGAGCATGTTCGACAGCCCCCTGGTCAAAGCCCGGGAGCTGAAGAGCCGGCGCCGATTCGATGAGGCGCGGGCCGTGCTTCAACAAGCGCTCCAGTCCCATCCGCAAGATCCCAAGCTGCGCGCATCCCTGGCCGACCTCTTCTTTCGCGAGGGACAACACCACAAGGCGCTCACCCTGGCCGGGGAGATCCTCCGCGACGACCCGAACGATCCCCGCGCCCTGGTCGTCATGGGAAACAGCCTGCTGGCACGCAAGAAGGCGGCCGAGGCGCTCGAGTACTTTCGGCTCGCGCTCGATGTCGCCCCGACCGACTACCTCTGGGCGCGCACGGCGCGCTGCCACCTGGCGCTCAGACAACCCCAGGCAGCCCTGGAGGCCGTGTCTGCCGGAGAGGCCCTGGCCCCGGCCAACCCCAAGCTGCTCCGACTGAGAGCCGAGTGCGCCCGCATGCTCAACGATGCCGCCGCCGAAAAGCAGGTATTCGAGCGGGCGTCGCGGGCTGCACCCGCCGATCCCGAAGCCTACTTCACCTTTCTGTACCCGCTGCTGGCCGATCTCCCGCCGCGGCGCGCGGCGATCACGGCTGCCCGCTTGCGCGAGCGGGCGGGTCAGGAGCGCAACCCGCACCTGATCCTCTTCGAGGCCGAATCGCTGCTGGGGAGCCGCGATCCGGCCGGCGCGATCGAGCGGCTGACGAAGCTGCTCGCTTCCGAGCCCGGCGAGGACGTCCGCCTTGCAGCGGAGCGCTTGCTCGCGCGCGCTCGAGAGAGGATGCCGACGTGAGCAGCCGGGATCGCGATGGCGCCGATCGCTACAGCCGCCAGAAGCGCTTCGCCGGGCTGGGCCCGGCCGGTCACGATCGCATCCGGCAAGGCCGCGCCGTGCTGGTCGGCTGCGGTGCGCTGGGCTCGTCCATCGCCAACGCCCTCGTGCGGGCCGGTGTGGGCCGGCTGACACTCATCGACGACGACCTTCTGGAGACGAGCAACCTGCAGCGCCAGACCCTCTTCGACGAGCGCCAGGCCCGGGCGCAGATGCCCAAGGTCGAAGCGGCCAGGGAGCGCCTGGCGCAGATCAACCGGGATGTGGATCTGCGGGCTATCGAGGCGCGCGTAACCCCGGAGACCATGTCGGATCTCGTCGGCCGACCGGATGTGGTCCTGGACGGGACCGATCGCTTCCTCCCGCGCTATCTGATCAACGACTACTGCGTTCGCGAGGCGATCCCCTGGATCCACGGTGGCTGCGCCGCCTGCCAGGGGCAGGTCATGCCCGTCCTGCCCGGAGTGACGCCTTGTTTGCGGTGCATCTTTCCGGAAATCCCGGGCGAAGAAGACGCGCTCAACGCCGACACGCTGGGCATCCTGGGTCCCATCGCCCACCTGGTGGCCTCTCTTCAGGCGATCGAGGCGCTCAAGATCTTGAGTGGACGACGAGAGCTCGTCCGCGCCGTGCTCCACGCCGTCGACCCCTGGGCGAGCCGGCTGGCGACGATCTCCCTGTCGGGCCCCGAGCCCCAGTGCCCGTGCTGCGGCCAGAGGCGATTCGACTTCCTCGAGCCGGAGGAAGCCCGATGAGCCGCCGCGCCGGCAAAGCGCTGCCCATCGAGGACATCCTCGCGCGCGCCCGCAAGCAGGGGCAGCTGACCATCGACGAGCTGGCCGAGCTGCTGCCCTGCGAAGCGACCGTGGAGCAGACCGCCGAGCTGATCGACTCGCTCGACAAGCACCAGATCCCGGTCCTGGACAGCGACGCCAGACGTGCACCCGGCTCCGCCAGGCGCTGGAGATCCAAGATGCTGACGCGCGAGGAGGAGATCGAGCTCGCCGGGCGGATCCGAAAGGGTCGCAGCCGCAGCATCCAGGCCGCGCTGCGCGCCCCCGGCTCGGTCAAGGAGATCGTCAAGGCCGCCCGCCGGGTGGCGTCCAGCAAGTGCTCCATCTGGGACGTGCTGGCGGACTTCGAGGGAGCGCATCCCGACGAGGACGAGCGCCAGGCCCGCCTCCAGCTGCGAGAGGTCGCCAGGGACCTGGAAGGCCGGCTCGACGATCTCAAGAAGATGGAGCGCGCGGCCCGACGCTCGGCCGACGCAGCCCCGCTCCACCGGCGCCTCTCGACGCTCCGCCGGGCCATGGCGGCCAGGTTGATGCGCCTGGACTTCAGAGACTCCTTCATCGAGCGCATCCTCAAACCCATCGCGGTGGAGGCCAGCCGGGTCAAGACGGCGCTGGCCGAGCTGGCCGCGCTGGAGAGCGAGCTGGGGCTGCCGGCCGGCAGCCTGGGCGGCAGCGCGCAGCAGCGCGATGCGGATCTGCGCGGGGTCCTCAAGATCGCAAAGCTCACGCGCGCCCGCATGGACAAGGCCACCGCGCAGGTCAAAAACCTCAAGCGGGTCTTCCGCTCGGTCCACCGGCGTACGGGCATGGTTCCGGACGATCTGCTGGCCGCGGCCGCCGAGATCCGAGCTGGCGCCAGGGACGCCACCCGCGCGCGGCAAGCCCTGGTCGAGGCCAACCAGCGGCTGGTGATCGGAATCGCCCGACGCTATCCCCACCCGACCCTCGACTTTTTGGACCTCGTCCAGGAGGGCAACCTGGGTCTGATGCGGGCGGCCGAGCGATTCGATCCCTCGCGCGGATTTCGATTTGGAACCTACGCCACCTGGTGGGTGCGCCAGAGCATCGGCAGGTTGCTGGCCGAGCAGGGCAGCGCGGTCCGGATACCACCGCACGTCCAGGAGTCGCTGCAGAAGCTCAACCGGCTCTCCAGACGCATCGTGCTCAGGACGGGCAAGGAGCCCACCGTGGATCAGCTGGCAAGCTGTCTCGGAAAGAGCCCCGAGCGCATCAAGGAGATCCTCTCGGCCGGCCACAGGCCGGTCTCGACCGAGACCAAGGTCGGCGACGGCGATAGCGGTGCCACCTTGCTGGACTTCATCCCGGATCCCCGCGCCGGTCCGGACGAGCAGGCGGATCGTCGCGTCCAGCACTCTTCGCTCCACGATGCGATGAGCGCCCTGTCCGAGCGGGAGCGCGAGATCATCTGCATGCGCTTTCAGGACGGGCTCACGCTGCAAGAGGTGGGCAAGCACTTCGGCATCACGCGGGAGCGCACCCGCCAGCTGCAGCAGCAGGCGCTGCTCAAGCTGCGCAAGCGGCTCAAGGCCGATCTGCTGCGCCGCATCATACAGGACCAGAACTGCCCGCAGGAGGGGGAGCCTGCAGACAGGCGCCCCACCGGACAGAAGAAGCGCGGCCCTGGAAAGAAGGGCCCGTAGTCTCTGGCGGACGAGAACGACGGCCATGCGCGATATCCATGAAGAGTTCGACCGCGCGATCGGTCTCTACCTGCACGGCCGGGCGACCGAAGCGGCCGAGATCGGCCGCCGGCTCCTGGCGCGCTCGCGAGGCACACCCCATGCGGCCTCCATCCACCGCCAGGTGGCCGAGTTCCTCCACGCTGGAGGCGCGTACGAAGAGGCGCGCCAGCTGGCCCGCGAGGCCGGAAGCCTGGCCCGGGCCACCCGCCAGCCGGGCGAGGGACTGGCCGCGGCTCTGGTCGAGCTGGCCTGCACCCTCTACGAGGGCCAGATCGGCCTGACCCACAAGCAGCTCGAGGAGATCGAGCGCTTCGCCGGCGGGCATCCCGAGCCGCTGGCCTTCAAGGCCGAGCTGGCGCTGCTCGTGGGCCAGCTCGACGCGGCCCAGGAGGCGGTCGCGGGCGCGCTGGGCAAGCTCGACGATCTCGCGCCCTGCGGCAGGGATCCGATGGCAGACCTGCTGCGGATCAAGATGCTCCACATCGCCGCCCGCGCCCGCTTGCTGGAAGACCAGCCCGGCGAGGCGCTGGCCCTTCTCGACCGCGCCCTGGCGCTGGACTCGCCGAGCCCCATCCCCGACCTGCTCGGCCGGGCGCTCGTCGGGCTGGCGCTCGTGCGCACGGGCGAGACCGCCATGGGACGGGAGTACATCAGCGCGGCACCGCTGGCCGCTCGCCCCTACTCCGCCGACGTGCACGGGCGCTGCCTGGCCGTGGCCGGCCTAGCGCACCTCGACCTGGAAGAGCCGGGCATCGCCGCGGAGCAGCTCCGGTCGGCCAGCGGCCTGCTCACCCATCCGATCGAGCGCCAGGAGGTCTACTGGAACCTGGGCATGCTGGTGCGCGACTGCGATGACAAGGAGGAGGCCATCGGCTCATTCCGCCAAGCCACCGAGCCGGGCACGGATACGCTGTTCGGAAGGCGGGCGGTCCGGGCGCTGCGCGAGCTTTTGGGCCTGCGCGTCGTGTAGCAAACCTGAGCCGTATACATATCTATTCCGTCGCAAGGTTTTCCGCTGCGAAGCAGCGGGGGAATAAAGCCTGGGGCTTCAGCCCAAGGTAAAAGAAGGTAAGATTGTTAATGCGCCCTGGAGAGGCGCAGCCATCTCTGCGTCTCGGACAAGGCTTGAGATTGCCGCGCCCTTTCAGGGCGCATGACTATGTTCTCTCCGCTTCCCTGGGGCTGAAGCCCCAGGCTATATCCCATCGCTGCTTCGCAGCGAAAACCCGGATCTCGGAGCGTGCC
>JAFGRB010000225.1 GCA_016935365.1 Deltaproteobacteria bacterium
GAGGGGGACGCGTCTGAGCCACAACATCTTGGTCCCACCCACTGTCTTCACCACGGATCGGTCGAACCTCTTTGGGTCACACGGCCACATCTTCTTCTCCGCTGCGAAGCAGCGGGGGGGTCGGGCGCAGCCATCTCTGCGTCTCGGACAGGGCTCGAGATTGCCGCGCCCTTTCAGGGCGCATGATCATGTTCTCTCCGCTTCCCTGGGGCTGAAGCCCCAGCTATATCCCTTCGCTGCTTCGCAGCGAAAACCCGGATCTCGGAGCTTGCCAAGCCCATTCCTTCCTCGCCCCTTTGGAGCTTGAATCCGAGTCTGATCACTTGAGCGCGTCGAGCTGCTCCCGCTCGTCCTCGAACTGGACCGAGGCCTGCTTCAGCTCGTCGGCGGCCCTCTCGAGCGCGTCGTAGAGCGCGTCGATCTCGTTCCTCAGGCGCTGGCTCTCGCGGCCGAGCTCGCCGATCCGCCCCGGCTCGCCGGCCTCCGAGGCCTCGATCAAGTCCCGCTCGACCCGCTCCTGCCTGGCCTCCAGCTCCATGATCCGCCCCTCGGTCTGCCGGACCCGCTCCTCGAGCGGCCGGAGCACCTTGGCGCTCCGGGCGCTGAACTCGGCCCGCAGGCGCCGGATCTCCTTTCGCGACAGCGCGCCGTCGGCGGCCGAAGCGGCTGCCTGCTCCGCCTGCTCGGCCGCCTGGCGCTCGCGCTCCTCCTCCCAGCCCACCCCGGCCAGGAAGTCGTCGTAGCGGCCCTCGAAGAGCTCGACCCGCCCGCCCTGGAAGATCACGAAGCGGTTGGCCAGCTCGCGCAGGAACATCTCGTTGTGGGTGACGATCACCGCGGCGCCCGGATAGTCCTCGACCGCCTGCACGAAGGCATCCGAGGACTGGATGTCGAGGTGGTTGGTGGGCTCGTCGAGCAGCAGCAGGTTGCCGGGCGAGGCCAGGATCCGCCCCAGCAGCAGTCGGCTGCGCTCGCCGCCCGAGAGCACGGACACCGGCTTGAGCGCCGCGTCGCCCGAGAAGAGCATCAGTCCGCAGATGGCGCGGGCCCGGTTGCGATCGGCTCCGGCGTCCATGATCTCCTGCTCGACGTTCTTGTGCTCGTCCAGGTCCGCGGCGTGGGCCTGGGCGAAGTGGGCGATGCGGGTCTTGTTGTGCAGCTTGACCTCGCCGGCGAGCGGCCGGAGCTCGCCCGCCAGCAGGCGCAGCAGGGTCGTCTTGCCCTTGCCGTTCTTGCCGATCACGCAGATCCGATCCCTCTGCCCCACGCTCAGGCTGAAGTCGCGGATCAGGGGCCTATCCGGCTCGAAGCCGAAGCGGATCCCGACCGCGTGCAGCACGGCCTTGGCCGGCGTGGGGATGTGGGTGAAGACGAAGTCCAGGTCCTTGTGGGCCCGGAGCCTCTCCTTGTGCCCCATCCGCTCGAGCTGCTTGACCTTGGACTGGACGCTGGCGGCCATGCGCTTCTGGGCGCGGTAGCGGTCGATGTACTCCTGGAGCTGCTTGCGCCGCTGCAGCTCGTGCTTGCGCGTCTTCTCGTAGACCGCCTCGTCCTTCTCGATCTGCTCGTAGACCTTGGCGGTCCGGCCGCGCATCTTGCGCACGCCGCACCGGTGGATGGCCAGCACGTGGGTGACCACCGCGTCCATGAAGCTCCGGTCGTGTGTGACGAGGACGAGCTCGCCGGGCCAGGCATTGAGGAAGCCCGTCAGCCAGCGGATCGCGATCACGTCCAGATAGTTGGTGGGCTCGTCGAGCAGCAGCACCTCCGGCTCGGCCAGGAGCACCTTGGCCAGGTTGAGCCGCACCTGGAAGCCGCCCGAGAACGCGGACGGATGCCGGCAAAGATCGTCCCGCTCGAAGCCCAGGCCGGCCAGGACCTTCTCGGCCCTCCAGGTCTCGGTCCGGGCCTCGCCCCTGAGCCCGAGGCAGGCCTCGTCCAGGGCGGTCGCGGCGCCGAAGTCGAGCGCCTGGGTCACGTAGCCCAGGCGGCAATGCCGGGGAAGGCGGATCTCTCCCTGATCGGGCTGCTCCAGACCGGCGATCATCCGCAGCATGGTGGTCTTGCCGTGGCCGTTGCGTCCGACCAGTCCGACCTTCTCGCCAGGGTTGACCTGGAAGCTCACGTCGGCGAAGAGCACCTGGGAGCTGTAGGCCTTGGAGAGCCGGCAGACGTCGATCATGGATGGCCGCTCAGTCCCACAGCACCGCGGTGTCCTGCAGGATCCCTCCGGTGTCGTATCGCAGAAGACCGCGGTAGTAACGCTGCCACCACTCCCGCATGCCCGGGATCTCGGCCGCGTTCAGCGCCATGCGGTAGGATCGGTCGCCGATCGGCGCGCGCCTTCGCCAATCGAGGATCTCGACTTCTCCCCCGCGCCACAGCCCGTAGCTCGCCTGGTCGAAGGTCCAGGAGCCCAGGTTGGCATAGACCTTCCCCCGGAGCAGCTCCGGCTCCGGGCTCGTGAGCCCATCATCCCGCCAGCTCATCTCCGGCTCGCCGGAGACGCGCTCGGTGGGCCGACCGTCGAAGCGCGCCAGCTTGCCGGCCTGGTGAGAGTGGCCGGCGATCAGCACTCGCTGTGGCCCTCTCGCCAGGGTAGCCAGCGCAGGCAGCAGCAGGGCCTGGCTGTCGCCCCACTGGCTGCGTGCCCAGTAGTCGTGGTGAGCGGCCCAGCTGCGCAGGCGATCCTCGCGTCCCAGGCGCGCCAGGGCCTCGGCCGCGAGCCTGTTGGCCTGGGTGTATCGATAGAAGACCCAATGCGCGAAGCGGTTGGCCAGGTTGTCGTGATCCCGAAACGGCAGCCGGACGAAGCTGCGCGTGAGCCTCTCGAAGGCCGCATGGGCCTTCAAGGCCGCATCCCCTCGCCCTGTCAGTGGTCCGTCGTGGAAGTAGGCGTCGAACTCGTGACCGTGAAGCACCAGCGCCTCTTCGCCGATACGCACCGAGGACAGCGGCTCGCAGCCGGGCAGTAACTGGTGCACGAATCGCGGCGAGTCGTGGTTGCCCGCGATGAAATGGACGGGTATGTTTCGCTGCAGCTCGCGCAAGCACTCGAGCGCGGTCCGGTGCGCGCTGGCGATCGCGTCCGGTCTCGCGGCCTGGGTGGAGTCGAGCACGTCGCCGGCCAACACGACCGCGTCCACTTCGGTCGAGAGGCTGGCGATGATCTCCACCAAGTCATCGTCCGGCTTGTCGAAGAGATCGGTCGGCCCGCCGTCACCCAGGTGCAGATCCGCGAGCAGCAGGTAGCAGCCCTCGACCGGCAGCTCGACCGAAGGCAGCTCCCCTTGCCGGTACGCCGGAAAGAAACCCTTGTGCCTCTCTTCCATCGATCTTCATCTCCTGCGCCTTCAGCGCCAGATCCCCCGTCGTGTCGTCTTCGCCTCCCGCTGGATGCGCAAGTACTGCTGCCCTCGCGGATGCGGGTATCGAAAGCTGAAGTCCTCGCAGAACCCATCGCGGATCATCTCCAGACCGAAGTCGCGCCCGTCCTCGAGGCGCACGTAGCGGAGCGCCCGGCCGAAGCTGCCCTTGCGGCAAGGGCCATCGCACTCGAGCTGCACGGTCCGCCCCTCGAGCAGCTCGACCGCGCGCCGCGTGGCCGCCTCGCCGCGCGGGACCTGCCAGTCGCAGCCCCGGCGCCCCCGGTCTGCATCCCGCTCGCACTTGGCGTTGTGCCGGCTCTCGGGGCAGTCGATGCCCCGCAGCCTGACCTTGAGCAGCCCGCCGCCGCCCGAGAGCAGCCGCACCCGGATCGTGTCTCCGTCGTGGACCTTCTCGACCACGGCGCGCTGGCGGCGCGCATCGCCGAGGCGCGGATCGGGCACCCGCGGCTGCACGAGCAGCACGACCAGCGCGAAGGCGGCCAGCCCGGCTGCGCCCGCGATCCAGACCCACTTCTTCCTCCAGACAGCCACGTCGCTTCGAGAGACTACCCGTCCGAGCGGCCCGTGTCCATCCTCGGCATGCGATGAGGCATCCGCGCTGTCGCGTTTTCACCCCACCCGGGCTTCGCCCGACCTCCCCCGTCAAGGGTATGTGGATTTTCCAAGATGCACAAAGTGTTATCCGTCCCTCCCCTGGCGGGAGGGACCGGCCGAAGGCCGAGGGAGGGGGTGTTTTCTTTTCCTGACTTGCGCAAATCCGCACAGAAAGCGAATTATCGAACAACGCGGATAACGCGGATCACTCTGCGATCGATCCACAGTCGAAGCGAGATACCCGCTGGGTCAGAGCCCCAGCGGGGCGGCCCAGGAGACAATCGCCACGCACTGTTTTTTCGCGCTCCTCTCGATTTTCCGTAAGACTGCGGAAATCCGCCTTTCTACTCCGCCGTCTTCCGCTGCGGAGCAGCGGGGGGGTCGGCCGCTACAAAAAAGCCTGGGGCTTCAGCCCCAGATTCAAGATGGCAAATTATTTACGCGCCCTGGAGGGGCGCAGCCATTTCTGCGTATCGGAC
>JAFGRB010000226.1 GCA_016935365.1 Deltaproteobacteria bacterium
GCGGGGCTTCGCTGTGCTCGATCTTGCCGAGGTGGATCTCCATTGACGGGCATTTCGCAGTATTACGGAAAATCGAGAGGAGCGGTATTTTTTGCCCCTACGGGGCTTCGGAGAGCGCGGCGGACGTGAAGCGAAGACGGGATGGCGAGGGAGAAGCCGGCGACGGCCACGGCAACGGCTACGGGAAGGAGGTGGGCTAGCGGTAGGTCACGTCGGTGGCGTCGACGCGCAGGAAGACCTCCTGGTCGCTGTTGAGCCGGCCCTGGTTGGCGAGCACCAGATACCACTCCTCGTCGTCGGGCAGCACGAAGGTTTGGCTCAGCGAGTCGATCCCCTCGTGGACGGCCGCGGCCTCGAAGTCCTCGCCCGCGGCCATGAGATCGTAGTTGGCCCGATCGAGCAGGTAGAGGTCGACGCGCCCCTGCCCGTCGGCCGGCTCGGTGAAGTAGCGCCCATCGCTGTACAGGCTCTCGCCGTGCATCAGCTCGCGGGGCACGTCCAGCTCGACCGCCAGCTCGACGATCTGGGCGCCGGTCGGCTGCCCGTAGTCCTTCGGGCTGGCGGCGGGCTTCTCGATGACGCCGAAGGGGTAGTCCTCACCGTCGTAGGCGAGCTCGACGCTGAAGACCTCGCCGGGCAGGGCCTCGCTCTCGGTGGCGATCCGCGCCACGGTGCTGGGTGCCGGAATCTCGCCGAGCTGGGAGCTCACGTTGATGTAGTAGTTGTTCCCCTCGCCCATGGTGACCCGCACCCTCCCGTCCCCGTCCGCATAGGCCCAGCCCACGATGTAGAGGTTCTCGGTGTCGTAGAAGCCCTCGGACGCGATCAGCACCAGCGCGCCGTCCACGGGCGCACCCAGCGCGTCCGTGACCCGGACCCCCAGGGTCACGTGGCGGGAGTAGTCGTTGGAAATGTGATCCTCCTCGTCGACCTCGATCTCGTAGCGGCCGAGCACGTGCTCCTGGTAGCCGTCGCCCCGCTGGCTGCTCACCGCGGTCACGGTCTTGCCTCCGCCGGTGTCCGCGTCGGCGGCCACTTTCCAGCTTCCGATCCGGGTCGCGGCGTCGCTCCAGTCGCCCTGGAAGGGCTGCCAGCGGTCCAGGGTGTAGAACTCGTCCCAGATGTGATCCTCGTTCATCGTCCCGACCGTCTTGGCCGGGATCAGGGCCGTCCTGCACGCCGCGGCCAGGAGGTCGGCCAGCTCGCCGCAGTTGCCGTACTTGTTGTACACGATCCGCTGCGCGTACCAGCTGCGATCGAAGCCCCAGCAGCGCCTCTTCCAGGCGATGGTCTCGGCGATGTTCTGGGGTGCGTTCTGCCCGCCCCACCAGCCCACGTGCTCGACGGCCGAGGTCTGGGGATCGAAGAGCCGATCGCCGCTGAGCCCGGGCTCGACGACGCCGTCCCAGGCCGCCCGCACGCCCGCGAGCACCTCGCGCAGCGCAGGGAAGCCGTGGGCCCGGACCGCGGGGATGTAGGTCTCGGCGATCTGGGCGCTGGCCCGGATCCCGCCCGGCATCCGCAGGCCGAACCAGTCGTCCGCCTCCCGGGTGGCCAGGTGCATCTCGAGCATCCCGCCATAGTCGACGAAGTCCTCGAAGGCCTGGGCGTGGTCCGCGAGGGCCTCGTAGAAGGCCCGGGGCTGATCCGAGGGGATGACGATCTTGTTGTAGTCGAGGTTGACGTGCGCGGGCTCGGTGGAGGACAGCACCAGAGCCGGCAGGTCGGCGCTCGTCAAGACGTCGTACGCGTAGCCCAGCTCTCCGAGAAAGACCTCGTTGGGGTCCTCTCCCAGATCGAAGGGGATGCGGTCGCGCAGCAGCAGCACCCGCCTGTCCTCCTGGACGAACTGGCAATCGTAGAGGCTGTCGACGCTCACCAGGGTATCGCTGCGCCGGGCGGCGTTGGCGTTGCCCGCGGCCAGGAGGTTCTCGAGCAGCTCGGGATGGCCGTTTCCAGCCGCCGCCTCCACCGGCACCAGGGTGGCCAGGTAGGTCCCGTCAGGGTTGGGCCAGGTGTTGTTGCAGCAGCGCCCGTCGCCGCGGACGAACATTATGGCCACCGGCTCGTCCGTGTCGCCGGCCCGCAGGACCTCGATCGGCCCCACCTCGAGATCGACAAAACTGCCGTAGGCCGCCGCCGCGCCGAAGTCGGCCGCGGTCAGATAGGCGTCGTCGATCAGGTGGGGCGATTTGAGGCAGTACGGCGCGATATAGCTGCCCTCGCCCTCGCCGAAGTAGAGATAGTCCCGCCAGAACACACCGCCCCGCGCCGGCGTGGCGGCGGAGCCGGAGGTCGGGTTGATATAGCGGATCGACTCCACGTCGATGATCGGGAAGACGATCTGACGGTAGTAGATCTCCCGCGGGATCTCGACGCTCTCCTCGGCCCCGTCCACCAGGACGGTGTGCTGGACCGTGGTGTAGTGCTCCTCTTCCCCCGGCTCCCCGTGCTCGATCAGCTCCGCGTAACCGATCTCGGCGGCGATCTCGTAGACGGAGGCGGCGTTCTCCGACAGGATCGCCTCCGAGCCGGTCCGCAGATCCTGGGCCGCCGCGTGCGAGACGACATAGGCGATCTCGTCGATGAAGCGCGGATCGGCCGCCTCGAGGATCGCGCTCGCATACCTGTCCTGATCCTCGATCTCGAGATCGACGAAGGCGTTGCGGAGATCGCTGCGCAGCCAGCCGGGCACGAGCTCGAGCGCCGCGGCCGCGTCAGCGCTCAGGATGTTGGCAGAGGAGTCCTCGAGCCCGAAGGACCGGGCCGCACCCCGGTACGCCACCGCGAGAAAATGGCCGGGCAGGATCCGGCCCTCGAATCCGATCGCGTCCAGGGCGCAGTCCCTGCAAGCGTACGGATCGTGCGTGCAGCCGCACTGGCAGCGCTCCTTCTCCTCCTCCTGCTGCCCGCAGCTGTCGACCCAGTAGATCACGCTGTCGATGCAGATCGTCTCGGCGTGCGGAGTGCACTCCACGCACGCCTCGCAGCCGGACTGATCTCGCAAACAGCCGCACTCGCACTGCTCTTTCTCGCCCTCGTTGTTCCCGCAGCTGTCGATCCAGTAGACGGTCCCGTCGCTGCAGATCGTCCTCGCATGGGACGTGCACTCCTCCGCGTCCCCGCAGGCGACCGCCAGGCAGGCGGTCAAGGTCGAAACGGCAGCACGCAGCACCCGGTGCTTCATCGGACACCTCCGGTATCAGGCTCGCTTTGATCCCCTAGATCGCCAGAATACCATCAACTCGGGCCCCGAGTCGATCTTGTCAGGCAGGAAGCGCGGCAGGTATGATGATCCCCTATCCGCGTATCGGAAAGAGGTGAGCATGAAGACCAGCAGACTGGCTCCAGTTTTACTCGCCGGAATGCTCGCCGCCTGCGGGGGCGGCTCCGGCAGCCCGGTGCTCTTCGAAGGCAGCATCCAGTCCATCGATGAGACCGCGGTGTCCTGGGACGAGCTCAAGCTCGGCCTGCTGTGCATGGAGAGCCTGACCGAGAACAGCAACTACGTCTACCGCGCCAACCAGATATACCGCAGCCAGGCGATCGGCTCCGACCGCCGTTTCTCCTTCGAGCTGCCGGCCGAGATCGAGGACGCCTGGGTGGGCTCCTACCCCTTCGATGGCAGCAGCGGCCACTTCATGCCCGTGGCCTACAACGACAGCAACGGCGACGATGTCCTGGACTGCGATCCGGAAGTCTTCCTCGAGTGCAGCGAGCCGATCTCCTGGCTATGGGAAGGCGGCGAGACCATCGGCCTGATCTTCGTCCGCGATCCGAGCCGGGTGATGGGTGCGCCGGAGGACATGCGGGGCTGGATCCTGGTGGAGGGTCTGAGCGGCTACAGCCAGGACTTCGACCGCGAGTTCACGCTGGAGAAGCAGACCCTGTAGCCCGGATCCGAAAGAACGAGCGGCAGAAGAGACGCGCGCATGCAGGATGCGAGCTACCATCGCCGGATCGAGCTCGGCGCGAGCTGGATCGCGGCGTCCGAGGACATCGTCGTGTTCACCGGTGCCGGGATCAGCACCGACTCGGGCATCCCCGACTTCCGGGGCCCGGACGGCGTCTGGACCCGCCGGGACGCCGGTCTGCCCCCGCCGAGCTGGAAGGTCCCGCCCTCGCTCGTCCGGCCCAACGCCGGCCACCTGGCGATCGCGGACCTGCAGGCGCTGGGCAAGCTTCGCTTTCTCATCTCCCAGAACGTCGACAACCTCCATCTGGCCTCGGGCATCCAGCCGGACAGGCTCGCCGAGCTGCACGGCAACGGCAGCCTGATGAAGTGCATGGACTGCGATCGGCGCTACACGCGCGAGGATATCGGCTGGGACGAGGCGCGCTTCGGCAAGGCTTACCGCAGCTCGGAGCCGGTCGCCGGCCAGCCGGTCTGCGCCTGCGGCGGGCGGATCATCTCCAGCGTGGTCAACTTCGGCGATCCGATGCCGATCCGGGAGATGGAAGAAGCCGCCGAGCACGCCCGGGCCTGCGACCTGTTCATCGCGGCCGGCTCGTCGCTGCTCGTCAGCCCGGCCAACGAGTTCCCCATCCTGGCCCTGCGAGCCGGGGCCCGGCTGGTGATCATCAACCGCGAGCCGACTCCGATCGACGATCACGCCCAGCTGCTGTTCCGAGAGGGGATCAGCCAGGTCCTGCCCGACCTGGTCGCGGCCGCGCGCCGGATCCTCGCGACTTGCGACCGAGATGTCGATCTGCTGTAATCCGAATCGGCGAGCTGTGGGTCTTGAGGGTTGATCGACGGATGGAGAGACGCGCTCTCTCCGAGACCCGAAAGGAGAGCTTCGAATGAAAAAAACGACAGGAATCGCGGTCGCCTTGGCCTTCATCCTGGCCGCCCTGCCCGCCTGGGCCGGCTTCGGCCACCGGCGCGGACCGGGCAAGCGGGGGCTCCCGCCGGCCGTGCGCGCGGAGCTGATGAAGCAGGCCGGCCTGTCCGACGGCCAGATCCGCAACATCCAGTCCATGAGGACCGAGCTCGAGAAGCAGCAGATCGACCTCAGGGCCGAGATGGAGAAGGTCCGCTTGGACTTCCGGAGTCTGATGCAGCGCTACGACGCGGACGAGCGCACGGTCATGACCAACGTGGAGAAGATGCACTCTCTCCAGCTCAAGCTCAAGAAGAACCGCGTGCTCCACATGCTGCGGATCCGCAAGGAGATGAGCGAGCAGCAGTGGAAGACGCTGCACGATCTGATGCAGCAGAAGCGCATGCAGCTGCGCAAGGAGTTCCGAGAGCACCGGCGCATGCAGCCGCCAGCGCCGCCCGAGCTCGAGTAGCAGCGCGCCGGCTCCCTGCCCGAATGCCCGAATCCCAGGTGTTGAAAATCCTCCAGATGGGCCTATGATGCGGCCGTGACCCGAGGGACGCGCCCGGCCGGCGAGCCCGTCTCCGGGACGGGAGCAGCATGTCGGACTCCGCGATCGTCGAGTTCTTCTCGGCTTACGCCTACCAGCCGCTCTTCGTCTACTCCTTCATCGTCGTGTTCATGACCGCGAGCTCCTTCGGTCTGCCGATCCCCGAGGAGGTGACCCTGGTGAGCGCGGGCCTGGTCGCCTATATGGCCCGCCACCCGGCCGAGTTCCCCCCGCCCAGCCCGGACGCCCAGGGCGTCGATTTGACCTTGCTGGCCATCATCTGCCTGGTGGCCGTGCTGGGAAGTGACATCTTCATCTACATGCTCGGCCGCACCTTCGGCCGGCGGATCGTGCGCTCGCGCTTCTTCGACCGGCTGATCGGCAAGAAGAAGCTCGACAGGATCGAGCGCAGCTTCCAGAAGTACAAGTACTGGGCCAGCGGCCTGTTCCGCTTCACGCCGGGCGTGCGCTTTCCCGGCCACATGAGCTGCGGCATGCTGGGCGTTCCCCTGTGGGTCTTCGTGCTGGTCGACGGGAGCGCGGCGCTGATCTCGGTGCCCACCCAGGTGCTGCTGGTGGCCTACTTCGGGGACGTGATCATCGACAAGCTCACCCGCTTCAAGCTGATCATCGGCTCGATCATCGCCTTGCTCCTCTGCGTGTGGATCGGCTGGAAGATCTACCAGCACCTGGCCGCCCGCAAGCGCGCCAAGACCTCGCCTGCCCACTGAACGCCAGGGCTCGATCAAAGACCACTCCCTGTCCAGATATCGCTTGACAGGATCGACTTTTCGACGTATTTGTTAAAATGTTCAGCGCGGGGAGATCGGGACCGATATGGAAAAAAGCCGTGCAAACGAGATATTGGACGCTCTCGAGGCAGCGATCGTGGAGCATGGCCTCACCAAGGTCACCCTGTCGGACGTGGGCGAGCGCCTGGGCGTGAGCAAGAGCGCCATCTATCACTACTTCACAAACAAGCAGCACATGCTGCGAGCCCTGATGCGCCGGCACATGGACCGGCTGCAGGCTCGCCTGGAGCGAGCCGCCGAGCACGCTCCGGATCCGCCCCGCAAGCTCGAGGCCATCCTGCGGGCGCGCTTCGAGTACCTCGGCCGCCAGGGCCCGGGCGGCTGGAGCCTCGAGACCCTGCTCTCGATCGCACCCCTGGCCCAGGAACTGCTGCCGATCATCCACGAGGTGCAGCGGGACCTGCTCGCCGGCGTGCTGCGCCAGGGCTGCGCGCGCGGCGACTTCGACATCGAAGACGTCGAGTCCATGGCCGACATCCTGGCCAGCACGCTGCACAGCGTCGACGAGATCCTCTACCTGACCGGCCGGCAGACCAGGCGCCGCAAGAACCAGGAGGCTTTGATCCAGCTCTGGCTGCGGGGCCTGCTGGCCAGGTGAACGCGGCGCAGCTCGCTCAGATGCCCTCGAGCCGCTCGAGCTGCTGCTCGAGCGTGGGCACGATCGGCAGGACGAAGTGCGCCGGCTCGTAGTTCTCCTCGTAGCTCTCGTGCGGGTTGCACAGGTTCGGGCTGACGCAGATCTCCTGGGCGGCGCAGAAGGCCGAGCTCTTGCCGCGTAGCTCATCGGGCAAGGCACCCCAGGCTGCAGACAAGAGCCTGAACTCGTTGTTCACGACGATGAAGTGAACCCCGTACTGCCAGTATGGCCAGCTGTAGCTGAGGTTGATGACGTGTCCCCAGGCACAGGTACAGGGCGGGTTCAATCTGCAGCAGGTATCGACGTCCTGGGTGCCGTCCTGGAAGGTGCAGGACTCGTCGCAGGCCTCCTTGAAGCAGCAATCCAGCATCTCGCCGCTGTGCAGCGCCTCGGCGCTGAAGCTATCGCCGAAGTGGATCAAGAACGGATCCGTGTACAGCGCACCGAAGGGGCTCTCGCCGACCGTGACGCAGAAAAGGAACTCGGTGATCTGATCGCCGTAGGTGACCGTCACCGTCCCGGCGTAGGTACCCGGGGGGTCTTCCGGCGTGCCCTGGTTCTCGCAGGGCGAGTCGGTCCGGCCCACGACCAAGCGCTCGGGATCGACGTCTACGCCCTGCTCGCCGCTGCCGTCGTTGCCGAGCAGGATCACGTAGGCGAGCATGTCGTCGTCCTCCGCCGGGCAGACGTCCAGGTCGTAGAGCAGCAGCGGCTCGATCTCCAGGGTGCCTGCGGACTGCTCGCTCTCGCCCTCGCCGTCGGTGACCGTGTAGGTCAAATCGAAGCTCCCGTGGCGAAGCGGCTTGCCCGAAATGCGCCGCGTGGCGGGATCGAAGACCAGGCCCTCGGGCAGGCCCTCGAGCGTGTAGGTGTAGTCGCCGTCACCGCCGATGGCCGGCGGCAGGGTGTGGGTGTACGCCATGCGGTAGATGGCGGTCGGCAAGCTGCCGATCGCGAGCCGCAGCGCATCGCAGGTCCCCTCCTCGCAGTCGCTGCCGTCGCCCAGGTAGACAGCACCCGCGATCTGCTCGCAGGCCAGCGCGATCAGCTGGTCGCACGAACCGCCGGGCAAGCAGCAGGCTCCGGTCGGGCAGCTTTCATCGGTGCAGACGCTGCCCGCGCCCTGGAAGTCGCGCCGGTCCTCCTCGCGACATGTGTAGGTCTGCACCTCCAGGCATTCGCCCGCCGGGTAGCAGCAGGCGCCCCGGACGCAGGGATCCGGAGCGCAGGTCTCCTGCGTGTTCACGAAGGACTGGCCCTCGATCGACCAGCACTGGGCCTCTGTCTGCATTTCGCATTCGCCCGAGAGGACGCAGCAGGGCCCCTCGGGACAGCTCCAATCGTTGCACTTGGCATCCTCGGTCGGGATGCCTCCCGAGGATTCGCACACCTTCAAGGTGTACTCGTCGCAGGAGCCGTCCGGCAGGCAGCAGGCGTACAGTTTGCAGGGATCCGGATCACACTTGTCGCCCAGCTCCACTCCGTCACGGCGCGAGCACTCATACTCGCTCAGCAGGGCGCAGGGATCATCGAGAATGCAGCAAGCGACCTGCTTGCAGTTTTGCTCAGTGCAGAAGGCGTAATCGCCGAGGTAGAATCCCCCGTTTGCCGAGCAAGCTTCTACCGACATCAAGCCGCATGTGGCATCGGGCAGACAGCAACCCCCGTCATGCGACTCCTGCGAGCAAGCTGCCAGTGCGCTACCGCAGAGGGCGAGTACAAAAAAGGACAGCATCGCCGAGCTTCCCCGAGCGCGGATCATGATCATCGCACACCTCCGTCCCTGGTTCCTGCCGCTTTGCCACCAGGCTAGCATGGACCCGGCGCCGCGATCCAGCGCGGTGCACAAGCCGCCTTTGTGAGCAGCATCGCCTCGAGCTCGGTGGGACCCAGCCAGTCGCAGCCGTACCACTCGGCCGTGGCCCGGCGCACCATTCGGCCGTCGATGCAGGTCAGCCCTCTCCGCAGGGCGGGGTCCGCGATCAGCGCAGCCGACCCGCCCAACTCGGCGATCGCCAGGGCGTAGGGCAAGGTGACCTGGGCCAGGGCCTCGGATGTGCTGCGGGCGGCGATAGATGGAATGTTGGCCACCGTGTAGTGGCGCCGGCCGGCCTCGACGTAGGTCGGCTCGTCGTGACCCGTCTGCCGTATGCAGGTCTCGATCGCACCGCCGATGTCGGCCGACACGTCGACCACCACGGCCCAGGCCGGCATGCAGGCGATCATCTCGCGGCTGACGAGGTGGTCCTTGCGGCCGCGGGGCCACATCACGGCGTTGAGCAGGATGTCGGTGCGCGGCAGGAGCTCGAGCAGGTTCGAGCGGCTCGAGTATCGGGTGCGCAGGCCCGCGAACTCGCGCTCCGCGCGCGCCAGCGCGTCCGTGTCCACGTCCAGCAGCGGCAGGCGACCTTCGTCGGTCTGCACGTCCTCGAAGGCGATGGCCGTCACGCCGGACGAGAGCAGCGCCTCGCCGAGCGGGGAATTGCCCGCCGAGTGGATGTAGGTCAAGAGCACCTGGTCTCGCCGCAGCCGTACTCCGCCTGCAGAGGCTCCTTGACCTTGTAGACGAGCTCGGAGCGCGCGTAGACAAAGGCCGCCTCTTCGACCAGCTCGGCGCCGGCCGCGGTGTACTCCGCGTCGTCGAAGCCCGCAGCCTGGCCGGCGCCGCGCTCGCCGGGGTGGCCGAGCTCGCAAGGCGGGGCCACAGCGTCCTCGTCGGGCAGCAGAGCGACCCGGTACTCGCGCTCTTTGATCTCCCTGCAGGTACCGACGATCACGATACGCTGTGTGTGGCTACGAGAGCTTCCTGAGTAGCTCGAGCGCCTGGGCGTACGTGAATCCCTCGATGCGGGTGCCGTTCGGGTGCACCACGGTCAGCTTGCCCTTGGGGCCGGGCGCGGCCTTGGCCTGGCTCTTCTTCGCAGCGCCGGGCTTGCGGCCTGGCTTGCGGCCTGGCTTGCGGCCTGGCTTGCGGCCTGGCTTGCGGCCTGGCTTGCGACCTGGCTTGCGACCTGGCTTGCGACCCCTCTTGGCGGCCTTTTTGGCGGTCTTCTCGGCGGCTTTCTTGGCAGCCCCGGGCTTTTTGGACTTCGTCTCCCAGGAGTGCAGCGTGATATAGGGAACGCCGACCTTCTGCGCGGCGCCGCTGGATGTCTCGCCCGCCTTGCGCAGCTCGAGGTACTGGCCGAGCAGCTTGTCGCGCTCCGCCTTCGAGTAGCGCTGTCCCCTGCCCTTGCCGGACTTCACACCGGGTTTGCTCTTCTTCGCCGTCTTGGTGGCTTTCTTCTTTCTGGCCATGTTTTCTCCCGTCCCTTGGGTGCTCTGTTTGTCATGCTTCGTCTCTTGCGCCTGAAGCTCCGCCGCCTGTGGCTGCGCCGGAGTGGATTCGGCCGATGCCGGCTGCTGCGCGTCTTCCGTGCTCATCGGGATGACCTCTCTTGTCGTGGCATGTAAACTCCGCTATATGAAGTGCAATATACAATCCAGATAATACGATGTAAAGTGTTTAATTAATTAAAGTCTGTGATACGATGGCGCACATGAAGGCTCTCAAGACGAGTTGGCTGTTCGCCTGCTTGCTGTCCGCCTGCGCCGGCGACGGCGGCACGGTCTGCGACGGCGTGATCTGCGATCGACCACCGGCGGATCGCTGCCTGGACAGCAGGACGATCCGCACGTATACGGGGCAGGGATCCTGCGATCCGCGCGACGGTACTTGTAACTATACCTATACGGATGCGGCGTGCGATCGGGCGCCGGAGAACACCTGCCTCGATGAGACGACCTTGCGGATCTATGCCGCCGAGGGGCATTGCGATCCGCCCGGTCCTGCCTGCAGCTACGACTGGACCGACAGGCTCTGCGAGCAGGGCTGCTCGGAAGGCCGCTGCACGGACGAGGATCTCTGCCAGGGCGTGATCTGCGACCAGCCGCCGGCTCCGGTCTGCCGGGACGAAGGCACCCTGGAGCGGCACGCCGAGGCAGGCCAGTGCGATCCGGCCACGGGCCTGTGCTCCTACGAGGCCGAGCTGGTCGACTGCCAGGACGGCTGCTTCCAGGGGATCTGCGCAGACCTGGCCGGCGGCTGCGGCCTGCTGCTTCCGGCCGGCACCCGGGTGTGCAGCGACAAGACGTCCACCTGGGACCTCTTCGGCACGTATCTCCATCGCATGCGGATCGCCTTCGCCGAGGGGCTGGTCCAGCTGCCCGCCGACGAGGACCGCTTCGGCCGGGACTGGATCGCCGCGATCGAGCTGGGGCCGGAAAAGACGCTCCTCGAGCCGCTGAACGAGGGGGGCTTTGCGCACAGCGCGGACGGCGCGCAGCACAGCTATTCCTTCGAGCAGGACTTCACGGACGGCGAGCGGCTCGTGTGCCTGCGCTACGAGATCGCGTTTCCGACCGGCAGCAGCCGGCTGCGCGTCTTCGACGAGCTCTATCTCTCTCCGAACACGGGCCTGGGCACGATCGTCCAGGACCTCACCGTCTCCAGCGATCAGGACGAGCACTGGATCTTCACCACCTGCCGCCATGCGCTCTACTCGCCTGTCCTGCACTTGGTCTCGACCGCCGACGGGGGCGAGCTGGCGCTCGAGGAGCGCTGCTACCTCGACTCCTGGGCCTGCATGCTGGCCTGCCCCACGGCCCTTCGCCGGGCCGACTGCGCCTGGGGCGAGGAGCAGCGCCGGATCGACGATCCCTTCCGGCTGGCCTTCGTGGACGGCCAGCACAACTGGTCCGACAAGTTCCTGGTCGTCTTCGACGCGCCGGTCTCCGAGCGCTTCGCCGTGTACTACTATCCCGAAGACCGGGACACACCCGAGCCGGTGGTCCACTACCTGGACGCGAACCTGGAGGAGATCGGCTCCAGCCTGGTCACCGGCCACGAGACCGTGGAGCTCAGCTTCGTCTTCGACGCCCGCAGCTCGCCCGCGGCCACCTGCGGCGAGTACTGCCGCGACGTGCTCGGGCTGGCCGTGGACTGCCGCTCGAGCTGCCCGCTCGGGGGACGGAGCCTGGCCGGCCGCTGCATGGCCAGCCAGACGCAGACCGGAGAGGACTGGACGGCGATCGAGGACTGCGACCAGGCGCTGGCCGGCTGCGCAGACGCGGGCCGGCCCTTCGTGCAGTGCTGCTGCCAGCGCTACGGAGCTTGACCTCGCCTCGGGTGCCGTGCTCTGCTGCGTCCATGCTCGAGCGACGCTGCGGCAATGGGGTGCTTCGCCCGGCTCCGATCTGGTTGATCGTCACCGCATTCCTGCTCGCGTGGCCGGATCGCCCTTCGAGATGCCGCGAGCCCGATCGCTCGCCTGCGAGGCAGCCCATGGATGCCAAGACCGAGATCCAGCCTCTCGCCCGGCACAGCGGCGTCCACCTCGAGCGGGTCGATCGCCTGGCCTACTCGCCCGACAGCCGTCTGCTGGCCTCGAGCGACGTGAGCGGCCGGGTGGTCCTGCGCGAGGTGGACGGGGGGCGCATCCGCGCCAGGCTCCCGGACCAGCCCGGCTCTCTGAGCACGCTCGCCTTCTGGCCGGACGGTCGCAAGCTGCTGACCGTCAGCCGGGGCGAGGGCCGGATCTGGGACCTCGGCAAGCCGGACCGGCCCGAGGCCGAGCTGGCGCTAGGCTCCCTCGACGCGCTCACCCTGCTGCCGGACGGCGAGCACGCCGTGCTGGCCGACACCTCGCGCGTGCTGCAGGTGCTGCACCTGCCCGACGGCGAGCGAGTCCGCAGCCTGGGCCGGGCGCTGCCCGACGACGAGGCGCGCCAGAACCTGCTGAGCCCGACCGACGTGGCCCTGTCGCCCGACGGCGCGCAGCTGGTCGCGGCCCGCTGGGACCAGTCCGCGGCCTTGTGGAACTGGCGGACGGGCGAGAAGGTCCGCGAGCTCGGGGGCTTCTTGCGGGCCGCCTGGTCGCCTGACGGCAAGCGGATCGCCGTGGCGGCCGGCATGGTATCGAAGCGCCGGACCGAGCTCCGCATCGTGCTGCTAGACGCGGCGAGCGGCGACAAGCTCCTCGAGATCGAGGACGAGGCCGCCTTCGGCTTCGCGCCCCGCGGCCGGCATCTGGTCGCGGTGGACGGCAGCGGCGTGCGCTTCTACGAGCTGGGCGCGGGAAAGCGCGTCGCCCGGATCGACACCCGCGACCACAAGCCGTGGACCTTCGCCTTCTCCCCGGACGGCCGGCGCCTGGCCACCGGCGGCAGCGACGCGGCCGTGGTGGAGTGGGATCTCGGCGGGCTCGAAAAGTAGCCCAAAGCCTGGCCGTTGTTCCGTATCCTGGGAGGAGAGGCCGACATGCGCGCGATCTGCATCCCGGCGGTCCTCGCGGTGCTCGCCCTGGCGGGCTCGCTTCGAGCCGCCGAGCCCGACCTGGCCCGGATCGGGCGCCTGGACAGCGAGGTGGCCGCCTTTGCCAAGGCGGCCCGCATCCGGCGCTCCTTCCGCTGGACCGAGGCGGACAAGCGGGCCTGGCTCGCGCGCTTCGGGCCGGCCGCGCGCGAGCGGGCCCTGGAAGCCTGCGAGCTGGCCGCCGCGCTGGGCGAGCCGGCCGGGCACCGGACTGCGGCGCGGGCCTGCCGGAGCTACCTGGACGCCTTCGAGGGAGCGGAGCGCGACCGCGAGCTGCGGCTTGCGATGGCGGAGTCGCTCTACAGGGGCCATGACTACCTCGAGGCCGCGCGGATCTTCGAGGCCGAGGCCTCCGGGCCCGAGGCCGCAGACAACATGCTGTCGGCCTTGAGGAGCTTTTTTCACGCTTTCAGCGAGCCGGAGATCAGCCGGAGCGAGCTGGCCGAGATCCGGGCCGGCTACCGCCGGGTGGCCAACCGCTTCCTGGACGCCTTTCCCGATGCGCCCGAGGCTCCGATGGTCCTGTTCAACCGTGCCCGGCTGGCATACGACGAGGCCGACTACGTCCAGGCGGCCATGGAGCTCGAGATCTTCGTGGAGCGCCACCCGGCCCACCGCATGGCTCCAATGGCCGGCTACCTGATCCTGGACAGCCACCACCAGCGCGAGGACTACGATGCGCTGCTGCTCGCGGCCAAGCGGCTGCATGCCGACCCGCGCATCCGCGACGAGCGCTTCAAGCGGGAGCTGCGCACGATCATCGACGCCATCGAGAGGCGCGGCCTTCTCTACTACGACCTCGGGAACCTGTGCATCGAGACGTACTGAGCTGTACAGAGCGTTGCGCGCAGCCGAGCGGGGGTGCTCGGCGTTGCAGCAACGCGGACGCCCAACTCGGCTTTTTTACCGCTCCTCTCGATTTTCCGTAATACTGCGAAATGCCCGTCAATGGAGATCCACCTCGGCAAGATCGAGCACAGCGAAGCCCC
>JAFGRB010000227.1 GCA_016935365.1 Deltaproteobacteria bacterium
CAATCTCACCTTCTTATACCTGGGGCTGAAGCCCCAGGCTTTATCCCCCCGCTGCTTCGCAGCGGTAAACCCTGCGACGGAAAAGATGCGTATACGGCTCAGGGCGAAGCCCTGGGTTCTCGCGGGCAGGACACGATCCCAGCCCCGTCGGGGCTCCTGCGATCGCTTCCCCTCTTTCCCAGGGCTTCGCCAGCCGAGCCGGCTTCGCCCTGGGCTATGTTGTCTCGCCCCCTTGGGGCTTCCGATCTCGGACCCGGGCGGGCGCGGGTGAACCGCGCCCCTACCTGCTCCGCTGCGCGGGGGAAATAGACTGGGGCCCTGGAGAGGCGCGGCCGGTTTACGCGGGCGTCGATCGATCAGAGGGTCGACGGGTTCTCGCGCTCGAGCACGAAGTAGGACACGAAGACCCGCTTGTCGGCCAGGGCCACGAAGGCCTTGCCGAGCAGCAGGTCCGGGTTGCCCGGATCCACCTGGACCAGGTAGTCGCGCAGCACCCGCGAGGGATCGAGCTTGGGGTTGCGGTCCGAGGCGTAGTCGAGCAGCAGGCTGTTGGGGTAGAGGTTGTCGGTGCTGCTCGGATCGATATCCTTGACGTCGTACCAGCCGTGCTTGACGCTCTCGCCCTTCTTGACCTGATCCACCCAGGGATCGATCAGCCCGTTCTGCTCCACCTTGACGTTGTAGCCGCTCACACCCGAATCGCCCTTGTAGAAGCCCTTCTTGAACTTCCTGAAGCCCAGCACGGTCGTCAGGTCCAGGCTGTTGTAGCCGCGGAACTCCCAGCCGGCCAGCTTCTCGGCGTCCGGGGCGCTGCCCGACAGCATGACCTCCTCGAGGAAGTCGCCGTCCGCGCTCGCCAGTGTCAAGTAGTCGAGTTTCTTGTCGCTCATGATCTCATCCTCCACCTTCAGGCCTACATCCAGCCCTGCTCGCGGTACCAGTGCACCGTGTCGCGCAGCCCGTGCCGGGCGTCCGGGTAGATGAACTCGTAGCCGGTCTTCTTGAGCTTGTCGTTCGAGACCAGGAAGTCGAGGTTGAGGTAGCGCACCGTGTCGGCCTCCAGCGGCGTGTCCACGTGGAGCATGTCCCGGGCGATGTACTGGACCACGTCGGCCACCTTGCCCAGGCCGGCCTTGATGTACTCGACCGGCACCGGCGGCAGCTTGACGAAGACCGCCCCGGACATGAGCGCGAAGTAGCGCATCATCTCGACCTGGGTCATGGTCGAGTCGTCGTTCACGTTGTACGGGCCCGAGCTGTCGCCGCGCTCGGCCAGGTGCAGCGCCGCGCCGACGACGTCCGTCACGTGCACGAAGGGCACCCGGCCGGTGAAGTTGGACGGCACGAGCACCGGGTTCATCTTGGCGAGCTGCATGATCATCTGCCCGCCGCCGTAAACGCCCCGGGGCCCGTAGACCGTGGTCGGCCGCAGCACCGCGTGGGAGATCTTCTTCTCGGTGCAGCGCTCCATGACCAGCTTCTCGGCCATGTCCTTGGTCTTGAGGTAGTTGTTGGGCGGATCGGTGACCATGTCCTCGGTCAGCGGCAGCTTGGCGGGGTTGAGCCCGTAGACGCCGCCCGCGCCCCACATGATGAAGCGCTCGAGCTTCTTGTTGCCGAGCGCCGCGTCGAGCAGGTTGCGCGTCCCGCCGACGTTGACCGCCTCGAGCGCCTCGTAGGTGGCCGAGTACTTGAACAGACCGGCGATGTGGAAGACCCACTTCACCCCCTCGACCGCCTTGGCGGCCGCGTCGGGATCGGTCAGATCGGCCCCGACGAAGTCCACGTCCAGGTCCTTGATGACGCTCGGGAAGCGGCCGGCCTTGCGGTCGTCCTGCCCATAGGCCGATTCGAGGTCCGTGGCCCGCACCGGGTAGCCGGCCTCCACGAGCCTCTCGACCATGTGGGTCCCCATGAACCCGCAGGCGCCCGTCACCAGACACAAGGGCTTGCTCATCCGTGCCTCCAGTCTCCGGACCCCCGGAGACCGGGGGTCGATTCGGCAGCCTCGGGCTGCGCCAGAATTCCTTAAGTACGGGCTCATGACTACTCGTCATGACGCAGCATGTCAAGAGAATAGTTTCAGGTGTTTCTGGATGCTGCAGCGCCCTATGGCTCACATCGAGCCCCATCCCGCTCGACCCGCTGCAGGCGCTGGCCCTCAAAGCAGCGCCAGGTGTCGATCCGGCCGTCGAGATCGGAGTCCTGCTCGATGAGCGACACCGAGCCGTCCTCCGCGCGGTGGATCCAGAGATACGGCCGCTCGCCGCCGAGCACGGTGCAGCGGCCCGGCACCGGGCCCCGGTCGCAGGTGGACGCCCTGTGGCCCGAGACGGGCCGGTCCGCAGGCGGCTCGACCTCGATGGGCGCGGGCTCGGGCGTGCCCTCGAGCGCGCTCACGATCTCCACGACCGCGATCCTGCCCGGCTCCGCGCTCACGGCCTTGCCGGCGCTCGCCTTGAGCGTGAAGACCCGGTCAGGGCCGCGCTCGCAGCGGTAGACGAGCTTGCAGCCGACCTCGTGGTCGCCCGGCTGGACCCGGCTGCTCGTCAGGATCGAGTGCGAGCCGGATCTCAGCACCCCTTCGGGGTCTACCTTGCTGTAGGCCGGCAGCCCGTCGATCGCCACCGCGAGCCGCACGAGCACGCCCCGCTCGATCAGATCGTGGACCCCGACCGCCAGGTAGGCCTCCTCGCCCGGCGCCGGGATGCTGCGGCTCCGCATGCTCAGGCGGTATCGCTCGATCAGGGGGTCGTCCGACAGGCGGGCCGGCCCGGCGCCGGAGCCCGGATCGATCTCCACCTCGATCCGGGCAGCCTCCCCGGGCGCCCGCTCTCCGATGCACCGGGCGGCCTCGCGGGCCAGCACCTCCGCCTTGTCGGCGGCGATCCCGAGCTTGGCCCTGCCGTGCTCGGCCAGGTCGGGATCCTCCGAGCCGGCCTCCTCGAGGGCCCGCTCGGCGACCTTCGCGAGCCCCTTGGTCGCGACCAGCTTCTCGTTCGTGCAGTTCAGCATGATGACGTCCCGGGCCCGCCGCGCCCTCTCGACCAGCCCCTCGATCTCGCTCTGCGCCTTGCGTATCCTCCCGAGCCCGGAGGCTGCGGCCGTCTCGCCGGGCCCGGCTTCCCGCCCGGGCCCGAGCGCCATCCAGGTGTCGACCAGCCCGTCGCCGTCGCCATCGACCCCCAGGCGATCGAGCTTGCCGGCCTCGAAGTAGACCCAGAGATCGATCTTCCCGTCCAGGTTGCAGTCCTGCTCCCACCTGGCGGGCCGACCGTCCTCGAACCACAGCGTCTCCCTGCCCGCCTGCGGCGCGGGCCTCGATGTCCGCTCTCCGCGCAGCCGCGCGATCCGCCGCTCCACGTCGAACCGCATTCCGCGGTAGAGAGCCAGAGCACGGGCATATGCCTCTCTGGCCTCATCGATCTTACCCAGCCTGACGAGACAGTCAGCCAGTCTGTGCTGTACGTACTCGCGACCGCTCCCCGTGGGATACTTCTGGATGCATTCCCGGTACCTCACCAAGGCCTCCTCGATCCTGCCGAGCCGAAAGAGGCTGTCACCCATTCTCGCCAGGATCTCCGCCATTCTCGGATGTGCTGGACACAGCTCGACGACCTTCGCGTATGCATCCAGGGCCTCCTCGAAGGCCCATGCGCGAAAGGCAACCGCAGCCCGATCGTACAGCCGGCCCGCTTCGGTTCGGGCGTCGGAGATCTGGGGGCTTGCGAGAAGCAGAAAGGCGCTCGTTGCAGCGCACACGGAAGGGTACATGCGTCACCTCCGACTCGCAGGCCTCTCCAGCACGAGATCTGCGCAAGCGCGAATGATGTCATCTTATCCCCTGGCCAGAAGAGGATTTCAAGGCTGAAGCCTCCCGGCGAGTATGCCCAGGCTCAGCACCCGGGGGCCGGGCGATGCGCCGGCTCGGGCCGCGAAGACCTCGGGCACGGCGTCCGCGCACAGCGGATCCCCGCACGCGCCGCCCAGCACCCAGCGGGCCGGGTCCCCGGGCCGGGGCTGCCAGCGGGCGAGCGCGAAGAGGACCTCCCGGCCGGGGGCTGCCAGGACCACGGCCCTGGACCTTCGGCAGCTCCACGGCCCGGGCCCGCTCCGGTCGCAGGGCTCGGCGAGATCCAGCAAGATGCCGTCTGCCCGGATCGACGCCGTGAGCTCGAGCCGGATGGAGACGGCCGGCCGCCCCTCGCCCGCGGGCGCTCGGATCTCGAGCTCGCGCTGCTCGTTGTCGAGCAGGTCCAGCTCGCCCGCCCAGAGGCGCTCCTGCCTGGGCACAGCGAGCCGCAGGCGCGCGCGGATCCAGCGCCTGGGGCGATCGAGCCTGGCTACGACCGCCTTCAGCGCCTGGAGGTCCGGCTTCGAGGCGATCACGACGAGCGAGTTGGTGGGCCCGTCGGGCCGGATCTCCACCGGCGCCCGGAAGAGCGCCTCCTCCGTCCGCGGCCCGGGCCGGCACAGCGCCTCCAGCACCGAGGCCAGCTCCCCGGCGTCGGCGTGCTGCAGGAAGAGGACGCCGATCTGCCGGCCGTCTCGCGGCCGGGCCTCGGGCGCCGGCCGGAGCAGCAGCTCGATCCGCGCGTGGATCTCCGGGCTCGCCGTGACGCTCAGGCGGTTCGTGTCCCCGTCCGCCCGCAGCTCCACGTGCTCGGGTGCCAGCACGGCCTCGAGCGCCTCGGCCACCGACAGGGCGTCTGCCCGGAGAATATCGTAGACCCGGGTCTCGACCCGGGCCCCGTCTCCGGGATCGGATGCCAGCAGGGGGGCGCAGAGGAAGACGACGAAGAGCATCTGGATCTCGCTGCTCGCAAGCTGCGTGCCAGGGCGCGGATGGAGCGATCCGCGTTGTTCGCAAGTTCGCTTGCAGTGCGGGTTTGCGCAAGTCAGGGGAAGAAAATACCCCATGATTTGGCCGGGAAA
>JAFGRB010000228.1 GCA_016935365.1 Deltaproteobacteria bacterium
GCATGAAGCCCTGCTCCAGCGTCTCCTGGAAGCTCATCTTGCCCGCGTGGGCGTACCAGTCGAAGACGAACAGGCCGACGCCGTGCTCCAGCGCCCAGGCGATCATCCAGTCCGCGGCGCCGGGGTTCGAGTCGTCGTAGTAGCCCTGCACCGGCATGCGGGGATGGAAGCCGCCCTCGATCAGGGACGGGCCCTCGTTGAACTCCATGATGGGCGTCCAGAGGTCGTAGCCGCCGAAGTCGGTCCGCCAGGGGGTCTGCGGCGCGTGCCAGCCGGGGAAGACGAACACGCCGACCACGTAGTCGCCCGTGTCGAGAGGCTGCACGTCGGCCGGGGCTGCCAGGCTGTACTCGTTCGCGTCCGACGGGCAGTTGTCCCGGTCCTCCCCCGGGTCCCAGATCGAATTGCCGCAGCCCGGCAGGGCGTAGGGCGCGAAGTCCACTGGCCTTGAGAATAGCTTGACCTCGTCGAGGATGCCTTCGAACTGGGCGCCGCCGTTCCAGGCGCTGCCCAGGAAGAAGGTCTCGGCAAGGGCGTCGAGCCGGATCGCCTCGCCTTCCAGGAAGAGCTCGTCGCACGGCTCGCCCTCCAGAAACAGGCGCATCCTCGCTCCGGCCGGGTCTTCCAGGTCCCAGGCCGCCGACACCCGGTGCCAGGTGTCGGCCTGCCAGTCCACGGGGCAGGCGAGCTGGTGGCGGGTGCCCGCGCGGTCGATCGCGGTCAAGGCGAGACTTCCCTGGTCGTAGACGTGGAGGTAGAAGTGGTTCGGGCTGTCCCAGGTCGTCCCCGGGTTGGCTGACAGGATGAAGCGGTGGTCGTAGCCCGTTCCCGTGCCGGCCGTCCAGGCGGGCTTCACGAAGAGGTCGAGCGCCCCCGCCCGGGGGTCGAAGAGCGATCCGGAGCGCGCGCACTCGATCACCGAGGGGCTGCTCTTGGTGAGCCGGACGTCGTCGATCCAGTACTCGGTCTGCACGAAGAAGGAGAAGTGGACGATCAGCCGCTCGGCGTTCGCCAGGAAGCCGGGCGGGCTGGTGCAGCGAAGCTCGCGCCAGTCCGACTCCAGATCGAAATAGCACCGGTGCGCCGTCCACGCGTGAACGGAGGCGTCCACGACGGAGAAAGTCGCCACCATCTCCTTCTCGCCGTGGGCCGGATCCGACGACTGCAGCGCGCTCTTGGCGAAGAACACGAGCTCCATCGTATCGAGCGGAGGGATGTGGTTGACGGTCTGCCCGAAGCGATGCTGCCGGTCGGCCGGGTCCTCGAGCACGGCGATCCGGGCGCTCTGCAAGCCGGAGTGGGGCTCCTGGTCGTCCTCCCACACGTACAGGAAGTCCTGGTTGTCCGTCTCGGTCCAGCCGTGGCGGGTGCCGCGCTCGAAGCCGGGGTTGGTCAAGAGGTTGGCGCCCGCGCCGGCCATCCAGACCCCCCGGCGAAAGGCGCCCTGGGCCTGGGCGAAGGACCGGGTCGTGCAGTCTTGCTGCGTCTCCTCCCAGGACTCGAAGCTCAGCACCTGGACGCACGAGCCCCGCGGGCAGGCGAGCGCCGCGGTCCCGTCCGCCAGGCAGCTCACGTGCTCGCACGCCCGCTCGCAGGAGCCGGGGCTTCCGCCCAGGACGTCCAGGGTGCAGGGATCCCCGTCGTCGCACATGCGCTCGCAGCTCTCGGGCGGATCGCAGAGCTCGCCCTCGTCCAGCACGCCGTCCCCGCAGCGGGCGGGCTGGCAGTCGAGCCGGCACGCGTCAGGGATCTCGTTCGAGTTCTCCGCGCCCCGATCGCAGGTCTCCCCCAGGTCCTCGTCCAGGACGCCGTCACCGCAGTAGCGGGTCGCGAGCGCCTCGTCGCAGCCCGGGACCCAGGCGCATACGGCCGGCGCGGCGAGGAGGGCGAGCCCGAGCGAGAGGAAGGTGGGGGATGGACGTTTCCCTGCTTGCATGCTGCTTCCTCTCACGTTTGCACGGCCGAGCAGGCGCCTTAGCGCTTCGTCTCCAGACCCTTCAGGTACGCTCTGTCGTAGTAGTCCACCTGGATCTGGGTGTACGGAGCGGCGAGCTTGATGACCGTGGACTTCCCGACCCAGCGGTACTCTCCTGCTGCCGAGCTCGCTCTCTTGCAGTCGAGAGGCAGGTCCGCGCCTCTCGCCTTCACCGCTTTCGGCTTCCCATGCTTCCTGGCCAGCAGCGCCTCGAGCCGCAAGTAGCTCCTGCAGCTGCTGGCCTCCCGCTTGATGTTCACGGTCACCCTCACCAGCTTGCGATCGGCCGCCGAGAAGTCGTCCGGCTCGAAATGGAAGACCTTGAACGCCGGCAGGCCGGCCACCTGGACGTCGTCGATGGTGAGCCTGCCCTTCAGCATCTCGGCGCCGCCGGCAGAGGGATAGAGCTTCTGTACCTCTGCGGGCGTCATCCCCCAGCGCGTCTTCTCGTATCCCTCGATCGGCTTCATGCCGGAGCAGAGGACGAGCGCAGAGAAGGAAAGCGAAAGAGCAATGACCCTCTTCATCGTCCCGATCCTCTCCTCGAAGCCATGCGCTCTTCCCGAGAATACCCGTGACCGCAGCGCGGGCGCAAGCGGTACCGCCTGGCACTCTCCGCAGGCCGCTACAGCTCGCGCGCTACGTGATTATGGATCCGGAGTCTCGCCAAAAGGGGGCATCCCATGCGCAGAGTCGACTGCTGGTTCCTGGCCATCGGCCAGCTCGACGCCCACTGCAAGGACATGCCGGTCAGGCCGTAGATCATGGCATCATGCGGCCCGGCGTCGTCCAGGATGCGCTTCCAGCCCCGGATCCGCCTGGTCTGGGAGGTGGCCAGGGCCAATGTCTCCTGGGGCAGAGACATGGTCGCTGTCTCGCCAAGACGCGTCTCTGGTGTCTTTCAACTCCTATTTCCTGTGCCAGATCACCGGTCCGATTGCCACTGGACAGGTAGAGACAGGGCGAAGAATACCAGAACACCGTCGGGCAGGGCCGGCTAACGACCTTGAAGACAGCCGGCAAGCGAGTTGATCAAAAACATGGATACGGGATACTCTCGGATCTGACAGAGGACATCGGCAAAATCGCGTCAGAGATGTCTCTGGAGAGTTGATGGTTGAGATGGTCGATCTGTCCCACCTGTCCGGAAAGGTGGACGAGGTCCATGAGCGGCTCGAGAAGCATGGCCGCGCCTTGATCGTCGGACGTCCCGGTACCGGGCGCTCCTCCCTGGCTGCAATGCTCTCAGACAGGCTCGAGAACACCCGGCTCATCGAGCTCGTCGATCTCGGGCCAGACGCGGCTTTTCACGGGCTGCTCCAGCCCCCATCCCCGCCTTCCCCCGTGAAGGGGGAAGGGGTTCTTCTTCTCCCCTCCCCTGGCGGGAGGGGTCGGGCGCAGCCCGGGGGAGGGGGACGCATACGCAGTTCTCCACCGTGCTATCGTCGTCCTCGACCACCATTCCATGGGGAGGGGCAATCAGCGTGAAGCAGAACGAGCCGGAATCGCTCTCTTACGCCCTGTCACTCATCGTCAAGGCCGCCGTGCTGGAAGCAAGATGGGCCGGGAGTGTCCGCCGCATGGCTGCAGAGTCCTCGTGCCGGCGATCTGACGACAGGGGCCGCGAGATCCTCATGCTTCGGGAGCGGGTCCGGGAGCTCGAGTCCCGGAATGCGATCCTGCGGCAGCAGCTTCGAAGGAGACAGGGCAGGCCCAGGTACACCCTTCGCGAGCGGCTGCAGATCATCTGGTTCATGGAGTACTTTCAGATTCCCCGCAGGAAGGTCTTCGAGACCTTCGGCGTGGCGAGATCCTCTCTCTACCGCTGGCTGCGGCGGATCGAGGATCAAGCATCCGCTTCCGTAGAGCCAGCCAACAAGACCCTGGCCGAGATCGCAAATCTGGTCTGGGAGGTGGCCAGGGCCAATGTCTCCTGGGGCAGGAAGCGGATCGCGCACCAGTTCCGCGCCCTGAAGGTCTTCATCGCAGCTTCCACTGTTCGCAGGATCCTCGACAGGC
>JAFGRB010000229.1 GCA_016935365.1 Deltaproteobacteria bacterium
GGGCTTCATGCCCGCCCGTTCTCTGCAGTCGTCATGTCGATCAGGCCATGTCGCGTTTGCGGGAGGGCATAAAGCCCTCCCCTACAAAGTGATGCCATGTGAAATGTCAGCGAAACATGTGTATACGGCCCAGGGCTTCAGCCCCAGGTTCGAGAAGGTGAGTATCTTCGCCCAGGGCTTTCCATTTGCGAGCGCGAGGGAGTGGCTCGGCCCGGCGGCGCTCAGAACCTCACCACCAGGCTGCCCGGCCCGATCGCATAGCGGATCACTACCTCGCGCGCGGCCAGGTCGAGCTCGCGCTTGAGCGCGTCGTTGGCCCGCTCGATCAGCTGTCGGGCTTCCTCGGGGGAGAGCAGGTGCTGGCGGGGGTAGGGCGTGTCGAGCGAGGCGGCCTCGGGGCCGTAGATCAGCCACAGGGCCAGGCCGGCGCCCGCTGCGGCCAGGCCGCAGCCGACCAGCACGCCGCCCGCGATCTGCTCGTCGTCTTCGGCCTTGAGGAGCGGCATGGACAGGCCCGCGGCGACGAAGCCGCCCAGGGTCAGTCCGATGCCCAGGTTGCGCCGGAGCTTGAGCGAGCCGATGCGCTCGGTCAGCCGGGCCGCCAGCTGCTCGTCGCCGGACAGCTCGGCCAGCTGCAGCTCGCTGATGCGCTCGCTCAGCCCCCGGCGGATGCCCCAGTCCTGACCGCCGGGCCGGCCGGGCTCGAAGGACAGCGCCATGTACGTGTAGCGCCCGGCCGCATCGCTGCGGCGGGCGTCCCGCGTCTCGGCCGGGGGCCGGGGCTCGGCTGCCGGCGGTGGAGAGATGGGCGCGCGCTCGTCGGGCTTCGGCTCCGCCGCCACCGGCGTGGCGCCCGGGCCCGGCAGCGCGTCGAGGGTGTAGGCGCGATCGAGCAGCACCTCCTCGTCCTCGTCGACGAGCAGCACGGCGAGATCCAGCTCGCCCTCGGCCTGGATGACGCGAATGAACAGGGCCGCGGCGGCGTCGCAGCGCCGGGCCACCTCGGCCAGGCCGGCCGGGCTGATCGCGAACTCCACCCCCGCCGCGTGCAGCACCTGATCGGGGCTGAGCACCTCGCGCTCGGCCGCGGGCAGGCGGGCCTGGAACCAGAGCTCCAGATCGATGAGCTCGCCCTCGAAGCCGACCGACTCGGGGTGGATGTAGGCCAGCGGGCTGCGGGTGCCCAGGGCGGCCAGCAGGTCCGCGAGCACGCGATCCAGCGGCACCCTGGGCCTGGGGGCTGGCTCGGCGTCAGCGGCCGGCTCGGCATCGGAGGCTGGCTTGCCTGCAGGGGCCGGCTCGGCATCGGAGGCTGGCTTGCCTGCAGGGGCCGGCTCGGCATCGGAGGCCGGCTTGCCCGCAGGGGCTGGCTCTCCGTCCGTGGCCGGCTCGGCATCGGAGGCCGGCTTGCCCGCCGGGGCTGGCTCTGCGTCCGGGGCCGGCTCGGCCCGGACCGTCGAGGTCAGGAGCAGTCCAACTCCGACCCAGAGCAGCGCGAGGCTCGTGCGACGCATGGCACCTCCGAAGGATCCGGCCGGCAGTCTAGCACGCCGGGGGCCGAGGACCCAAGCTTGACGGTCAGCCTCTGAAAATACTACGATAATTGTTTGAAGACTCGGAGGACCGCATGCGCAGCAAGGTACTGGTCGTCGACGACAGCCTGGCCACCGCCAGGCAGCTGACCCGGATGATCGACTCCTTCGCTGGCTACGAGGTGGTCGGGCACGCCCGCGACGGGCTCGAGGGCATCCAGCTCTTCAAGCAGCTGGGTCCCGACGTCGTGCTGATGGACATCGCCATGCCCCGGATGGACGGCCTTGAGTCGCTGCGCACCGTCATGAGCCTCAAGCCCGAGGCCAAGGTGGTCATGGTCTCGGCCATGGGCGGCGTGGGCCGGAAGGTCGAGGAGGCCATCCGCCTCGGCGCCCGCAACGTGATCTCGAAGCCCTTCGAGCCTTCGAGAGTCCAGGGCATCCTGGACACGCTGACCCGCCAGGGCGGGGACAAGGAGCCGGGCTAGCGGGGAGCGGCATTTCCCGCCGGCCCGAATCAGTCATGGGCATCCAGTTCTTCGGCGAGTACCTGATCGACCGCTGGGTGATCACACCCCAGCAGCTCCTCGAAGCGCTGGACCTGCAGGAGTACCGCAACCTCAAGTTCGGCGCCCTGGCCGTGCAGCGGGGTTATCTGTCCGAGGACGACGTGGCGCGGATCTCCACCCAGCAGATCGGCCAGGACCGCCGCTTCGGAGACCTGGCCGTGGAGATGGGCCTGATGACCGAGGCCCAGGTCGGCGAGATCCTCACCCTGCAGAAGAACAACTACCTCTACCTGGGCGAGGCCTTGCTCGAGCTCGGCCACCTGACCGAGGACATCCTCGAGCGCGAGCTGACCATCTTCAAGGAGGAGCAGTCGCGCTACGGCTCGGAGGCGGTGGTCGTGCCCGAGTGGCTCGGCGCCCGGCCGGCCATCGAGGCCTGCGTGGATCTGACCCGCAAGATGTTCATCCGGGTGGCCGGGCTGCTCATCAAGACGGGCCCGCCCGAGGTCTACCGCGACGGCCAGAGCCCGCCCGACGGGCAGGGCTGCTCGACCACGGTCCAGGTCCGCTTCGACGGCTCGGTGGACATCCGCTTCTTGCTGGGCGTCTCTCACGACGTGGCCGTGGCCATCGCCTCGCGCATCCTCAAGGAGGACGCGAGCGGCGAGTCGCTCGACCTGGTCGAGGACGCGGTCCGGGAGTTCTGCAACTTCATTTGCGGCAACGCGGCCGCCCGGCTGGCCCAGCAGGGCGTGGACACGGGGGTGCTGCCGCCCGAGTCGCTATCGCAGCTGCCGCGGCCCGAGAACGGCAGCTGCCTGGTGCGCTACCCGGTCCACATGGCGGAGGGACGGGTGGAGCTTGATTTCATCGTGCCGCTGCAGCGAATCGCGGCGGCGCGGAACGCAGAGGGACGGCCGGCTCCGGCCTGATGCGGCCGGCGGTCCACCGGGAGACGAGATATGGAGCAGCAGATCGTTCGGGCCACCTTGGGGATCTGGGAGCTGCTGATCATCCTCTTGATCGTGGTGCTCATCTTCGGAGCGAGCAAGCTGCCCATGCTCGGGGAGTCGATGGGCAAGTTCATCCGCAACCTGCGCAAGGGCATCAAGGACGGGCCCAAGGAGATCGAGGGCCAGGCCAAGCGCCTGGACGAGCTCCCGGCCCCTTCGTCCGAATCGCGGGAGACGGACAAGGTCTGACGGGCCCATGTTCGGGATCGGCACATGGGAGCTGGTGGTCATCCTGATCCTGGCTCTCATCATCGTGGGTCCCACCAAGCTGCCCGAGGTGGCCCGCACCGTCGGCCGCAACCTGGCCAAGCTCAGGCGGGCGGCCGACGAGGTGCGGCGCGAGATCGACCTGGAAGGCATCAGGGCGGACATCGAAGACAGCGTGGGCAGGGACGAGATCGCCGACCTCCAGCGCAACCTGGATCTGCGCGGCGAGATCCGCGCCGCCATGGCCGAGCTGGATGAGCCGAGCCCGCTGCCCGGCCCGGCCGAGCTGCCGCCCGGCGACGGGGCCGACCCGGACGGAGGCGGCTCCGGGACGAAGTCCTCGGTCTGACCACGGCGCACCGCGTGCCTGTCAAAGTGATCTGGATGCCACACAGAGCGTTGCGCTTGAGCCGAGCGGGATTCCAACACTCCGCAGGGCTGTTGCTGCTCCTCCTGTGGGCCTGGCTCACCGCCTCGACGGCCCGGGCTTCGAGCCTGGCCGACACGGTCTGGCTCGAGATGCGGCTGCTGGGCCAGGGCTACCAGACCCGCACCGTAGCCGGGCAGCTGATCGACCGCCGCCGCATCTCGCAGTGGGTATCCCTGCGCGCGGTTCGCCTGCTGGGCATGGACGGCCTGCAGCTCGGCCTGCAGCTCCGGATCGACTCCGACCTGGCGGCCGGCGCGGAGCTGCAGGCGGGCGAGGAGGACCTGGTCGACCTGCTGGCCGCGTATGCCAGCATGCGGGATCTCTTCGGCCGGCTGGACGTGACGCTCGGCCGGCAGCTGCTGCTGGACGAGCTGGGCTTCGCCCAGCTCGACGGCCTGTCTGCCGAGGGGCGGCTGCCCGGCGGGCTGGTGCTGGGCGTGCAGTGCGGCCTGGACGTGCGCGACCGGACCTGGCTCGGAGAGGAGATCGTGGAGCTCGACGGCGTGGAGTCGGGCGAGGTGCCGGCCGCGGTGCTGGGCGCCTCGCTCGGCTTCCAGCGGAGCTGGCTGTGGGCGGGCGTGCAGTACCGCCGCACGATGCTGTGGGCCGAGGGCTGGCCGCTGGACGACGAGCGCCTGGGCGGCTCGGCCTCGCTTCGGCTCGCGGACGGCACCCTGGGCCTGGATGCCGGTGCGGCCTACCACCTGGCCAGGGACAGGCTCGAGCGGCTGCGGGCCGACGGCTTCGCGCGCTGCGATCTCGGCCGGGCCGGAAGCCTGCGGATCGAGCTGGGCCTGCTGCACGAGCGGCCGCTGTTCGCGCTCGACTCGATCTTCAACTTCTTCAGCCCGGCGCCGTTCGGCGAGCTGCACGCGGGGCTGCGCTGGGACGCGGGCGAGGTCCTTTCCGTGCGCGCGGCCAGCTTCCACCGGCTCTACCGGGAAGCGGACGACGACGCGAGCTTCCGCGGCGGCACGGTCCACGGCGGCAGGCTCGAAGGCCGCCTCGCGCTGGGCCGCGGCGGGCATGCGTCGGCGAGCGCGAGCTTCGAGCAGGGCGAGACCGGGCTTCGCTGGCTGCTCTGCCCGGCGCTGCGCTGGATCTTGATGGACGGCCGGCTGCAGCTCGACGCCCGGGCGCTGGCGATCGGAAGCCAGGATCCGGTCCAAGAGAGCCTGAGCGCGGTGACGCTCGGGAGCTCCGCGGGCGCGACCTGGCGCTTCCGGCGAGACCAGGCCGTGCACGCGACGGCCGAGCTCAACGGCAACCGCCTCAACCCGCTGCAGTTCCGCTTGCTGGTGGTGCTCGATCTGGCCTTCGGGCTCGGCGCGGGCGGAGGTGAGACGTGACGGCCCGCCGGCTCGCGATCGCGCTCGGGCTGCTGGGGCTCGCCGCCGGGGCCGCGGCGCTCGCGCCCGGCCCGGCGCGGCCGGTCTACGCGGGCCGGGCGAGCAACCTGCGCTTTCGCCACGCGGCCCACGTCGCCGAGAATCCTCCCCTGGCACCGGACCGGTCCAAATCGCGGATCCGAGGCGCGATACCCGCGAAACGTCCGGATTGCGCGCCCAGCGCCGGGCAGGACTGCCTGGCCTGCCATCCCGGAGCCGACCGGCGCGCGGGTAGCTCGCAGCGAGCGCCCAGGCCGTCTCACTCGACCTGCGCCCGCTGTCACCCGGGCGCCGGCGAGCAGGGCTCTCCGTCGCGCTGTGCGGAATGCCATGTCGGGCCCGTGCGCAGAGCCGAGCCCGCGCCGGCCAGCCTGCACTTCTCCCACCGGCAACACGCGGCCGTGCCGGGCGGCTGCCGGGCCTGCCACCGCCCGGAGCGCGAGGATGCGCGCTACGGGCTGCTGCCCGGCTTCGAGGCCTGCCAGGGCTGCCACCGGGACCGGCTCGACACCCGCCGCTGCCAGGCCTGCCACCCGCAGCGAGCCGATGGCCGGCTCGAGCTCGAGACGGCCGGCGGCAAGCTCGCGCCCAGGGGCTCGCACGGCGGAGACGATCACCGCGCCGGCTGGAGGCAGGGCCACGGCGCGACCGCGCGCGCGCGCGCGGCCGCATGCCAGAGCTGCCACGCCCAGACCGACTGCGACGCCTGCCACCGGGGCGCGGCCCGGCCGGCCGCGTTGCACCCGGCCGACTGGACACTGCTGCACGCGGCCACGGCCCGGGCCGACGCCGGCCGCTGCGATGCCTGCCACCGGGCGCAGAAGGACTGCCTGCGCTGCCACCGCCGGGCCGCCGTGGCCCGCACGGCCGACGATCACCCGGCCAGCATGCGCCTGCACCCCGAGGGCTTCGAGTCCGGGGTCGTGCACGGGCCCAGGGCCCGGCGCAACCTCAAGGCCTGCGCGAGCTGCCACGCGGAGAGCGACTGCACCCGCTGCCACGGCGCAGCCGGGATCGGCCTGGGGGTCTGCCCCCATCCGCCGGGCTGGTCCGGCCGCTGCTCGCTGATGCGCGCGCGCAACGGCCGGGCCTGCCTCAAGTGCCACTCGCCCGAGCAGCTCGGGAGGATCTGCCCGTGAGCGCGCTGCGCCTGCTATGTGCACTGGCCTCGATCGCCGCCTGGGCGTGCGGCTGCAGCCTGGTGGGCGACGAGCTCTACGATCCGCTAGACGAGATCCCGCCCGAGGTCGTGGATGTCTTTCCGCCCGACGGCTGGATCCAGGTGCCGCCGAACGCGAGCGTGCGCATCCGCTTCTCGGAGGCCGTCGACCCCGACAGCGTCGGCCCCGAGAGCGTCTACCTCTACTCGGGCGCGCTCAGCCCCCAGGGCCGCTACCGGGTCGAGGTCGAGCCGGACGGCTGCGGCCTTGCCACCTTCGAGCCCTACGAGCCGCTGCTCGGCGGCGTGCGCTATCGGCTCTACGTGACCGAGGCGGTCTGCGACCTGCTCGGCAACCCCCTGGCCGCTCCCTTCAAGTCCACCTTCACAACCGTCCGATAGAGAGACTGTCGAAAAACTGAGCAATCTGCGTTGTTCGCAAATGCGCTTGCTGTGCGGGTTTGCGCAAGTCAGGAAAAGAAAATACCCCATGATTTGGCCGTGAAATGGCACGTA
>JAFGRB010000230.1 GCA_016935365.1 Deltaproteobacteria bacterium
CCCCCTCCCTCGGCCTTCGGCCGGTCCCTCCCGCCAGGGGAGGGACGTAACACTTTGTACGCTTTCGAAAAAACACCTCCCCCTTTGTTCGGATGCATCCAATTTCAGTGTCTTGCCTTCCAGCTGAGGCCCGGCGTGGGGGTATACGGCGGCTTCGCGGGAGACGAGACCGCATTGCCTCAACGCTCGCCGTCTGTCAATACGACGGTTTTACACGGGATGCTTAGCTTTGCAGACCGTGTGTTGCATGTGGTTATCGGTTCCGACCAGGCGGTGCTCGATGGATTCACGATCATCGGCGGAAACGCAGATGCGGGGGGAGACTTCGGCAGTCGTGGCGGAGGTATGTATAACGACCACGCTTCGCCGACGGTCGTGAACTGCAGCTTCGTAGGCAACCGGGCCACCCAGGGCTCCGGCGGAGGAGCCGGGATGTGCAATTACTCCTCGTCACCAAGACTGCAAGGCTGTACTTTCTCGTTCAACTCGGGCGGTGGGATATACAACGACGCTGGATCATCGCCGACGCTGATTGACTGCACGTTCTCGAACAACTCGGCCACCCGCGGCTTCGGCGGAGGGCTGTTCGTTGAACAGGGCTCCTCGCCGACGCTGATTGACTGCACGTTCTCGAACAACTCGGCCCCCCGCGGCGGAGGGATGTTTGTTAGACAGGGCTCCTCGCCGACGCTGGTTGGCTGCACGTTTTCAGGCAACTCGGCCAGTCAGTTTGGCGGCGGGATGTATGTTGAAGATTCCTCTCCTTCTCTCACGGATTGCAGCTTCTTCGACAACTCGGCCGACGCCGGTGGCGGGATATACAACACCTCCTCCTCGCCGACGCTCATGGGCTGCACGTTCTCGGGCAACTCCGGTACCTATGGCGGCGGCGTGCACAATGACTACGACTCCTATCCCGTAATCACGGCTTGCGTGTTCTCGGGCAACTCCTCCAGCCGGTACGGCGGAGGGATCTGCAACTACCGCTCGTCCTCGGCGACGGTGGAGCGATGCACCTTCTCGGAGAACTCGGCGCCCGGGGGCGGCGCCATCTCCAATGATGCATCCTCGCCGTCGGTGACGAGCTGCGGCTTCTTCTACAATTGGGCGACCTCGGGCGGTGCATTGAGGAATGTGGCAGCGTCCTCGCCGACGCTGTCCAACTGTACATTCCTTGCAAACACGGCCAGCACCGGCGGTGCGTTTTTCAACTCCGTCGCCGCTTCAACGCTGACCAACTGCACGTTCTGGAACAACTCCAGTGGCGGGATCAACAACCACAACGGCTCCACTTCCGTCTTCACGAACTGCATCGTCTTCGGGAGCGTCATCATCAACTACGATGACACCTGCACATCCATCATTTCCTACAGCGACATCCAGGACGGCTGCACCGGCATCCAGTACGCCCAGTGCGGCGACGGCAACATCGATGCCGATCCTCTCTTCGTCGATCCCGATGCGGGTGATTTTCACCTGGGCAGCAGCTCGCCCTGCATCGACGCCGCCGATGGAGATGCCGCTCCGGAGGTCGACTTCGACGACAACCCGCGGTATGACGACACCGCTACACAGAACACCGGCACCGGCGAGCCCGATTACGTCGACATGGGCGCGTACGAGTACCAGGGATAAACCCTTCAGCCCCTGATGCGGCATGCCTCTCGCATGCGCCTGTGCTATGCTGTGTCCTCTCCGAGGGAGGTGCGGGCATGCGGTGGTCTCGGTGTGTGGCGGCCTGGCTGCTGGTCTGGCTCTGCGGGCCCATACCGGCCCGGGCGCGGCCCCGGGCGGTGGAGATCTGCACGGCCGGGGAGCGGGGCGATCTGAAGGTGCTGGAGCGCGAGCTCGACGACAGCGCGCTTTCCACCTGTACGAAGTCCGAGCTGCGCTTGCTGCGGAACGCGATCTTCGCCCGTCACGGCTTCTGCTTCCGCAGCCGGGAGCTGCGCGCGCACTTCGGGCGCTTCGACTGGTACCGGCCAGACCCGAAGGCCAACGCGCGCCTCGAGGGCGGCCAGGGGCTCGGCGAGCTGGAGCAGAGGAACCTCGAGCGCATCCAGCGGGCCGAGCGCGGCGAGGCGCCTGCGTGGATGCGGCCGCCGGATCTGTGCGGCAAGCGGCTGATCCGCGTCGAGGCGAGCAGCGAGGACGTCTACCACTTCTGCCCCGGGGGCCGGGTGATCCTCCACCACAGCATCTCGGAGATCCGCGACGATCGCGAGTTCGGAAGGTGGCGCTGGCAATCGGACGCGCTCGAGCTGCACTTCGTGCGCGCCACCGGCGGCAAGCCCAAGGGCGAGCCGCTGCACTGCGCCTCGGTCTGCGAGTACGCAGACTACGAGCCTTTCGACAAGCCCATCGACCGCCGCGAGCGGATCCCGCGCGCCGAGATCGAGCAGGGCCGGCCGTGGCGCATCGAGCACACCGGCGCGCAGTGCCCGGAGGGGAGCGCCAGATGAGCTCGAGGATCCCGATCGCCTGCGCGATCCTGGCGGCCGCCTGCTCGGGCGGGTCCGGAGGCCCGGACGCGGGGACTGCCGACGGAGACGGCGGCGCGGGCGACGGCGCGCCGCCTGCACGCTTCGTCCTGCGGGTGCCGGCGGCGGCGCAGCTGTGCTCCATGTTCGACGCCGACGAGATGCTGCCCTACGATCACGAGCACGACATGCAGCTCGAGTACCGGCTCAACGGCCGGATCGCGCTCGGCCCGGGCGAGATCGAGCTGCCGGCCGACCGGGAGAGCTTCGAGCTGGAGGCGAGCCTGATCGAGGGCCTGGAGCTGGGCCCCGACAGGCAGGCGGCCGAGCCCGAGGGGCCGACCCGGGTCGCCCGAAGCCTGATCGGCTCGCCGGCAGACGGCGTCTACCGCTTCGAGGCCGAGCAGCGCTTCGGCACCGGCGGAGAGACGGTGATCGTCAGCTGGACGGCCGAGCTCGACGCCCGGGACGAGGAGCTGCTGCTGGACGAGGCGGCGCTGTCGCTGTGGGAGAAGTCCTGGAGCCCGGTGGCCTTCGAGATCCAGCTGCGCTACGGCGAGGCGCTGGAGTCTCCGGTGCGGGGCTACACCTCGTGCAGCTATACGGGCTACGAGACCTACGAGCACGACATCTCCACGGAGGACGGAGAGCGCCTGCGCATGACCCAGGTCCTGCTCGCCCAGATCGGCTTCACCTGGTGCAAGGTCTGCCCCTCGGCCCTGACCTGGGCCCGCTTCGAGCGCGGGGCCGAGTTCCGCGAGCAGTCCGATCACTTCCGGCTCAACTACTCGGCCGTGCACCACAACTGGGGCCAGAAGTTCCTGATCGTCTTCGACGAGCCCCTGGGCGGCGTCCACGGCCTGCTGCTGCACGAGGGGATCGGCACCTGGGGCGAGGTCTGCCTCGCGCGCCACGTCCAGTTCCTGGACGCGAGCCTCGAGGCGACGGGCGAGGTCGAGATCGACTCCTACCAGCACAGCGGGCTCGAGGGCACGGTGCTCTGCGACCCGTGATACGCACTTCGCCGGAGGCGAGAGATGAGATCCTTCCTGCTCTTTCTGGCCGCGCTCTGCTTCCCGGCCAGCGTGCTCGCCGCCACCGGCGGTGAGCACTGCGAGATCGAGCTCATCGGCTGGCTGACAGACGGCAGCGCGTGCGTCTGCGAGAAGAACCGCATCACCTGGGGGACATGGTGCCCGAGGACTTGCGGCCCGAGCACGAGTCGGTGATCGAGGCGGAGATCATCGTCCAGGACGCCGCGAGCGGCAAGGTGCTCAGGTCGTTCAAGGCCCGCAAGACCGCCAGGGACGAGAAGGCCGGCCTGGTGAGGAACGAGTACGCGCCCGAGGTCGATGCGTACCTGAGGGAGAAGGTCGACGTGCTGACCGACGCGACCGATCCGGAGCGCAAGGCGGGTCGGAAGCCCCGCTCGGGGCTGCGAGACCTCGGCGAGCACAGCCCCCGATTGATCCTGGAAAACGAGGGGGACGGTCTCAAGATCAAGTACGGCGTCCGGAGCGTGCTGAGCACAGTGTACACCAACTTGATGGGGATCAGGGGCAGCGTCTACTCCACGGAGCGCTTCTCGAAGCACACCGCATCCGGCGGCAAGAGACACATCCACGCCCTGGGGCCGGCTACCGTCTCGTCTCGACGGACAAGGCCAAGACGAAGAGGCAGAAGTGCGAGGTCTGGTACAAGCCCGCGGCCCGGCGGGACGCCGAGCTGCTCGTCCAGGACATCCTCTCTCCCTGGGTAGAAAGCAGCAGGCTGAAGAAGTGGGAGTGGGGCGGGGAGTTCGACATCCTGGTGGTCGTGGCCGGCGAGCTGTAACCCGCGCCGGCTCTTATGCGGTTGGCGAGGTGGCGAGCATGGCCGCATGGGATTGATCGGCGATCCCTCAAGGGATATCGTAATCATCCGGGAGGGAACATTCGTTGCACTGCGATCGCCCGGGGCTCGGATACGAGCCCGGGGCATGAGAGGTGCGGGCCATGAAGCAGATGTACCAGGCGACAGCCGCAGGCTTGCTTCTGCTGCTTTGTTCCGCTGCCGGGGCGCTGCAGCCGGGCGATGTGGTCACAGAGATCGACGCCCCGGGATGCTGCCCCATGGGGGCGGCCTTCGACGGCGCGGGGCTGTGGGTGGCCGACCGCAGGGCAAACACGATCTTCCGCCTCAATCCCAAGACGGGAGAGGTGCTGGCCGAGCTGCCCACCCCGGGAATCCGCCCCACCGGCATGACCTTCGACGGCCGGCACCTGTGGATCGTCGACCGGGACAACTTGGAGGTTTTCCGGCTCAACCCCAAGACGGGAATCGTGGACAAGGTCTTCAAGGTCCCGGTGAAAGCGCCGCGGGGGATGGCCTGGGACGGAGAGTGCCTGTACCTGGCCAGCGCCAAGGAGGACACCATCTTCTGCCTGGACCCCGACGACGGCACGGTCATGCGCAAGATCCCCGCTCCCGACAACGCCACCACCGGGCTGGCATTCGACGGCAAGTATCTGTGGGCGGCCGATCGCAACCACGACGAGCTCTACATGCTCGATCCCTCCGAGGGGCGCGTGATCGGCATCCTGAATAGCCCGGGGCCACACCCATTCGGCCTGGCCTGGGATGGAAAACTCCTGTGGAACGTGGACTACCAGAACCGCAAGCTATACGCCATCAACGTCTCACGCGGGGACCCCATGATCCGAATGGGGGAGAAGAAACTGCGGGTGGAATACACGATCCACTTCAAGAACGAGGGTCCCGATCCGGTGCTGACCGCCGACTTCCACCTGGCGGTGCCCGAGAGCCGCTACCACCAGCGGATACTTGCCGGTCCTCGGTTCTCCCTGGAGCCGAAGAACATCACCGAGAACCAGTGGGGGCAGAAGGTCGCTCACTTCTCCATACGCGACATCCCGCCTGGAAAGCACCTGGAGCTGGGCATGTCGGTGGACGCCACTCTGTATCAGACTCGTTTCTGGATCCTGCCCGAGAAGGTCCGCCCCCTGGGGACCATCAAGAAGGAAATCCGGAAAAAGTACCTGGCCAACAACAGCAAGTACCGCATCAACAACCCGGTGGTCCGCGAGGCGTTGCGCAAGGCGATCGGATCGGAGACCAACCCCTACTGGATCGCCCGCAAGATCTACCAGTACGTCTTGAGGAAGCTGGACTACAGGCTTTCGGGCGGATGGGACCCGGTGCCACTGCTGCTCGAGCGGGGGACGGGCTCCTGCTCCGAGTACACCTTCGTCCTCATCGCCCTATGCCGTGCCGCGGGCGTTCCCGCCCGCTACGTGGGCGGGATTGTCACCCGCGGCGACGACGCCTTCGTCGACAACGTCTTCCATCGCTGGGCGGAGATCTACCTGCCCGGCTACGGCTGGATCCCGGTAGACCCCGACCGCGGCGACGAGAAGACCCCCCGGGGCCAGGCGCTCGGATTCGGCAACCTAGACGCCACCATGCTGGTCACCACCGTATCCGGCGGCGAGTCCCAGCACCTGGGCTGGAAGTACAATGGTAACGTAGATTGGACCTTCAAGGGCCGCACCCGGGTCTACGTCGAGCACATCGGGGAGCTGTCCCCGATCATGGACCAAGAAGACAATGGATCCACTATCGTTGGTCCGCCCTCCTCGGAAGTCCCGGTTTTGAAAAAGAAGAAGAAGAAAGGCCTGCAGAAGCAGCCCTAACAAGCGCATCCTGCAAGACACTCTAGCCGAGGCGCCGCCCGGATGCACCCCGCGCGAGGCGGGCAGCGGCAGAATCTCTTTGAGGCCGTCCTCGGGCCTGGTGTATCATGGCCCGATCTCGGGAGGTGGCCCTTGCGACGGCTGTTCGCGGCGGCGCTTACGCTCGCAGCGGCTTGCGGCGCAGAGCAAGCCCGCGAGCCGGTCTGCTTCGAGGACGAGGTCGGCCCGACCTGCCTCGAGCGCATCGAGACCGAGGCCGACTTCGAGTCCATCTCCGTGGGGGCGGGGCAGGTCCTGGGCACGAAGTTCATGCTGCCGCTGGACGCCGACGACCCCGACCTGCTGCCGATCGTCTTCCAGAACTCGCAGCGCTGGCAGCTGCACATCGAGTTCCTGCGCGGCGCCTTCCCGGAGCGCTTCGGCGATCTGGGCGCGGGCGCCTACATGGACCTGATCCTCTACCGGCAGAGCCGCGACTACTACGCGGGCGGGATCCAGCGGCTCGACGACGCGGCCCTGGGGCGGATCTACGGCTTTTTCGTCTGGACCGACCTGGCCGACCCGGCCGAGCTGCTCGACCGGAGCGAGATCCGGGACATCTATTTCCGCCTCCGCGAGGTCTTCGCGCCCGAGACCCTGGCTTACATGCCCAACGATCCGCCGGCCGTGGACCGGGCGCGCTCGTGGATCGAGCCGGACTTCCCGATCTACCTGGGCCGCGAGGACGTCCGGGTGGAGGTCTACACCGCGGGCGAGGCCTACGGAACCCTGCGGCTCTTGCCGCTTGCGGACTTCGAGGACGCGCTCCGGCGCGGCGAGCTGTCCTGGCGGGACATCGTGGTCATCGACCGGGTCCCGTTCGACATCGAGGCCGTGGTCGCCGCGGTCGTCACCGGCGGCAGACAGTGGGAGCTGTCCCACGTCAACGTGCGCATGGCCCGGCGCGGCACGCCCAACCTCTACGTGCGCGACCCGCTCGAAGCGCTGGCCGCGCTCGACGGGCAGCTCGTCCACCTGCGCGCCGAGCTCGGCTTCGCGGGCGGGGCCGACCGCTACGAGATCGAGCCGGCCTCCCAGTCCGAGGCCGAGGCCTGGTGGTCGAGCCATCGGCCCGACGCCGGCGAGATGCCCGCGATCGACGCCAGCGAGCGCCGCCTGCAGGCCGTGTGCGACATGGACGCCCAGGCGGCCACGCCGCTGGTGGCCCGCTACGGCGGCAAGGTGGCCAACCTGGCTCTGCTCTATGGCTTTTTGCCGGAGAGCTACCAGGTCGAGGCATTCGGCATCCCCTTCGCCTACTTCGAGGAGCTCCTGAGCGCGGAGCGGCTGACGGTCGAGTCCGAGGAAATGAGCCTGCGCGCATACGTCGACCGGCTGGCCACGGACGAGCGCATGAGCCTGGACGCCGCGCACCGGCGGGCGGTGCTGTGGGATCTGCGCAACCGCATCCTGGCCGCCGATGTCGATCCGCTGCTCGAGGCGCAGCTCGTCGATCGCATCCTGACCGTCTTCGGCGATCCGCTCGTCAAGGTGCGCTTTCGATCCTCGTCGAACGTGGAGGATGCGCTGGAGTTCTCCGGGGCCGGGCTCTACAGCTCTACCTCGGTCTGCGCAGCCGACGACCTGGATGGGGACCGGGACGGACCCAGCCGCTGCGATCCGACCCAGGAGGAGGAGCGCACGGTCGAGCGCGGTCTCAGGACGGTCTGGGCCAGCCTGTTCAACGACCGGGCCTGGGAGGAGCGCGACTGGTACCAGGTGGATCAGGCGGCCGCCTCCATGGCCATCCTGGTCAGCCGGGCCTTCCAGGACGAGATCGCCAACGGCGTGGCCTTCACCGGCAACCCCCAGGACGCCATGGACGACCGCTACCTCATCAACGCCCAGCTGGGCGACGAGGCGGTGGTGGGCAACGATCCGGCCATCGTCCCCGAGCGGGACATGCTCAAGATGGAGCTCGGCCAGGTGGACAGGATCTACCGCGAGCGGCCCTCGGTGCTGGCCGAGCCGGGCACCTGGGTGCTGTCCGACGGCCAGCTCCACGAGCTGGGCACGCTCCTGTACAGCATCGCCCGGGACTTCCCGCTGGACACCGGCGGATGGGGGCGCGACAAGGTCCTTCTGGATCTCGAGTTCAAAGTCGACGCGCGCGACGGGCGCTTCCGGATCAAGCAGATCCGGCCCTTTCTGGACAAGTGCCGGCACGTGCGCTGCAACCAGGCCCCGGAGGACGTCTGCCTGGACGGGCAGACCTTGCTGGAGTACAGCTTCTACGGAAGCTGCGACCCGCTCGACGGCCAGTGCCGCTACGAGAGCGAGCAGGTCGTCTGCGAGAACGGCTGCGCCGACGGCGCGTGCCTGTGAGGAAGGCGGATGCTGAGACCTCGGTCAGCATGCATGCTCGCGCTGTGCGGCTTGGTCGTCTGCGAGAACGGCTGCGCCGACGGCGCGTGCCTGTGAGGAAGGCGGATGCTGAGACCTCGGTCAGCGTGCATGCTCGCGCTGTGCGGCTTGGCGGTGCTGGCCTGCTCCGGCAGCAGCGCGAGCATCGACGCGTCGGTGGAGGACGGCAGCGCGATCGATGCCGACGGGGCAGGCGGGGACCGGCTCGATGGCGCGGGCGACGGCGGCGGCGACGCTGCGGTGGAGGACGGCAGCGCGATCGATGCCGACGGGGCGGGCGGTGACGGCGTGGCCTGCGGAGAGGAGGACTTCCTGCTCGAGATCCCCGCGGGCACCGGGCTGTGCGCCATGCTCAACAGCGGCGACGTGCGCGAGGTGCACGCCCGCAAGGCGCGCGCGTTGCTCGCAGCGGGGACGCACTGCCTGCCTTCCAGCGGCACGGGGGACTTCGAGGCGGACTGGATCGAGCGGATCGTCACGCAGCAAGGCGAGGCCCAGGCCACGGGCCCGGGCCAAGTGCATCGCAGCGTCGAGCAGACGGCCCGGGGCCAGGCTGCGGTCTTCGCGTACGAGCAGCGCTTCGACCTGCCCGGCGAGCGCGGCTGGACTTTGCAGGTGCGCCTCGAGTACCTGGAGGGCGTCCGGGCGCTCGCGCTCGACGAGCAGGCGCTGACCACGGGTTTCGACTTCTCGGCCCAGGGCAGCCCCGAGGAGGCGGCCTACGGCGATGGATACATGAGCTGCGAGTACTCGCTCCTGCACGCGATCGGCGTGGAGATCGAGACGCTCGAGGGGGATGCGCTCCACCTGCAGCTCCGCGCTATGAACCCGCCCTGCCCGCCCGGCATGGCGTGTGCGGGCGGGGTCTTCTGGCTGGCGCTGACCGGAGCCGAGTGGAGCCGGGCGGAGCAGAGCCGCTCGCAGGACGACTACTTCGAGACCGGCGCGACCGCATTCCACCACTTCGGCGGCAAGAGCTATTTGGTGCTCTTCGACGAGCCGGCCGGGGAGGTATGCGGCCTGTGGCTGCCCAGGGACGAGATGGGCGGCGAGCCGGTCGAGCTTCGCTACCTGGACGCGAGTGGAGAGGTGTCGGAGGTCCACGCGATCTCGCGTCTCGAGGAGGTCTGGCCGTGATGCGCGCACGCCTGTCCACGCACCTGCCGGCAGCAGCGCTGCTGGCCGCTCTCGCATTCGTCTCGCTCGCGCCGAGGCCCGCTCGGGCCTTCGAGTGGGACCGGCTCCGCTTGCGGGGCCGCCTGCAGCCCCGCTACGAGGTGGGCGAGGACGGGAACGGCGACTGGTCGAACCGCTTCCTGCTGCGAAGGGCTCGGGTCGACGGGCGCTGGACCCCCCTCGACTGGCTCAGGCTGGAACTCGAGATCGACGGCAGCGACGGCGTGGATCTCAAGGACGCCTACGCCCGCATCGAGGTCCACGACCTGCTGCGGCTCACGGCCGGCCAGTTCAAAAAGCCGTTCTCGCGCCTGAAGATGACGTCTCCCTGGGACCTGCTCATCCCCGAGCGCGGCCTGCTGGACGCCTACGCGATCCGGCACACGGACCACGGCGGCTACGGGGGGCGCGACCTGGGCCTGATGGCCAGCGGCGTGTGGAAGGGGCCGGTGAAGCTGCGCTACTACCTGGGCGCCTTCGACGGCGACGGCCGGCTGGACGGCCGGGACGAGACGCATCGCGACTACGTGGCGAGGCTGCAGGCCCAGGCCTTCAAGGGGCTCGTGCTGGCCGTGCACGCCAACCACAAGCTCTACTACCTGGGCGAGCACACCCGCACGGTCAACGCCTTCGGCGCGGATCTGCGCTGGACCTTCCGTGGCTTTCGCCTGCAGCTGGAGGGCGCCTTCGGGGACAACCCGGACGCCGGGCCCGGCCACGGCCTGGCCGGCGGGCACGCCATCGCCTCCTACCGCTGGAAGATCGCGGATGGCTGGGTGCTGACGCCGGCCGCGATGGGCGAGATCTTCGACCCGGACGACCAGCAGGACGGCTACGCCTGGCGGATCGCAGCGGCGGCCAACCTGGACATCGGCAAACACGTGCGGGTGGTGCTGGCCAGCGAGTGGTGCCTGGGCGAGGCCGAGGCATACGACGCCCGGCTGGGCGCGGTCCAGGCCCTGGATCTCCCCAGGCGGATCTACCTGCAGCTCGACCTGGCCATCTGAGGAGCGGGCCGTGCGCTGGCGGTCGATCGGAGCCTGTGTCGTGGCTGTCCTGCTCTCGGGGCCGGGCTGCGCGCCGCCGCCCGGCACGCCGGTGGGCTACGATGCCATCTTCGTCCGCGATCGGGTGCAGCGCTGGGCGCTGCAAGTCGGCGAGCAGGACTACCTGCAACTGCTCCTGCACCCGGACCTGTATGTCGAGGCGGATCTCCAGATCGAGGACCGGCTCTATCCCTCGGTGGGCGTGCGCTACATGGGCCAGAAGCGGCAGCCCAAGCGCTCCTTGCGGATCCGTTTCAACGAGTATCTGCCCGGGCAGCGGCTGCACGGCGTCAAGCGGATCAACCTCCGCTCGCCCGGCGACGATCCGACCCTGGTCCGGGAGGCGGTCGCCTACGATCTGATGCGGGCTGCCGGGCTGCCGGCCTCGCGGGCCAGCCTGGTCACGCTGTCTATCAACGGGGGCGAGTCGGGGGTCTATGCCCTCGTGGAGCAGGTGGACCGGAAGTTCCTCGAGGATCGCTTCGGGGAGAAGGACGGCCAGCTCTACATGCTGGAGCGCGGCGGCACGCTCGTCTACGAGGGCGACGATCCCGGCCTGTACCCCGAGAGCGTCTACGAGCTCAAGAGCGATCACCCGCCCGAGCTGCGAAGCGACCTGGTGGACTTCATCCGCGTGCTGGACGGGCCGGACGCCGACCCCTGGGCGCTCGCCCAGGTGCTGGACGTGGAGGCCTGCTTGCGGCTCTGGGCGCTCCACGCATGGCTGGTCAACCTGGACTCCTACCCCGGCACGGCGGACAAGCTCTACCTCTACCGGGACGAGGGCGGGCGCTTCCACACCATTCCGTGGGACCTCAACGAGTCCTTCGGGCTGTATCGAGGCCAGTCCTGCGATCTGGACACCGATGCGCGCCTGGCCCGGGATCCCCTGGATCCCACCTGCGGAGGCGAGAGGCCGCTGGTCGACCGGCTGCTCGAAGAGCCCGCCTGGCGAGACGCCTACCTCGATCACCTGGCCGAGCTGGTAGACGGCGCGCTCGAGCCCGGGCGGGTCATGGAGAGGATCGAGTGCTGGCGCCGCGTGTCGCAGGACGCCGCCCTCGACGATCGGCTCGTGGAGGACTACACCTACGAGCAGATGCAGGCCTCGTTCGACGAGGACCTGCCGGTCGGAGACAACCCGCGGCGGGTGCCGGGGCTCGCGCCCTTCGTGCAGGCGCGCGATGCGGTCTGCCGCCGAGCGGTCGAGGAGCGGTGAGGCATGGGCCGGCGCATCTGGCGTATGCGGCCCCTGTCGGCAGCCCTGCTCTGCCTGCCTGCGGTGCTGCTTTGCGCCTGGTACGCGTGGGACGCCTGGGCCGGCTTCGACCGCTTCCGAAACAGCCTGGCGCCGGCGCGGTCTCTGGACCTGGAGCTGTTCCAGCTCTTTGTACACGACAGCCTGCGCCGCGACTGGCGGCGCTTCACGATGGCCGAGCCACCGAGCCGCAAGCGCTTGCAGCGGCTGGCCTTCCAGCTCGACGCCAAGGCTTTTGGGGATCTTCTCCAGGGGGCCTCCCTGAAGAAGGAGCGTCCCTATGTGAACGCCCAGCTCCTGCGTGGGCAGGCCCTGGTTCCGGTCAAGATGCACCTCCGGGGGCAGATGCCCTGGCATCTCATGGGCCCCAAGAAGTCGCTCAAGGTCAAGTTCAGGAAAGGCGAGTCCTTCGAAGGTCACCGGACCTTGAACCTGATCCACGATCCCACGCCCATGGTGTTGGGCGAGGTGCTGCTGGCCGATCTGGCCCGCGAGCTGGGCCTGATCGTGCCGGGCACGGACTTCGCGCGCGTGCAGCTCAACGGCGCCGACCTGGGCGTCTTCCGGACCCTGGTCCAGGTGGACGAGAGCGTGATCCGGGCGGCGAACCGCTACCCGGGTAGCCTGTACTCGGGCAACCTGCCGCCGGGCGTACCCAGCGAGGCGCTGTGGCGCGATCCGCAGCACTGGAAGAAAGTCGCCTGGCAATCGGGCCACGCCAAGGATCGCGCCGACATCGAGCGCTTCCTGTCGGTGGTCCGGAGCGCATCGGCCCGGGACTTCGCGGACTTCGTCCGCCACGAGCTGGACCTGAACGCCTTCGCCCGCCTGGACGCGCTGGAGATCGCCTTCGGCGTGAATGAACGGGACTTCCGGAGGAACCACAAGCTCTACTTCGATCCCTACCGGGGGCGCTGGGAGCCGGTCATCTGGAGCCTGCGCGGCTTTCGGCACGAGCCTCACTTCCAGCTCGTGGACCAGCCTATCGGGCTCAGGCTGCAGATGCACCCCGGCTATCTGTCCCTGCGCGCGCAGGAGCTCTACGGGCTGCTGTCCGGTCCGGCCAGCCCCACGGCGATGCGCAGGCGGGGCCTTTCCCGGGCCCGGAAGCTCGTCGGGGATCTGGCCACGGATCCATACTGGGACGCGTACAAGCTTCTGCCCCGGGCCGAGCGCTTCCTGCGCCGCCTCCCGCGCCCCATGGACGTCGAGCGCTGGGCGCTGGCCTTCCAGGGAGAGCTCGGCACCTATGCCGAGCGCCACCGCTTCCTGATGCGCGAGCTGGAGCGCAACCCCTTGAGCGCGGCGCTGGGCGCGGAGGAGGCCGCACCCGGCCAGGCGCCAGCACTCCGGCAGTACAAGCTGCGTCTGCGGGTCGATGGGCAGTGCGGGGTCCGGCTGATCGGCTTCGAGGCCGACTGGCCAGCCGACTGCCAGCAGGTGGGCTGGCGGATCTACCGGGGCTCGGTGGACCTGGCGGGCCTGTCGAACGGCACCGAGTGCGCGCTGCAGCATCCGATCCAGCTGCATCCGACAATCCAGCTGCAGAGCCGTACGGATGCCAGCCCCGCCCACGGAGCGGTCCGGGCCGTTCCAGCCCCGGTCGATTACGGCCTGCGCCTGATCAGCGCCTGCCGGCCCGAGCGCCTGCACGCGGTCGCGATCCACCTGGCCACGGGAAACCGGATCCGCTCCCGGCTTCTCGAGGAGAGCGGCGGTGGTAAGCGGCGCAGGCACCTGACGGCCGATCAGGTCCCGGGCCTGCGCTCCGGGGAGGTGGGCCCCCATCCCTGGTCCTTCGACCTGCCCCGCCCCGAGGCCGTCCACCTCGGACCGGGCGAGGTGGAGATCGCGCAGAGCCGCGTCTTCGGCACCGAGCAGAGCGTGGTCGTGGAGCCGGGCAGCCGCCTGCGCATGGGCGCCGGCGCCTCGCTGGTCTTCCTGGGGCCGGTGGCCTTCAGGGGTGAGCGCAATGCGCCCGTGGAGATCGCGGCCGCGACCGAGCAGGGCTTCGGCGGCATCGCCATCCAGGGCCCGGGCACGGCCGGAGCGCTGCTGCGCAACGTGATCGTCCGCGGGGGCACGGCTCCGACCTGGCGCCGGATCCCCTTCCCGGCCACCGTCAACGTGCACGACACCCGCGGGGTGCGGATCGAGGACTGCCAACTGGAGGCCAACGAGCGGGGCGATTTCCTGCACGTGGCCAGCGTGGAGGACCTTCAGGTGGACGGCCTCACCGTCCGGCGATCGAAGGGCGACGGGGTGGATCTCGAGCAGGTCTCGGGCCGGCTCCGGGCCTTGCGGCTGGTGGAGCTTGATGACGACGGCCTGGACATGATGGGCGCCAGTGTGGACCTGCACGAGAGCGTGATCCACAAGGCATCTGGAAATGCCATCTCCGCGGGCGAGCGCACCGAGCTCAGGGTCTTCCACTCGCTGCTCGCCCGCTCGGGCACCGGGGTCCTGTCCAAGAACAGCTCGACCGTGGAGCTCGAGAGCAGCCTGCTGCTCGGCAACGGTCTGGGCGTGAAGCTGGAGGGGCCCACGGTCTTCTACCCCGAGCCCGCCAGGCTGGGGGCCGAGGTCCTGTTCGTCCTGGATAGCTCGCAGGAGAGCCGCGTGGCCAGGAGGAGCCGGCTCGAGCTGGGGCGGCTGGAGCGCCGCTGGCCGCGGCCTGGTGTCATGGAGCACCTTCTCAGGGACGTGCTGGAGCTTTCGAGCTGGGCCGAGCTCTCTTCATGGCTGTCGGCGTTGGAGGGGCGTGGAGATGGCTGAGATGGGCTACCCGGTCGCGCGCAGGCCGAGTGTCGGCTTCGTTTGCACGCTCGCGATCTGGGCGCTGGCCGCGGCCTTCGTGCTCTGGGGGGCGCTGCAGCCCGATCTCGACCGGGTCTGGTTCCTGGAGAACGAGCTGGAGCAGGGCATCCGGGCGCGCCTGGACAAGCGGGACAGGCAGATGCTGGAGGGCTGCCTGGCGCGCTGGCCTGAGCTGGCGGGCGACCTGCTGGACGGCCAGCCCATCGGCCTGCTGAGCGCCCACCGGCAGGGCTGGCTCAGCGTGCCGGCCGCCACCGTGTTGCGGGTGGCGGGCTCCGAGACGCGGCGGATCGTGCACTTCGACGTGGAGCTGAGCCCGAAGGCCTTGCCTCTGACCATCGAGATCCGGGGCCGGGGCTGGCAGCACGCGGTCCAGGCCCGGCAGAACGGCCCCCTGGACGTGCCTCTGCCCCGGCCGCCCGAGCGTGCAGAGGTCATCAGCGTGGAGCTCGAGGCCGCGGAAAAGCTCGATCCGAGATCCGCTCCCGGCGTGCGGATTGCTTTTCCGGGGGCGGCATGAGCACGGTACGGCGATTCAACCGCTACGAGCTCAAGTACCTCCTGCCCGCAGCGCGGGCCGAGGCCATCATGGCCGACCTGCGCGAGATGACCGAGCCCGACTCGCACGGTGGCGAGGACGGCTACCGGGTGGTGAGCCTGTACTACGACAGCCCCGGGCTGGACTTCTTCTGGGCCAAGATCGAGGGCATCAAGTTCCGGCGCAAGCTCCGCCTCCGCGTCTACCCCGGGCCGGGGGGGGTGGAGTCGATCCGAAGCGGGATGGTCGAGATCAAGCAGCGCATCAACCGCACGGTGCAGAAGCGCAGGCTCGAGCTGCCGCTGGACGAGGCGGAGAGGCTGTGCGCCGGCATTCTGCCGGAGAGGGACCTGGACGAGCTGGATCGCCTGGCCGCCTCCGAGGTGGCCTACATGGTGCACGCCATGCACCTCGCGCCGGCGTGCATCACGACGTACCAGCGCAAGGCCTTCGTGGGCGGGCGCTACGACCTGGGGCTGCGGATCACCTTCGACACCGATTGCGGCGGCAGGGCCCACGCCTTGCAGGTGAACCAGGAAGCACAGAACCACCTCTTCCTTTCTCCCGACTGGTGCATCATGGAGGTCAAGGTCAACGACAGCGTGCCCGACTGGGTCACCTCCTTGCTGGCCCGGCACGCCTGTCAGCTCCGCCGCGTGAGCAAGTACTGCGCGGTGCTGGCCCGGGCCAGGGATATCCGGGTCATGCCGCTCGCCATCTGGCCGGCGTCCGGGGAGTCTGCTCCCGCAGCGCCTACAGGGGACCCATGCCATGGATGAGATGCTCAAAGAGCTCGCACGCTTCAAGGATCTGACCAGCGCCTTCACGCCGATCGACATCGCGCTGGTATTGTTTTTGAGCTTCGTCCTGGCGATGACCATCGGCTGGGTGTACCGTTACACGCACCGCGGCGTGTCTTACTCCCAGTCCTACGTGCACACCCTGGTCATCATGGGCACCGTGGTCTCGCTGATCATGCTGATCATCGGCTCCAACATCGCCCGGGCCTTCGCCTTGGTCGGCGCCCTGTCCATCATCCGCTTCCGGAACGCCGTCAAGGAGAGCCGGGACGTGGGCTTCATCTTCCTCGTCATGGCGATCGGCATGGCTGTCGGGACGCGGTTCTATCTCCTGGCGGTCTTTGCCACGGCGGTGCTGTCCGCTTTCATGGTCGCGCTCTACAAGTTCAACTTCTTTGCCAAGGAAGTGCGCGAGCGGATCTTGCGGATCCAGCTCCCCGTGGACAGGAGCTACGAGCAGGCCTTCGAGGAGGTCTTTCGCAAGCACCTGGAGGAGCACCGGATCATCTCCGTGGAGACGGTCCGGGCGGGTGTGCTCCAGGAGGTCGTCTACTCCGTGGTCATGAAGAAGGGGACGGAGCCGCGCTTGCTGCTCGAGGGCGTCAGGGCCTGCAACGACAACCACAAGGTGTCTTTGATCCTGGGCCAGCAGGAGATCGACATCTGAAAGGATGCAGCATGCCATCGGGCCTCCCACCACCCCGATCCGCCGGATTGTGGGTGTTCGTGATCGCCGTATCTGTGGGGTCTGCGGTGCTCGCGAGCCAGGGGGGCATGGGATGGGTCGCGGAGCTGGCGGACCGGCTGGACGGGTTGGACACGGGCGGCCCTCCGCCGGCCGTGGTGCTTCACAGCCGCTGCCCGGGAGGGCGCCTCCGGGCGGCGGCGAGCGGTCGGACATTCCGCGAGGCCATCTACGAGGCGTTCGCCATCTGGTCGAGGCAGGGCGTGGCCTTGCCGGGCTGCCATTTCCAGGTCGAGGCGATCGCGGGTCTGCGGGGAGCGATCTCCTTCGCGGAGCTCGTCGAGGTCTTTCGCAGCAAGCCCGGCCGCCCCTATCTGTACGCGCTCCTCTTGCCAGGTGCGGTGATGACACCGGTCGACTTCGCGACCACACCGGTGGAAGCCCCCGGAGCCCGCGAAGAGATCCGGATGACCTTGCGCCGACTGGGCTTCGAGGGCGACTTGCCCGGCGATGCAACACGGGTGCTCATCTGCGACGTGCACGCCTACCACGTACAGCTGCCGCGGCAAGAAGACGAGCGGGTGCGGATCGAGTACTCTCGCTACCACCGCCAGCGCCGCCAGCGCACCGACAGGGAGGCGATCGAGGCTGCGATCGGGCTGGCTGCCGACTGGTTGCTGCAGCCGAGAGACGGGGAGCTGGATTGCTTCCCCTACTCCTACGATCCCCGGCTCGACCGCTTCGACGATTCGGACTACAACCTGCTCCGGCACGCCGGCGTGGTCTGGTCTCTGCTGCAGGCATACGAGGTGACGGGACGTCCGGAAATCCTGGCGCGGGCGGACAGGGGACTGTCGTTCCTGGATCGTTTCTCCGCCAGGGAGCGCAGCGACGCGGGTGTGCGGATCTATCTTATCGAGCCGGAGAGCCAGAAGGCCAAGCTGGGAGGCGCCGCGCTGTGGTTGCTGGCGCTCGCCGAGCGGGCAAGGCTGGCGGGCGTCGGCCTTGCGGGCGAGACCATGCAAGGCCTGGCCCGGCATGTCCGCCTGGCCCAGGACGCGAGCAGCGGGCGCTTCGAGAGCCTGCATCGGGGACCCGGGCTGAGCTGGGACGACTGGAGCTCGGCGTACTACCCGCCGGAGGCGCTCTTTGCCTTGCACCGGGCCGCACCTTTCCTGGAGGAGGACTTTCCGCTGTGCAGCGTCAGCCGGAAGGGCCTGGTCTACCTGCTCGGCGACAAAGGCCATGAGGAAAGCGAGCCAGCGCGCGGTTATCGGTACGTCAACCAGTGGCTCGTGTACGCCGTCCTCGCCTACCGGCGAGACTGCGCGGACGAGGACTTCGACTGGTATTTGCACCGAGAGCTCGCGCAGCTCGAGAAGACGACTGCCCCGGGGTCTGTGCATCCGGTCATGGCCGGTGCGTTCCTCGAAGATCCGTTCAGCCTGAGCACGAATCCGACCCGGCTCGAGGCGCTGTCCGCGATCTGCGCCGACCTGGGTGCTGAGGATGCGGCCGTGGAGGAGATCTGCTCCGAGCTGCTTCCGGTCGCGGTCGGGATGCAGCTCGGCTTCCAGTACAGCGGCGAGAACGCCTGGCTGTGGCCGGCTCCGGCCAGGGCCTCGGGCGGCTTCGCGCACGGGCTCGAAGATCCGGTCGTCCGCATGGACATCGTCCAGCATCACCTCTCGGCGTTGTTCTCCGCCCTGCCGTGCCTGCACCGGATGGATGCCGGGCCGGATCCAGCCGCCTTCGGGCGCTGGGTCCGGGTGCAGCTCGCCAACCGGAAGTGGCGAGCGCTGCCGGAAACGGACAGGCCGCTTCGCCGCGAGGAGCTGGAGAGCGCATTGCATCTGGCGCGCCGATACATGCACGGCCAGCAACGCGCCGATGGTAGCTTCGTCTATGCCTACGATCTGGAAGCGGCGCGTGCGCTGGACGAGAGACACCCCGTTCGCGAGGCCGGTGCGCTGTGGAGCCTGAGCCGGCTGCTGGCCTGGCGCCGCGATCCCGAATCCGTCGAATCGGTCCGGCGGGGCTTGGCCCGTTATCTGAAGCACAGCGCGGCCGGCCCCGCACCTGGCACACAGGTGATCCGGCTTCCGGGAGACGAGTACCTGCGTACGGGCACACTGGCTCTGGTGACGCTGGCCGGACTCGATGCGCTCGGCTCGCAGGCCTGGCCGGCTGCCGAGCGCGAGCAGCTTCTGGCTACGCTTCGGGCTTACGTTCGGATGCTCTGGTGGCTCCAGCGGGAAGATCTGCATTTTGCGGGCGCGTACCACCATGCCAGCCGGCTGGCGTGTCAGCGGTCGAGCCCGTATGCGGACGGAGAGTCGCTGCTCGCGCTGGTCAAGGCATGCCGGCTGCTCGGATGCAGCGCCGAGCGGCAGCGGCTCGAGCGGACGGCGCTGCGGCTGGCGCGCGACTATACGCAGCGAGCCTGGGCAGCCCATGCGGATTCGCTGCGCTGCAAGGGCTTCTTCCAGTGGGGCAGCATGGCGTTTGCCGAGTGGGATCGAGGTCGACACGCCCCCGCCCTGCACGCCACGGCCCTGCTCCTGGCCTGGTGGCAGCTCCATGTTCATCGGATTCTGGAGCGTCCGCGAAACACGGCTTACGCCTTCGAGGGGCTCGCCTGTGCCCTGGGGCTGGCGCGAGAGCAGGGGCTGGACGCCGCCGAGAGAGAGCTGCGCGCGGCCGTGCATTCGGGATTCGGCAAGCTGCTCGCATGGCAGATCGGGGGGCCGCGTGACGAGGGGCGTGGTTGGAGGCGGGATCCGCGAGCAGTCGGGGGCGTGCTGGCCGGCGAGGGTGACAGCGCGCTGCGGATCGATACGGTCCAGCACCAGGCTCATGCGACCTGGCTCATCCTGCAGGCTCTCTTCGGCGGGCAGCGTTGATTGCGAGTACCGTATATGGAGACAATCAGCCGATGGCTGGCGCATCAGGCGCACAAGGTGTTCCCTCCGGCCGGGGCTCGTAGTATGATTTCGGGTCGGGGTCGGGGACCCGAGGAGAGGCGAATGAAAAAGGGCTTGCAGGTCGCAGTGCTCACGGTCATCTGGGCTTTTTGTACCCAGGCGCAGGCGGCGTCCGATGCCTGCTACGAGAAGCTGGATGTGTTTGCCCAGGTGCTGCAGTACGTCCAGAACGGCTACGTGGAGGAGGTGGAGTCGAAGGCGCTGCTCTACGGGGCCATCCGCGGCATGCTCAAGACCCTGGACCCCCATTCCACCTTCATGACGCCGGAGGAGTACAAGGCCATGCAGGAGGACACCAGCGGCCACTTCGGCGGTGTCGGGGTGGAGCTGGAGATGCGAGACGGGGGGCTGGTCGTGGTGGCGCCCATCGAGGATACGCCGGCCCAGCGAGCTGGCATTCTGGCCGGAGACAGGGTGGTCAAGATCGACGGCGCCAGCGTGGAGAAGATGGACGTCAGCGAGGCCTCGCGGCGCATCAAGGGCGTGCCGGGCACCAAGGTCGTCCTGACCATCGACCGGCTGGAGTTCGAGAAGCCCAAGGACTTCGTGCTGATCCGGCAGCGCATCCGGATCAACCCCATCGACGAGTCCATGCCGCTGCCGGGTTATGGCTTGATCAAGATCCGGGTCTTCACCGAGCGCACCGAGCGCTACCTCAAGGAAGCCCTGAGCGAGCTGCACGCGAAGTCGGGCGGGAAGCTCAAGGGGCTGGTGCTGGACCTTCGCAACAACCCGGGCGGCCTGCTCGAGCAGGCGGTGCGGGTCGCCGATCGCTTCATCGAGGACGGCGTGATCGTGGAGACCCGCGGCCGCGCCCGCAAGCCGGAAAAGGACATGGCCCATCGGCAGGGGACCGAGCCGGACTACCCCATGGTCTGTCTGATCAACGGCGGCAGCGCTTCGGCCTCCGAGATCGTGGCCGGGGCGCTGCAAGACCATGGACGGGCGCTGCTGATGGGGGTGCGCACTTTCGGCAAGGGCTCTGTGCAGACCGTCGTGGGCCTCAAGGACGGCTCCGGGCTCAAGCTGACGATCGCGCGCTACTACACGCCCAAGATGCGCTCGATCCAGGAGAAAGGCATCGAGCCGGACGTGGTCGTCCCGCTCAAGGAGCCCAGCGCGGACAGCGAGATCCAGATCACCCGCGAGACCGATCTGGACGGCCACCTGACGAACGAGAGCCGGAACGCGGGCGAGAGAGGCCTGCTCGAGCGCATCGACGACTACCAGCTGCGCACCGCGCTGCACTACCTGAGGGCTTGGGAGCGCTTCGGCAAGAAGTACGCAGGCGGGAAATGAGCACGCTGAAGACGCCACGGCGACTGCTGGTCCATTCCTGCTGTGCTCCGTGCTGCACGGTTCCGCTGGAGCGCCTGAAGGACGAGTACCGGATGCGCGTCTTCTTCTACGGGCCCAACATCCATCCGCGGGAGGAGTATATCCGGCGGCTCGACGCGCAGCGCCGCCTCTGCGATCGCGTGGGTGTCGAGCTGGTCGAGGGTGCGTACGCGCCCGAGCGCTGGGAGCAGGCCGTGGGGCCTTTCGAGGGCCAGCCCGAGAGCAGCCACCTGCCGCGATGTCAGGCGTGTTACCGGATGCGCATGCAGCAGACCGCAGAGCAGGCCCGCTCGGACGGCTTCGACTGCTTCACGACCACGCTGTCCGTCAGCCGGCACAAGGACTCGAAGGTGCTGGCCGAGATCGGCGCCCTGGTGGGCCGGGATGCGGGCGTGACCTATCTGGATGTGGACTTCAAGAAGGGGGGCGGGTTCGAGCTGTCGGTGCACCGATCGAGGGAGCTCGACCTGTACCGCCAGGACTACTGCGGGTGCCGGTGGAGCTTGCAGGAGAGCCGGCAGCGGCGCGAGCAGCGCAGGAAGCGCGAGATGTCGACATGAGCGCATCCGACGACCTGCAGCACCTTCGCGGCATGCTGGCACCGCTGGTCGAGTCGTTCGATGTGGACGACCCGCAGACGGGCATCGTGGCCTGGATTCCGGTCGTGGGGGGTACCTTCATCCACCCGCTTACGCGGGTACCCGTGAAGAGGATCCGCGTATACGGCGCGGGCCGGGATCGGGTCAAGATCCTCGAGCCGCGGTTCTTGCGCTCGCTTCCGCGGGTCGAGCTGTCCGGGCTCGTGCACGCTTCTCAATTCTGCAAGCAGGTCGCCCAGGCGCTCGGCGAGGAGCTCGGCAGGCTGGGGCAGGTGCGAGATCGCGTCTCGGCCATGGGCATCGCGCTGAACCTGGAGCATGACGCGTTGCGCCTGCGCGGCGCGCTGCAGCTCGAGGGCATGGAGGTGGAGGTCGTCGTCTGGGAGAGATCGTCGCTGACCGTGGCCGCCCTGGGCAGCCACCAGCTGGCCGGCTCCTTTGCGCGGCACGAGCGGAGCGTGACCCTGAGCGGTCAGCCTACCGCGGATCTGGATGCCCTGGCCCAGCTGGTCAGGCGGCTGGACGAGGAGATCCGGCGCCAGGCCCTCGAGGAGATGGAGCGGTCGCTGGGGCTGCTGGGCGAGGAGAGCCCGGTCGAGAAGAAGAAAGAGGTGCCGCGAGCACCGCCGCCCACGCTGGCGAGCACGTCGGGCTGGGGCGGGCTGCTGGAAGGAGAGCCTCCGCCTGCGCGCGGCGCACCGGTGGCGAGCGTGCCGGTCGCGCCCGCAAGACCAGAATCCGCGCCCGGATCCCGGTCTGCCAGGCCGGCATCCGAGCCTGCCGGGCCCGGACCGGCAGCGCCGGCAGCGCCCGGATCCTGGCATTCCCGGCCGGCGTCCGAGCCTGCCGCGCCCGGACTGGCAGCGCCGGAGGCGCCCGGATCCCGGCCTGCCCGGCCGGCATCCGAGCCGGCCGGGTCCGGACCGGCAGCGCTTGGATCCCAGCCTGCCCAGCCGGAATCCGAGCCAGCCGCGCCCGGATTCCGGTCTGCCCGGCCTGCGTCCGGGCCTGCCGCGCCCGGACCGGCAGCGCCGGCAGCGCCCGGATCCTGGCCTTCCCGGCCGGCATCCGAGCTTGCCGCGCCCGGATCCCAGCCTGCCCGGCCGGCGTCCGAGCCTGCCGGGCCCGGACCGGCAGCGCCGGCAGCGCCCGGATCCCAGCCTTCCCGGCCGGCATCCGAGCTTGCCACTCCCGGATCCTGGCCTGCCCGGCCGGCGTCCGAGCCTGCCGCGCCCGGACCGGCAGCGCCGGAGACGACCGGATCCCAGACTGCCAGGCCGGCATCCGAGCCGGACATGCCTGCAGCAACCCTGCCCGAGGAGGCGCTCGAGGATTGGCCGCCACCGGCCGAGCAGGCCGCATCTGCGGCAGAGCCGGCAGGCGCGCCGCGAACAGCGCGCTTCGCCGAGGGCAGCTCGGACGTCATGGAGCTCACGGAGCTCGTCGAGGAGGTGTCTGCCGAGCCGGAATCCGGCGCAGAGCTCGGCTGGGGATCGCTCGAGGAGATGGGCGCGGCCGTGCCCGAGGTGCAGCCGGCGGCCGAGCCAGCCGAGCCGATATCACGAGACGAGCCGCCCAAGGAGAGCGACTCGAAGCCGCCCCCTGCGGAGTCGCTGGGCGCGATGCGGATCGACTACCTCTTCGAGGCCACGGGCGGTGACACCGAGATCTCCGCCCACGGGGGGCGGTTGCGCCTGACGATCCCGTTCAAGGTAGTCCAGGGCGTCTACACCTTCTACCTGGAGCAGCGAGGCCCCAAGCAGTTCTCCGGCTTCCTGGTCAGCCCGAGCGGCACCCGGCACAAGGTGGACGTGGACTTCACCTCCATCATGGACATCAAGGAGATCTTCGATCAGGTCATGCTCGGCCGATAGCCCGCGGGCTCCTCACCTGCGCACCGGGCGGGAGAATCCGGCCGGCGCGGCCCAGGGCTTCGGTCCCGTGCAGTGGTACATGTCGAAGTAGAGGATGTGCTTCTTGCCGCCCGGGCAGTCGATCTCGTACTTGTCCACGATGTGGTAGTCCACCTGCCCCGGCTCGAGCGGCTTGGTGAAGTCCATCAGTAGCGGCACATCGCCGTCTTTGGGGTACGGGTTGCGCGGGCCCATGCTGCCGATGCGGTGGTAGGTGGGGCGCTTGCCGTCCGGGCAGCGCAGGTCCTCGATGAAGTAGTGCTCGCCGGCCGGCAGGCAGACCTCGATGGCCTCCTTCTTGGTCGTGCCCCAGCTGGCGGCCGGCCGGAAGGCCAGGGCAGATTCGATCGCCTCGGCGTCGAAGCAGCGCTCACTGCAGGTCTTGATCTGCGCCTCGGTATCGCCGGAGTCAGGGCGCTTGTGGTCCCGGTACGCCCAGATGCAGCCCAGCACGCAGCGGTGGCGGATGGCGTGGCGGAGATGCGCATCGTCCGCATCCGGCACGGTTTTCCGCGTGCTCTCGGGCGGCAGGGGGGCCAGGAGCAGGGGCAGGAGCAGGAGTATGACGGCTTTCATGTCTTGGCTCCTCGCGCAGTAGAATGATGGGATTGGACGGAGTGGTTTATCGTCTTCCGAGCCCCGCTCAGGGCAGGTACTGGCCGAGCTCGGCCGGGCTCACGCTGTCGCGGCCGTCCGGGCAGATCTCGATCGCCTTGTTCGAACCGACCACGACGATCATCCGCTCGCCCAGCGAGAGGAGCTTCTTGAGCGTGGCCGAGCGCCTGAGCAGCTCGAAGTAGGCCTGCCCCAGGTAGCGCACGCGCAGCAGCTGCATGCCCGAGCGGTACTTCATGTCGACCCAGGTGCCGTCGGCCCGGTAGGAGAATGCCCGGCCGGCCAGGTATCGGATGCCGGTAGCCTCGTCCTCCGCGTCCCGCCCCACGTCGGCCTTCTTGTACTCCTTGACCTTCTGCGCGAGCCGGACCGCCCGCTCTCCGCTCTCCCGCCGCATGTCGGCCTCTTCCGCGAAGTAGGCCTCGCCCTCCGAGGGCTCGGCAGCCGCGGCGGGGGGCATGGCGCCGTCCGCCGTCCGATCCAGGCCTCCCGACTTGCCGCCCGCACCCCATGTCAAGGGCCCTCTCGGCCGCGGCCTGGGCCTGGGTCTCGGCCGGGGCTCGGGCCTGGGCACGGCGGTGGCGACCCTGGGGCTGTCCTCGGTGACCAGGTAGGAGGTGTAGGGCGTGACGATGCCGTAGCGCTTCGACAGCCGGATCACCTCGTCGACCAGCTCCTTTCGCTCCCCGCCCAACCGGATGTTGTCCAGCAGGTAGCCGATCTTGCGCGTCGCCCACAGCCGCGGGATGAACTCGTTGTCGTCGCTGCGCTCGGGGAACTTGCCCTCGAAGGTGAACTTCTTGCGCTCCTTGCCCGACTTGCCCGTCAGCACCAGCGCCGTGTGCCCGTCGTTGCGATAGCGCCCGAACACGATCATCTGGCTGCCCTTGAACAGGTCCGGCACCCGCCGCGGCAGCACGTCGTACTCGTGGATCTTGCCGAAGTCCAGCGCCAGGTCGGCGAGCACCGGATGGCTGACCTTGTCGTAGAAGGCGCTGACCGTCTGCTCGATCTCCTCGTTCGGCTTCACGTAGGTCGAGTCCGCGCCGTTCTCGCCCGAGATCCTGTCCAGCAGGTGCGTGTTGATCTCGTCGCCCACCCCGAAGACGAAGACCTTCGTCTCGACCTTGTTGGCCCGCTTGGCGTTCTTCAGGATCCGTGCCGGATCGGTCTCGCCCACCGTCGGGTGCCCGTCGGTCA
>JAFGRB010000231.1 GCA_016935365.1 Deltaproteobacteria bacterium
GCCCGAGCACGAGCGGGGGTGCTCGGCGTTGCAGCGACGCGGACGTCACCCTGTACGCCCGAGAGCGTCGCGCGCAGCCGAGCGGGGCGTTGCAGCGACGCGGACGTTTCCAATGTGAAGAGAGGAGCATGACGCGATGAGTGCAAAGATCCTCAGCGGTACCGAGATCGCCAAGGTGATCCGCGCGGAGCTCAAGGAAGAGATCGCCGAGCTCAAGGAGAAGCACGGCCTCACGCCGGGCCTGGCCGTGGCGCTGGTGGGCGAGGACCCGGCCTCCCAGGTCTACGTGCGCAACAAGGTCAAGACCTGCGAGAAGCTGGGTGTCAAGAGCATCGAGGAGCGCCTGCCGGCCGACACGCCCGAGAGCGATCTCCTCTCGCTGATCGACCGCTGGAACAAGGACGACGAGGTGCACGGCATCCTGGTGCAGCTGCCCTTGCCTGAGCACATCGACGAGGAGAAGGTCCTGCTGGCCATCCGGCCCGACAAGGACGTCGACGGCTTCCACCCCACCAACGTGGGCCGGCTGCTGATCGGCAACCCCGACTTCCTGCCCTGCACGCCGCACGGCTGCCAGCAGATCCTGCTGCGCTCGGGCATCGAGACCGAGGGCGCCGAGGTGGTCGTGGTCGGCCGCTCGAACATCGTGGGCAAGCCGGTGGCGGCCATCCTGCTGCAGAAGGCCAAGGGCGCCAACGCCACGGTCACCATCTGCCACACCCGCACCAAGGACATGGCCGCCCACACCCGCAAGGCCGACATCTTGATCGTGGCAGCCGGCAAGCCCAAGGTGATCACCGCCGACATGGTCAAGGAAGGCGCGGTGGTCATCGACGTGGGCGTGCACCGGATCGGCAAGACCGAGTCCGGCAAGGACAAGCTGTGCGGCGACGTGGACTTCGACTCGGTCAAGGAGAAGGCCTCCGCCATCACGCCGGTCCCCGGCGGCGTGGGCCCGATGACGATCACCATGCTGATGATGAACACGGTCCGCGCGGCCAAGATGCGGATCGAGTGAGCGGACGGATCGCGCGGACGCGGAGGCATGAAGGCGCTCGATGGGCAAGCTGATCGCAGTCGCGGGCAAGGGCGGCACGGGCAAGACCACCGTGGCTTCCCTGGTGGTCAGGCACCTGCTCGCCACCGGGCGCACGCCCGTGCTGGCCGTGGACGCCGATCCCAACCACACGCTCGGGGAAGCGCTGGGGATCGAGGTCGGAAAGACCCTCGGCTCCATGCGGGAGGAGTTCTTCGGCGAGCGCGCCAAGATCCCGGCCGGCATGTCCAAGCAGTCCTTCCTGGAGCGCCAGCTGCACGCGTCGGTGATCGAGTCGCAGGGCATGGACCTGCTCGTGATGGGACGGCAGGAGGGCCCCGGCTGCTACTGCTTCCTGAACAACGTGCTGCGCAGGTTCCTCGACACCCTGACCGGCGACTACGCCTTCGCGGTGATCGACAACGAGGCCGGCATGGAGCACCTCAGCCGGCGCAACACGCGAAAGATCGATCTGCTCCTGCTGGTCAGCGACCAGACGGTCAAGGCGGTCCGGGCCATCGGGCGGATCGCCGGCCTGGCCGAGGAGCTGGAGCTGGACGTGAGACAGAAGCTGCTGGTCCTCAACCGAAGCGCGGGCGCCGATCCCGCCGAGCTGACGCTCGAGATCGAGCGCATCGGCCTGCCGGTCGCGGCCAGGCTGCCTGTGGACGAGGCGCTGCAGGCGGCCGACGCCCGGGGGCATTCCCTGCTCGCGCTGCCCGGCGGCTCGCCCGCGATGGCGGCGCTGCAGGACCTGCTGGACCGATGCCTGGATGCGAACTGACACTCGAAGCGATGCGAGGGTGAAGATGGCAGACGAATCCATCAAGAAGAAGAAGTTCGACGGCGAAGAGGTCGAGATCCTGGGCCCCACCTACGAGCCGGGCAAGCCCAAGGGCCCGGACCGGTGGCGCGGCAAGCTCCGCGATCGCAAGGAGATGCTCAAGTACCTCGAGTCCGGCGAGCGCTACTGGTTCAGCGACGACTGGTACGGCAGCGAGCGCCGCAAGACCAAGGCATAGCGTAACGTTCCGGGAGCGGCTGGCCGCCCCCAAAAGACAAAGGAGTCCCTCATGGCCGTTCAGGTGCCGAAGAGAACCTACACTGGCGCCATCCGCCCGATCGAGGTCGGCAAGGGCGACAAGGCGTTCAAGGTCGGCGGCGAGACCGCTTACCCGTTCTACACCTTCGAGGGCGAGATGCCGCACGAGCCCAGGTTCGGCCTGGACGTGCTGGACATCGAGCCGGATGACTGGGCCGACTCGCTGGTCGCGATCTACGGCGACGCGCTCAAGGACCCGGCCGCCTGGGCGAAGAAGTGCGTGGAGGAGTTCGGGGCGGATCTGGTGCAGGTCACGCTGGCGGGCACCAACCCCAACGACAAGAACCTGCCTCCGGAGCACGCCGTCGAGGTGGTCAAGGCCGTGTGCGAGGCCGTGGACGTGCCCGTGTCGGTCTGGGGCAGCACGGCCCCCGACAAGGACACCGAGGTGCTGCGGGCCGTGGCCGAGGCCATGGCCGGCAGGCGCCTGGCCATCGGCCCGGTCCAGGAGGACAACCACAAGCAGCTCGGCGCGGCGGCGCTCGCCTACCACCACGTCGTGATCGCCTCGACGCCGATCGACATCAACCTCGCCAAGCAGCTCAACGTGCTGCTCGGCAACCTCGGCGTGAAGGACGAGAACATTTTGATCGACCCCACCGTCGGCGGGCTGGGCTACGGCCTGGAGTACTCCTACTCGGTGATGGAGCGGGCCCGCATGGCCGCGCTGACCCAGCAGGACGAGAAGCTCCAGTTCCCCATGTACTGCAACCTCGGCATCGAGGTCTGGAAGACCAAGGAGTCCAAGCTGCCCGACGGCGAGATGAACCTCGGCCGGCAGAAGGAGCGCGGCGTGCTGATGGAGGCGATCACCGCCACGACCTTGCTGGCCGCGGGGGCCGATGTGCTGATCATGCGCCACCCCGAGGCGATGAAGAAGGCCCGCGAGCTGTCCGCGGAGCTGATGGCCGACTGAGGGCCAGGCCCGCACGGAGGCGGATCGTGAAAGGACGCGTCTTTGTCAATATCGAGCGCTGCATGGCCTGCAAGCGATGCGTGCTGGCCTGCGCCGTGGAGCACTCGCAGTCCAAGGAGCTCTTCGCTTCCATGACCGAGGTGCCCGCGCCCAGGCCGCGCGTTCAGCTCACGCAAGTCGGCGGCGCCCCGGTGCCGACCGAGTGCCGCCACTGCGACGCCGCGGCCTGCGTGGCCGCCTGCCCCACGGGCGCCCTTTCCAAGGACGGCCAGGACGGGCCGGTCCTGCTGCGGGCGGAGCGCTGCGTGGGCTGCGGAAGCTGCGTGGTGGCCTGCCCGTACGGGGTGGTCCGGCAGCACACCAGCGCGAAGCGGCTCTACAAGTGCGACCTGTGCATCGAGCGGCTCGCCCGGGACCGCGAGCCGGCTTGCGTCGAGGCCTGCCCCACCGGCTGCCTGAGCTTCCGCGCACCCGGCAAGATCCGGACCTGGCTGGAGGCCACCGGCGCCGTCCAGGCGAGCCCGGGAGGCTGAGATGAGCAGCGTGCACGTGAACCGGATCATCGATCGACACGGGGCCGAGCGCGCCTCCCTGATCCCGGTGCTCCAGGACATCCAGGACGACTACAACTGGATCAGCGAGCCGCACCTGCGCCAGGTCGCCGATCGGCTCGGCCTGCCTTTGTCCGAGGTCTACGGCGTGGCCAGCTTCTACCGCGCCTTGAGCCTGGAGCCGCGGGGCAAGACCCTCATCCGGGTCTGCAAGGGGACGGCCTGCCACGTCCGCGGGGCCCAGCTCATCCAGGAGGAGCTGGAGCGCCAGCTGGGCATCCAGGCCGGCGGCACGACCGAGGACATGGCCTACACGCTCGAGGTGGTCAACTGCGTGGGCGCCTGCGGCATGGCGCCCGTGGTCATCGTCGGCGACAAGTACTTCCCCGGCGTCAAGCCACATCGCGCCAAGAAGCTGGTCCAGACCGAGAGGGACGAGGAATGAGACTCGGATCAGTCAAGGAGCTGGAGAAGAGGCGCAAGTCGCTGCGCAAGGCCAGAGACGGCGTGCGGCGACGGATCATCGTCTGCGCGGGCACGGGCTGCGTGGCCGGCGGCTCGCTGGACATCTACGCCGCCCTGGTGGAGCAGAGCCGGGAGAGCGGGCTGGACGTCGAGGTGGAGCTCGAGGCCTGCGGCGGCAAGCGCGGCAAGACGGGCCCCGACTACATGTCGGCAAGCGGCTGCCACGGCTTCTGCCAGGTGGGCCCGCTGGTGCACATCACCCCGGACGACATCCTCTACTGCCACGTCAAGACGGCCGACGTGCCGAAGATCGTCGACGAGACCCTCAAGAAGGGCAAGGTCATCGAGAAGCTGCTGTACAAGGATCCGACCGACGACGAGCGCAAGCAGGGCCGCGAGGACATCACCTTCTACAATCGCCAGCAGCGCGTGGCCCTGGAGTCCTGCGGGGTGATCGATCCCGAGAGCCTGGACGACTACCTGGCCCACGGCGGCTACCAGGCCCTGGTCAAGTCTTTGACCGAGATGCAGCCCGACGACGTGATCGACGCGGTGGAGAAGTCGGGGCTGCGCGGCCGGGGCGGCGGAGGCTTCCCGGCGGGCCGCAAGTGGCGCTCCTGCCTGGCCGCCCCCGGCGACGTGCGCTACGTGATCTGCAATGGAGACGAGGGCGATCCGGGCGCCTTCATGGACCGCTCGATCATGGAGGGCGATCCCTTCAAGGTCGTCGAGGGCATGACCATCGGCGCCTACGCGCTGCGCTCGTCCAGCGGCTATATCTACGTCCGGCACGAGTACCCGCTGGCCGTCCAGCGCCTGGAGAAGGCCATCGCCATCGCGCGCGGGGCCGGCCTGCTCGGCGAGGACATCCTGGGGACCGGCTTCTCCTTCGACATCAAGATAAACCGCGGCGGCGGGGCCTTCGTCTGCGGCGAGTCGAGCGCCCTGATGCGCTCGGTCGCCGGCTACATGGGCGAGCCGCGGCCCAAGTACATCCACTCGACCGAGAAGGGGCTCTTCGACCAGCCGACCGTGCTGAACAACGTCGAGACCTGGGTCTGCGTGCCGCCGATCATCGACCGGGGCGCGGCCTGGTTCGCCGCCATGGGCACCGAGAAGTCCAAGGGCACCAAGGCCTTCTCGCTGGTCGGCAAGGTCAACAACACCGGCCTGGTCGAGGTGCCGATGGGCATCAGCCTGCGGGAGATCATCTTCGACATCGGCGGCGGCATCCTCGACGGGCGCGAGTTCAAGGCGGTCCAGACGGGCGGCCCGTCCGGAGGCTGCCTGCCGGCCGACAGGCTCGACCTGCCGGTGGACTTCGACTCGCTGACCGAGGCGGGCTCGATGATGGGCTCCGGCGGCATGATCGTCATGGACGACCGCAACTGCATGGTCGACGTGGCCGACTACTTCATCAAGTTCCTCATCCAGGAGTCCTGCGGCAAGTGCGTGCCCTGCCGGGAAGGCCTGGTGCAGATGCACGCGATCCTCGAGCGCATCATCCAGGGCGAGGGCCGGCCGGACGACATCGGCAAGCTCGAGCACCTCGCCGACGCCGTGGAGGCGGCCAGCCTGTGCGCGCTCGGCAAGACGGCCGTCAACCCGGTGCGCTCCACGCTCAAGTTCTTCCGCGACGAGTACGAGGCGCACATCAAGGACAAGCGATGCCCGGCGGGCGTGTGCAAGGCGCTGATCACCTACCGCATCAACGACAACTGCAACGGCTGCACGCTGTGCGTCAAGGCCTGCCCGGTGGGCGCCATTACGGGCAAGAAGAAGCAGAAGCACGTCCTGGACACGGACAAATGCACGCGCTGCGGCGCCTGCGAGGCGATCTGCAACCAGAACGCCATTTCGGTGGAGTGAAGGCCATGCAGCTGACCATCGACGACAAGCAGGTCACCGCCGAGCAGGGCCAGACCCTGCTCGAGGTGGCCCGGGCCCACGACATCCCTATCCCCACCCTGTGCTACCACGAGTCGCTCGAGGCGCGCGGCTCTTGCCGCCTGTGCCTGGTGGAGATCCGCAAGCCGAAGTGGCCGGGCTGGAAGCGCCTGGTGGCCTCCTGCGTCTACCCGGCCGAGGAGGGGCTGGAGGTCAGGACCGCCACCGAGGAGATCGTCGGCATCCGCAAGACCCTGATCGACCTGCTGCTGGCCCGCTGCCCGAAGAACCCCGAGATCGTCGAGCTGGCGCGGGCGTACGGGATCGAGCAGACGAGCTACGCGGTGCTGGACGCCACGCGGCAGTGCATCCTGTGCGGCCAGTGCGTCCGGGTCTGCGAGGACATCATCGGCGCCAGCGCGATCGGGATGTACGGCCGGGGCGCCGGCAAGAAAGTCGGGCCGGCGTACGGCAAGGCGGCCGAGACCTGCATCGGCTGCGGCGCCTGCGCCTTCGTCTGTCCGACCCGCTGCATCCAGGTCATCGACGAGGGCTTGACCCGCAGGATCCCCCGCTGGAACGTCGAGTTCGAGCTGGTCCCCTGCCGGATCTGCGGCAAGCCCGTCTCGACGAGGAAGCACATCGACTTCGTGCGCGGTCGGGTGAGTGCGGGTCCCGAGGTGCTCGAGACCTGCTCCGACTGCCTGAGGGCATATTACGGCGCCAAGGTGGCTGCCGAAGGGCACATGTGAGCGACCCATCTCCGACCGGGAGGCGAGGAGCATTCAATGGCTGAGAAAGCAAGAAGCGTGGACAGAGCCTGTATCGAGCTGATGGAGGAGACCAAGAACTTCACCATCGGCTCCTGCTGGGACCGGGCAGAGAAGCAACAGCCCCAGTGCGGCTTCGGCCTGGGCGGCATCTGCTGCCGGATCTGCTCCATGGGGCCCTGCCAGATCAACCCCTTCGGCGACGAGCCGAAGCGGGGCGTCTGCGGGGCCGATGCCGACACCATCGCGGCGCGCAACTTCATCCGCATGATCGCGGGCGGCGCGGCCGCCCACTCCGATCACGGCCGCGGCGTGGCCGAGGTCTTCCAGCTGGCCGCCAAGGGCGAGGCCCCGGGCTACGGGATCAAGGACGAGCAGAAGCTGCTGCAGCTCGCCATGGACTTCGGCGTGGAGATCGGCGACCGGTCGGTGCAGGACATCGCCATCGACGTGGGCGAGGTCGCGATGGGCATCTTCGGCTCGCAGCACGGGCCGATCCCCTTCCTCAAGCGCGCCCCGCTCAAGCGCCAGGCCCTGTGGCGCGAGCTGGGCGTCGAGCCGCGGGGCGTGGACCGCGAGATCGTCGAGATCATGCACCGGACCCACATCGGGGTGGACATGGACCCGGAGAACCTCATGCTCCAGGGCACCCGGGCCGCGCTCGGCGACGGCTGGGGCGGCTCCATGCTGGCCACCGAGCTGCAGGACATCCTGTTCCACACGCCCACCCCGACGCTCAGCCGGGCCAACCTGGGCGTGCTCGAGGCCGAGCAGGTCAACATCGTCATCCACGGGCACGAGCCGCTGCTGTCCGAGATGATCGTGGCCGTCAGCCAGGAACCGGAGATGCTGAAGAAGGCCAAGGCCGCGGGCGCCAAGGGGATCAACCTGGCCGGCATCTGCTGCACGGCCAACGAGATCCTGATGCGGCACGGCGTGCCGCTGGCGGGCAACTTCCTGCAGCAGGAGTCGGCCATCGCCACCGGCGCGGTCGAGGCCATGGTGGTCGACATCCAGTGCCTGTTCGCCTCCCTGCCCAAGGTGGCCGAGTGCTACCACACCAAGGTCATCACCACGGCCGCCAAGGCCAAGATACCGGGCGCGACCCACATCCAGTTCGAGGAGCACGACGCGCTCAACACGGCCCGCAAGATCGTCAACGCGGCCATCGAGAACTTCCCCAACCGGGGCAAGGTGCGGATCCCGGACGTCGAGTGCGACTTGATCGCCGGCTTCAGCCACGAGACCATCAACTACCTGCTCGGCGGCGTGTTCCGGGCCTCGTACAAGCCGCTCAACGACAACATCATCAACGGGCGCATCCGGGGCGTCGCCGGCGTGGTCGGCTGCAACAACACCAAGTGCACCCACGACAACGACCACCTGACGGTGGTCAAGGAGCTGATCGCCAACGACGTGATCGTCCTGCAGACCGGCTGCTCGGCCATCGCCTGCGCCAAGGAGGGGCTGATGCTGCCCGAGGCGGCCGCCAAGCACGCGGGTCCCGGCCTGGCCGAGGTCTGCGAGACGGTCGGGATCCCGCCGGTGCTGCACATGGGCTCCTGCGTGGACAACTCCCGCATCCTGATGGCCGCCGCCGCGGTGGTCAAGGAAGGCGGGCTGGGAGACGACATCAGCGACCTGCCCGCGGCCGGCTCGGCGCCGGAGTGGATGAGCGAGAAGGCCATCTCGATCGGCCACTACTTCGTGGCCTCTGGCGTCTACACGGTCTTCGGCGCCACCTTCCCCACCCTGGGCGCGCCGGGCTTCACGGACCTGCTGTTCAACAAGTACGAGAAGATCGTCGGAGGCAAGTGGGACTTCGAGCCCGATCCGCTCGCCCACGCGCGCAAGATGATCGATCACATCGACAAGAAGCGGCGTGCCCTCGGGCTGGACAAGGCCAAGGAGCGCGTGCTGATGGACATGGCCGCGCGGCGTGAGCTGGAGAAGGAGTTCGAGGAGCAGCCGGCAGGCTGAGGCAGAGGAGAGACAGCATGTCGAAGATCATTGCTTCTGCGGGAATCCAAGGTGCGCACAAGGTAGTCGCGCGAGCCGAGAAGAAGTACAACCAGGTGCTCGAGAAGTTCGGGCCGGATCAGAAAGTCGAGCTCCCCAACACCGGCTACTACCTGCCGGTGATCTACGGGATCCTGGGCCATGCGGTCCAGAAGCTCGGCGACATGAAGCCGGTCTTCGAGCGCTGCCACAGCCTCCTGCCGGCGCCGGTGGCCGAGAGGCACCACCTGCCCTACCTGGGCCCGGCGCTCGACGCCGGCATGGCGACGTTCTTCGCCGAGGAGATGGAGGAGGCCATCCGCTACCTGGAGGAGCCGGACTTCTATCTCACCGGAGAGGACATCACGCCGGACAAGATCTGGCTGGGCGCGGCAGACGACGTGATCATGAGAAAGCGCGGCGTCGAGTTCGTCGACGGCACGGCGCCGGGCTTCGCGGCCATCCTGGGCGCGCCGCCTTCGACCGAGATCGCGGTCAAGATCGCCCAGGAGCTCCAGGAGAAGAACCTCTACGTCTTCATGGCCTCGGACACCGACGGCAACTGCATGTCCAAGCAGCTCCTGGAGGCCGGCGTCCAGATCGGCTGGCCCACGCGGCTGGTCTCCTTCGGCCCGTACACCTCGTCGGCCATCTTCGCGGTCGGCTTCGCCACCCGGGCGGCGATGAGCTTCGGCGGGATCGAGCCGGGCGACTTCCGCAAGATCCTGATCTACAACAAGGACCGGGTCTTCGCCTTCGCGCTGACCTTCGGGCGGGTCTCGGACGAGTGGTACGCCAACGGCCTGGGCTGCGTCAACTACGGCTTCCCGGTCATCGCCGACACGCCCATCCCCGAGGTCCTGCCGACCGGCATCTGCACCTACGAGCACGTGGTCTCGAACGTCCCCTACGACAAGATGGTCGCCAAGGCGGTCGAGGTCCGCGGGCTCAAGGTCACCGTGAGCAAGGTCCCGATCCCGGTCTCCTACGGGCCCGCCTTCGAGGGCGAGCGGGTGCGCGGCGAGAACATCTACTACGAGGCCGGCGGCCCCAAGGCCTCGACCTCGGTCGAGCTGACCCGCATGAAGCCCATGGAGCAGGTCGAGGACGGCAAGATCGAGCTCTTCGGCCCCGACCTGGACGAGATGGAGCCCGGCACCCGGGGCGGGATCGCCGTGGTGGCCGAGGTGGCCGGCCGGACCATGCAGGAGGACTTCGAGCCGATCCTCGAGCGGCAGATCCACCACCTGGTCAACTTCGCCAAGGGCATCATGCACATCGGCCAGCGGGACATCGCCTGGTACCGCTTCGGCAAGGACGCCTTCGAGAAGGGGATGCGCATCAAGCACATCGGCTCGATCCTGCACGCCAAGTACCACTCCGACTTCGGCGGGATCTGCGACAAGGTCCAGGTGAAGATCTACACCCAGCCGGACAAGGTCGAGGAGATCCTCAAGCAGGCCAGGGCGGTCTACGCCAAGCGGGACGCACGCGTCGAGGGCATGGTGGACGAGGACGAGAACACCTACTACTCGTGCACGCTCTGCCAGTCCTTCGCCCCCAACCACGTCTGCGTGGTCACCCCGGAGCGCACCGGCCTGTGCGGGGCCTACTCCTGGCTGGACTGCAAGGCCGCCTTCGAGATCAACCCCACCGGGCCCAACCAGCCGGTGGAGAAGGGCAAGGTCATCGACCAGGTCAAGGGGCAGTGGGAAGGCGTCAACGCCTTCGTCAAGAAGGCCTCGCGCGGCAACGTGGAGTTCTACAACGCCTACTCGATCCTGGACAACCCGATGACCTCCTGCGGCTGCTTCGAGTGCATCAGCGCCATCTCGCCGATGTGCAACGGCATCATGTCGGTCGACCGCGACTACGCCGGCATGACCCCCAGCGGGATGAAGTTCACCACCCTGGCGGGCAGCGTGGGCGGCGGCGCGGTGACCCCCGGCTTCGTCGGCCACTCCAAGCTCTACATCGTGAGCAAGAAGTTCATCCGCGCCGAGGGCGGCATCAAGCGCGTGGTCTGGCTGCCCAAGCACCTCAAGGAGGAGCTGCGGGCGAAGTTCGAGAAGCGCGCGGCCGAGGAGGGCATGCCCGATCTGCTCGAGCGGGTGGCCGATGAGAGCGTGGGCACCTCCGAGGAGGAGATCCTGCCGTTCCTGCAGGAGAAGGAGCACCCCGCGCTGACGATGGATCCGTTGATGTAGCCCGACAAGGAGGATTCCGATGGGCCTCACAGGTATACAGATCTTCCAGCTGCTTCCCAAGACCAACTGCAAGGAGTGCGGCGTGCCCACTTGCCTTGCATTCGCCATGAACCTCGCCGCCGGCAAGGCCAAGCTCTCGGACTGCCCCCACGTGTCCGAGGAGGCCAAGCAGAAGCTGGCCTCGGAGTCCGCGCCGCCGATCCGCACGGTCGAGATCGGCACCGGGGACGGCGCGTTCAAGATCGGCGGCGAGACCGTGCTCTTCCGGCACGAGAAGACCTTCTTCAACCCCACCGGCCTTGCGATGCTCGTCAACGACGACGAGCCCGCCGAGTCCGCAGACGCCAAGCTCGAGCGCTTCAAGGAGGCGTCCTACCTCCGGGTGGGCCTGACCCTGCACCCCGACGCGGTGGCGGTGCGCTGCGCCTCGGGCGACGCGCAGAAGTTCGCCGCCTGCGTCGCGAAGGTCAAGTCGGCCACCGATCGGGGGATCATCCTCGTCAGCGAGTCCCCCGACGTCATGGAAGCGGGCGTCAAGGCCTGCGCGGGCCGGCGGCCCTTGATCTACGCCGCCACGCCGGACAACGCCGATAAGATGATCGCGCTCGCCAAGGAGCACAAGCTGCCGCTGGCCGCCAGGGCGCCCGACCTGGAGGCCCTGGCGAGCCTGAGCGAGAAGATCGCGGGCGCGGGCATCGAGGACCTGGTCATCGATCCCGGCTCGCGCAAGATCAAGCAGGCGCTGCACGACCAGATCCACATCCGGGAAGCCGCCATCCAGAAGAAGTTCAAGCCCTTCGGCTTCCCCACCATCGCGCTGCCCTTCGAGATGACCGACGACCCCATCAAGGAGACGGTCTACGCCTCCTTGCTGATGGCCAAGTACGCGGGCCTGCTCGTCCTGTCCGACATCCAGGGCCACAGCATCTTCAACCTGCTGCTGGAGAGGCTGAACATCTTCACCGATCCCCAGCGGCCGATGAAGACCGAGCAGAAGATCTACGAGATCAACAACCCGGGTCCCAAGAGCCCGATCCTGGTCACCTCGAACTTCTCGCTGACCTACTTCATCGTCTCCGGCGAGATCGAGAACAGCCGCGTGCCGGCCTACCTGGCCGTGCTCGACACCGAGGGCCTGTCGGTGCTGACCGCCTGGGCGGCCGGCAAGTTCGTCGGCGATCTGCTGGGGAGCTTCATCAACAAGAGCGGCATCAAGGACAAGCTCGAGAAGCGGAGCGTCATCATCCCGGGTGCGGCGGCCGTCATCCAGGGCGATCTCGAGGAGGAGCTGGGCAGCGACTGGGAGGTCCTGGTCGGTCCCCGGGAAGCGGCCTACATCCCGGCCTACCTGAAACAGAACTTCAGCTAGCGGTCCGGCGGCTGGAGCCTGAGCGAGCAGGAGTGTGATTTCCTGCCGAGCACACGGGGAGAGCACATGTTTGCGATAATCGCGGAAAACATCAACGTGATGTCGAAGAAGATCGGCGCGGCCATGAAGGCCCGGGAGAAGAAGCCCATCCAGGAGCTGGCCGAGAAGCTGGCCGCCAACGGGGCCACCCACCTGGACATCAACCTGGGCCCGGCCCGCAAGCGGGGCGACGAGCTGATGGACTGGGTGGTGCGCACCGTGCACGAGGCGGTCGACCTGCCGCTCTACCTGGACACCTCGAACGTGGAGGCCATCGAGGCCGGGCTCAAGGCCCACAAGGCGTCCGCCGGCAAGCCGGTCATCAACTCCATCTCGGCGCGTCCCGAGCGCATGGAGGCCCTGCTGCCGATCGCCAAGAAGTACAACGCCGGCTTCGTGGCCCTGGCGCTCGGCGAGGAGGGCATTCCCCGGGACGCCAACGAGCGGGGCTCCAACGTGGCCATGCTCATGGCCCAGGCGATGGAGCACGAGATCCCGCCCGAGGACATCTGGATCGATCCGATCATCGTGCCCGTGTCCAGCCAGCAGCAGCAGGTCATGTCGTGCACCGAGTTCATCGCCATGCTGCCGGAGATCGCGCCGGGCTACCGCCACACCTGCGGGCTGTCGAACGTGTCGAACGGCTCGCCGGACAAGGTCCGCCCGATCCTCAACCAGTGCTACTTGATGATGCTCAAGAAGCACGGCTTCTCGGGTGCGATCCTCGACGGCCTGGACACCGAGATCCTGGACATCGCGCGCGGCAAGTTCGCCGACCTGGAGAAGATCGTCTCCGACACCATGGACGGGAACGAGCCGGACCGCTCCAAGCTCTCCGACCGCGAGGCCGACTTCGTCAAGACCACCAAGATGCTCGCGGGCCAGTCGCTCTACAGCGACTCCTGGCTGGAGCTTTAGCTCGTTCTGCATGTCCGCTCCGGTCGTCAAGATCGCCGTCAGCGGAAAGGGCGGCGTGGGCAAGACCACCATCGCGGCCCTGCTGGCGAAGCAACTGGCGGCCGGCGGCCGGCGGGTGCTGGCCATCGATGCGGATCCGGTCGCCAGCCTGGGCGCGGCGCTGGGGGTCGAGGGCCACGCCGAGATCACGCCCATCTCCGAGATGCAGGATCTGATCTTCGAGCGGACCGGCGCCAAGCCGGGGACGATGGGCGGCTTTTTCAAGATGAACCCGCGCGTCGACGACATCCCGGAGCGCTTCTCGGCCGCCTGCGGCAGCATCCGCCTGATGGTCATGGGCACGGTCGACAGCGGCGGCTCCGGCTGCGTCTGCCCGGAGAGCGTGCTGCTGAAGAACCTGGTCCAGCACCTGCTGCTGCGCGAGAACGAGGCGCTGGTGCTGGACATGGAGGCCGGGGTGGAGCACCTGGGGCGGGCCACGGCCAGGGCGGTCGACCTGATGCTGATCGTGGTGGAGCCGGGGGCCCGCTCGCTCCGGGCCGCCCGGATGATCCGCAAGCTGGCCGCCGAGATCGGCATCGCCAAGATCGCGGTCGCGGCCAACAAGGTGCGCGGCCCCGAGGACGAGGCGAGCATCCGGGCCGCGCTCGGCGATCTCGAGCTCCTGGGTACCATGCCCCACGACCAGGCGCTGATCGAGGACGACCTGGCGGGCCGGGCGGCCTACGGCCGGACGGACATGCCCGAGCAGGTCCGCTCCCTCTTGCAGGCCATCGTATCCAGGGCCGAGCTCGGATAGGATTGCAGCCCATGAAGTCCATGATCGGATTCCAGGAGGCGCTCGGCCTCAGCCTGTCCCGCGCGCCCTCGACCGGCGCCGAGAGGCTGCCCGTCGACCGGCTCGCGGGCCGCGTCCTGGCCGAGGATCTCCTGGCCCGGGTCGACTCCCCTTCCGCGGACGTCTCGCTCAAGGACGGCTACGCGGTCGTGTCCGGCGACCTCTCGGGCGCCGGCGAGGCGAACGCGCTGCGCCTCGCCGTGCTGGGCTCGGTCCAGGCCGGCGGCGCGGCCGAGATCCGGGTGCAGAGCGGCCGGGCGCTGCGGATCACGACCGGCGCGCCGATCCCGGAGGGCGCGGACGCCGTGCTGGCCGAGGAGTACTGCCGGCGCGAGGGCGACTCGATCGCCTGCTTCGCTCCTTGCGAGCCGGGAAGGAACGTGCTGGCGAGAGGCGCGGACATCGCCGCGGGCGAGCCGCTGGCGAGCGCGGGCGAGCTCCTCTCGCCGCCGCGGGTCGGCCTGCTGGCCGCGGCCGGCCTGGACTCGGCCCCCGTGGGCCGCCGCCCCCGGGTGGGGGTCGTGGCCATCGGGGACGAGGTCGTCGCCCCGGGCCATCCGCTCCCGTCCGGCAAGCTCTACGCGAGCAACCAGGTCGAGATCGGCGCCTGGCTCGCCGAGCGGGGCATCGCGTGCCGCACGGCGATCGTCCCGGACCGCGAGGGCGAGATCGGAGAGGCCCTCCGCGAGCTGCTGCCGGACATCGACGCCCTGCTGACCGCGGGCGGGGCCTGGAGCAGCGAGCGGGACCTCGCCGTGCGGGTCCTCGAGGCGCTCGGCTGGGAGGGCATCTATCACCGGGTCAGGATGGGACCGGGCAAGGGGGTCGGCTTCGGCCTGCTCGAGGGCAAGCCCGTGTTCTGCCTGCCGGGCGGCCCGCCCTCGTGCGAGATGGCCTTCTTGCAGCTCGCCCTGCCCGCGCTCATGGCCATGCAGGGGCAGCGGGCGCCCGGCTTGCCGCGCCTGCCGGCCCGCCTGGCCGAGGCGGTCGAGGCGCAGGCGGACTGGACCGAGTTCTTCGGCGCGCGGCTGGAGCGACGGGCGGACGGCCTGTGGGCCCGTCCGGCGAGGAGAGCGAGCCGGCTGCAGTCGATGAGCATGCGGGACGCGCTGATCGTGCTCCCCGAGGGCGTGCGGGCGCTTCCGGACGGAGCGCAGATCGAGGTCCAGGTGCTGCGGTTTTGAGGAGAGCGTGAGTTGAGTATGCCAGAGGATCCGACACGCCTGTCTCCGGAGGACGAGGAACTCGAGATCGCCGAGTGGATCGATGCGTTCTTCTCCCAGGAGCGGAGGTGCAATCTCATCTGCGTGCTGCTGGCCGTGCAGGAGCGCTTCGGCTACCTCTCCCCGGCCAGCATGCGGGAGGTGGCCCGCAAGCTGGATCTCTCGCCCGCCCGCGTCTACGGCGTGGCCACGTTCTACAACAAGTTCCGCTTCGTCCCGCCCGGCAAGCACGCCATCAGGGTCTGCATGGGCACCGCCTGCCACATCAAGCAGGCGACCAAGATCCTGGAGCACTGGGAGCGCAGGCTCGAGATCGAGGTCGGCGGGGTGACGCCCGATCGAGAGTACAGCCTCGACCGCGTCGACTGCGTGGGCTGCTGCTCGCTGGCGCCCGTGGCCCTGATCGGCGACGAGGTCTTGGGCGCGGTGTCGCCGACCAAGATCGACGGGATCCTGCTCCAGCACCGGATGGCGCGCGAAGCGGCTTCCAAAGAGGAGGAGCCCTGAGATGGCGCCCGTCGACGCCAGGGCGGCCAGGGCCTCCTTCACGGCCCTGCACGCGCGCGCGAAGGACGAGTACGAGGCGCTCTTTTGCGACGAGGCCTGGACCGTCATGGTCGGCACGGCCACCTGCGGCCGCTCTGCGGGCGCCCTGGATGTGCTGAGGGCCTTCAAGGAGCAGACCGAGGCGCTGGGCATCGAGACGCGCGTGATCGAGGTCGGCTGCATGGGGCACTGCTACGCGGAGCCGCTGGCGCTCGTCAAGCGTCCGGGCTGGCCGCCGATGTTCTACCACCACCTCGACGCCATCATCGCGCGCAACGTGGTCAAGATGCTCTTCGTCGAGAACGATCCCTACCTGGAGTTCTTCCTGGGCGCGACCGATCCCAGCTACATGCTGCCCTTGCTGGACGACTACCCGCGATATCACCTGGAGCACCGCCTGCTGCTCCGGCGCTGCGGCCTGGTCGATCCCGAAGACGCCCGCCAGGCCGTGGCGCTGGGCGCCTATGCGGGCTTCGTGCGCGCGCTCGAGATGGAGCCCGAGGCCATCGTCGAGGCGCTGCGCGTCTCCGGCCTGCGCGGCCTGGGCGGGGCGGGCTTTCCGACCTGGCGCAAGTGGGATGCCTGCCGCAAGCAGGCCGAGCAGGAGCGCCATCTCATCTGCAACGCGGACGAGGGCGATCCCGGGGCCTTCATGGACCGCACGCTGCTCGAGAGCGACCCCCATGCGGTGCTGGAGGGCCTGCTGGTGGGGGGCCTGGCGATCGGCTGCCCGGAGGGGCTGGTCTACGTCCGGGCCGAGTACCCGCTCGCGGTCCAGCGCCTGCGCGCGGCCATCGCGAGCGCCGAGGCGGCCGGCCTGCTCGGCGAGGACGTCCTGGGATCGGGGCTCTCGTTCCGCGTCGAGGTCGTCGAGGGCGCGGGCGCCTTCGTGTGCGGCGAGTCGAGCGCGCTGATGCACTCGATCGAGGGCGAGCGCGGCATGCCCCGGACGCGGCCGCCGCAGTCGGTCGAGCGCGGGCTACACGGCAAGCCCACGGTGCTGAACAACGTAAAGACCCTGGCCGCGGTCGGGCCGATCCTGGCGGACGGCCCGGAGCGCTTCGCCGAGATCGGCACCCGGGGCAGCAAGGGCACGGCGGTCTTCGCTTTGGCCGGCAAGATAACGAGCCCTGGCCTGGTGGAGGTCCCGATGGGCACCACCCTGCGGGAGCTGATCTTCGACATCGGCGGCGGCCCGCCCAGGGGCAAGCGCTTCAAGGCGGTCCAGATCGGCGGGCCCTCGGGCGGCTGCCTGCCCGAGGCCTGGCTGGACACGCCGATCGACTTCGACGCCCTGGGCGAGGCGGGCTCGATGATGGGCTCGGGCGGGATGGTCGTGCTCGACGAGGACAACTGCATGGTCGACGCGGCGCGCTACTTCCTGGAGTTCACCCAGCGCGAGTCCTGCGGCAAGTGCAGCTTCTGCCGGATCGGGACCCGGCACCTGCTGGACATCCTCACCCGGATCACCGAGGGCCGCGGCGAGATGCGAGACCTGGACACGCTCCAGGAGCTGAGCGAGGAGATCCAGGCCGGCTCGCTGTGCAACCTGGGCAAGACCGCGCCCAATCCGATCCTGACCGGCCTGCGCTTCTTCCGCGAGGAGTACGAGGCGCACATCGCGGAGAAGCGCTGCCCGGCCTGCGTCTGCCGGGAGCTGACCGCCTACTACATCGAGCCCAGCCAGTGCGCCCGGGGCTGCGACGCCTGCGTGGGCAGCTGCCCGCCCGAGGCGATCTACACGACCTTCAAGCGGGTCAAGGCCATCGACCAGTCGCTGTGCGTGAAGTGCGACTCCTGCGTGAGCGCCTGCCCGCCCGAGTACGACGCCGTGGTCAAGATCTCGCCGATCGTCGAGGTCCCGCCGGCCCCGCCCAGGCCGCTCCCGGAGGACGGCCCATGAGCACGGTCTCCATCTCGGTCGACGGCCGGACGATCCAGGCCCGCAGCGACGAGCGCTTGCTTTGGGCCCTGCTGGACGCCGGGATCTTCGTGCCCAGCCTGTGCGCCATCCGGGGTCTCGATCCGCCGCCCGGCGGCTGCCGGCTGTGCTTCGTGGAGGTCGAGGGTCAGGCGAAGCCCGTCACGAGCTGCACCCAGCCGGTCTTCGAGGGCATGCGGGTCCGCACCCGCAGCCCGGCCGTCGACCGGCTGGTGCGCTCCGCCTTCGAGAACCTGCTCTCGGTCCACCGCCTGGACTGCAAGGACTGCCCGGCCGGAAAGCCGCCCGGCCGCTGCGCGCTCGTCGAGATCGCGAAGAAGCGAAAGATCCCGCTGCGCGTGAAGCGATTGCCCAAGATCGAGCCCGACTTGCCGATCGACGAGAGCCGGGCCGAGCTCACCCTCGATCCGAACCACTGCGTGCTGTGCGGCCAGTGCGTCCACGTCTGCCGGAACGAGGTCGGCAAGGACATCCTGTGCCTCGCCCACCGGGGGCTGGACATGCGGGTCAGCACCTTCGACGGCCGGCCCCTGGCCGAGCAGGGCTGCGGAGCGTGCGTGCGCTGCGCCGAGGTCTGCCCGGTCGGGGCCATCTACCTGCGGCGGACATGAGGACGGGCCGCGCGATGCGCTGGAGGAGAGCGATGCGATTGTGGGCGATATCCATTCTGCTGCTGGCCGTGTCGGCCTGCGCCTGCGAGCGCGAGAAGGCCGGCGTCTCTTCCGCGGGGCGGACCGTCGAGACGGCGGACCGCAGCGCTGGCCAGGCCGAGAGCGATCGTCCCTCGACAAGCTCGAAGTGGCAGGCCGAGGGCGTGGCGCTCGAGGTCCGCTACACGGCCTACGGCAGCTTCGAGGAGGCCACGACCGCCCTGCCGGCGGGATCCGTGGACGCCATGTTCCTGGACCTCACCAGCCCCGTGCGGCAGGAGGTCCTGGTCGAGGTGAGCGCGACGCACGAGGCCGGCAAGCCGCCGCCGACGCACTTCGAGACCACCTTGCACCTGCGGGGCGGAGGTCTCGTGCGCAAGACCTGGTCCGCGGCCGAGGGCAACGCGAAGGGCTCCTACAAGGCCCTCATCTCCGCGCCGGGTATCCTGGAGCGGGCGGAGACGCGGCTGGCCGGCGCTGAACCGCAGGCCATATAAAGACGCTCCTCTCGATTTTCCGTAATACTGCGAAATGCCCGTCAATGGAGATCCACCTCGGCAAGATCGAGCACAGCGAAGCCCCGCA
>JAFGRB010000001.1 GCA_016935365.1 Deltaproteobacteria bacterium
CGCCTCCCCCGCCGGCCGCGAAAGAGGCCCGCGCCTCCCAGGTAGACAGCAGGGAAAGGCGGGCCTACACGGACCTGCATCGTCCTAGAGCAATCCGCGTTGTTCGAAAATTCGCTTGCTGTGCGGGTTTGCGCAAGTCAGGAAAAGAAAATACCCCGCGCGAACGGGATGGACGTGGACCTCGACGGGTGCATCGATGATGCCTGCGGGCTGATCTCGGAGGTCTGGAAGGTCGAGACCTGGTTCATGCCGAGGTTTGTGCTGCACGTCGCAGCGGTCACTGCGTGCATGTTGGAGAAGAGGGGCAAGCTGCGCGCGGCAGCCATGTTGCTGAGATCCTTCCGACAACTCGTGTGGGCCTACATGCGCGTCGGCTGGATCGGGCAGCAGGACGGGCAGCGCCTGAGAGACTACGCGCAGAACGCCCGGGAGGCGATGCTGGGGGACCTGGGCGGGCTGGACTGTCCGGAGTAGTGGTAGAGTATGGGCACCGGGCGGGCCCTCGCGACGCGGGGGCCTGCCCGGGTGTGGAGAGTGGAGGTGGCCGATGGGCAAGCGAGAGGCTGTGCGCTGGATCGCGCTTGCGCTCGTATGCGCGGGCCTCGGGGCCTGCTGGCACGACTGCATGGGCTACGAGGACTGCTTCGATCCAGACGACCCGTGCCCGAACGACATGTTCATAGACGAGCTCGGCTGCGCCTGGGACCGCTGCTCCAACGAGTTCACCGGCGAGCAGGTGCCGTGCTGGTACACCTCGCTGCCGATGTTGTCGAGCTGGTTCACCCTGGCGGGCTCGGGGGCGAGGTACATCGCCTATGTGCGCGACGCGGAGCCGGAGCTCAATGGTGTGGAAGGAGAGATCTGGCTGTACGACCTGGAGACGGGCGAGGACACACCTTTGGTGGAGGGGGCGGAGCGCCGGTGCTTCTGGTTGAGGTCGGATGGCGACCGGCTGGGGTACCTGGAGAGGATGAACGACGAGGTGGGCAGCGAGTCGATCGTGGACGCCTGCGTCAAGGATATCGAGACCGGCGAGGAGTGGCGCATCCCGAATCCCAGGCAGCGATACACAAGGAGCATCTCGATGTCTGGGGATAGGGTGGCTGTCACCGAGTACGAGTACATGGAGGACTGCATAGGTGGCAGTAACCTGGGCGAGGTATTCCTGTTCGATCTGGCGACGGTGGAGAAGGTCCTCGTGTCGGGATCAGAGATTGGGACGTACAAGTCGACCAATGCGGAGATCGGCGGGGATAGGATAGCGTTCTGGAAGGTCAGAGGAGCATGCCCCGAGGGCACGATGAACGACCAGCTATGGATCTACGACATCGAATCCGGGCATGAGAGCCTCTACAGAGAATGGGAGAACGTTTTCCTTAGTGATGACTGCATGGATTTCCAGATCGAGGGCTCGTGGATCGTCCTGCACCACAATAACATCTACGCCTTCGACATCGAGAGCGGGCAGGAACTGCACGTGACGTCTTGTGGCTATGCAGATTGTGGCTTCCTCGTATCCGAGGGCATGGTGGCATACGTCAGGCGAGGAGAGGACGGTCTGGACCAGCTGCAGACTCACGTATTCGAACTCGAGTCTGGACAGCATAGACAGATGAGCGACATGTGGCCATATTTCGATGGCTCGGCTCCAACGTCCTTCAAGGATGGTCGGCTGATGTGGAGTGAGGTTCGCGGGAATGGCCTCGGAGATGGCTGCGGAAACTACCGGGGTACGGATCCTCATCCAACCGAGATGCTGTTCTGGAAGGACATCGAGTTCGACCAGGGTAGATAGGCCGGATCTTGGTGGCGGTCTGCACGCCCGGGAAATCTGTCATAGAATTGACACCCTTGCGCTTTTCATGCTACTCGGATCGACGGAGTGGAAGCATCCGCTCCTGGAGGTTGCATGGCTTCGGACGGAGAACGCCTGTTCGAGCGTTTCGGCCGCGAGTTTCCTGTCGGCACGGTCGTCTTCTCGGAAGGCGACGTGGGCAACGAGATGTACGTCATCCAGTCGGGCAAGGTGAACATTGTCAAGAAGGCGCGGGACGCGGAGAAGGTGCTGGTCACCCTGGGGCCGGGCGCCTTCTTCGGCGAGATGGCCATCATCAACCAGAAGCCGCGCTCCGCGTCCGCGGTGGTGGTCGAGGAGGCCCGCCTGCTGGTGATCGGCCCCAAGACCTTCGACGCGATGATCCGCGGCAACGCCGAGATCGCGGTCCGGATGATCAAGATCCTCGCCCAGCGCCTGCAGGAGGCGGACGAGCAGATCGAGAACCTGATGCTCAAGGACCACAACTCGCGCGTGGTCCACTTCCTGTCCCACCTGGCCATGAGGGGCAAGCAGGTGCCTGGCGGGACGCTGGTGGAGGTGGGCGCCGAGGACCTGGCCAACAAGATCGGCCTCAAGGCCGAGGACGTCCAGGAGGTCTTCGACAAGCTGCTCAAGGCCAGGCTCATCCGGCAGGCCGAGGCGGGCGGCATCCTGATCCACGACGTCAACCGGCTGCGCGAGTTTCTCGAGTTCCTGGAGATGAAGGAGAAGTTCGGCGATATCTGACATGACCCGCGAGCGTTCAGGGCATTTCGATAGCATCGCGCCTCGGCCATTCTGGACTGCGTCGGCTCCATCGGCCCGATGCTCACGACCTAGAGGTCGCTCCGCTTCGGCCCTCGTCGCCTCCTTGCCAGCATGGCCGATCCGCGATGCAGGCGATGCGTTGCCTTTTCTGTTGGTGGACGGCTGACATGACCCGACCTCTCGAAATCAGGGTCCTGGGATGCCACGGCGGAGAGATGGCCGGCTTCAACACGCCGAGCCTGCTCATCGACGAGAGCACGCTGCTGGACGCGGGCTCCTTCGGCGGCTCTCTGGACCTCGAGCAGCAGCTGCGGATCGACCACGTCCTGCTGACCCACGCGCACATCGATCACACCAAGGACCTGGCGCTGTTCGCCGACCTGGTCATCGGGCATCGCAGCCGGCCGGTCAAGGTGCACGCCTCGGCCGGCGCCATGAAGGTGCTGCGCGGGGACTTCTTCAACAACCGCCTGTGGCCTGACTTCTTCTCGCTGCCGAGCCCGGACGCGCCGGTGCTGCAGGAGGCGCTGATCACGCCGCGCAAGGACTTCCGCATCGGCCGCATGCGGGTAAGCCCCATCCCCGTCAACCATCCCGTCGAGACCGTGGGCTTCCTCATCCGGGGGCCCACGGGCTCGTTCGTCTACTCGGGCGACACGGGGCCCACCGAGGCGCTCTGGAAGTCGGCGGGCAAGCTGCGCAAGCTCAAGCTGGTCTTCGTCGAGTGCAAGTTCCCCAACGACCTGCAGATCGTCGCCGACGCGGCGGGGCACCTGACGCCCCGGACCCTGGCCGGCGAGATCGCGCAGCTCGACAACGCCCGGATCCCGTTCTACGTCTACCACGTCAAGCCCGACTGGTACGCGCGCGTGGTCGAGCAGATCGAAGCCCTGGCCGACGAGCGCATCCACATCCTGCAGGTCGGCGATCGCTTCCAGGTCTGAGCGGAGGACGATCTCCGGATGGACATCGCGGAGGTCACCGCCTTCCTCTACGCCCTGAAGCCTTCGGGCATCCGCTTCGGCCTGGAGAGCACCCGGCTCGTGCTCGAGCGGCTCGCCCGCCCCGACCGGCGCTTCGACGCGATCCACCTGGCGGGCTCCAACGGCAAGGGCTCGACGGCCGCCTTCCTCGAGTCCATCCTCATGAAGGCCGGTCTGCGCGTGGGCCTGTACTCCTCTCCGCACCTGGTGGAGTTCCGGGAGCGCTTCCGGGTCGACGGCCAGCCGGTCGACGATGCGCTCGTCGCCGAGCAGGCCGAGCGCATGCTCCTCGACGGGCTCGAGCTGCAGCCGGCGGAGATCGCGCTCTGGCTCCGGCGCGACAGGGTGATCGATCGCATGCAGGCGCAGAGCTGGTACCGCGAGCGGGGCGGGGCCAGCCGCTTCTGCGGGCTGACCTTCTTCGAGGCCAGCACGGTGCTGGCCTGCCTGATCTTCGCGCGCGCCGGCGTGGAGCTGGCCCTGATGGAGTGCGGCATGGGCGGCCGGCTGGACGCCACCAACGTCCTGGCCCCGCGGCTGGCGGTCGTCACGCCCGTGCAGCTCGAGCACACCGCCTACCTGGGCGATACCCTGAGCGCGATCGCAGCCGAGAAGGCGGGCATCATCAAGGCGCGCACCCCGACGGTCTGCGCCCGCCAGTCGCACGATGCCCGGCGGGTGCTCGAGCACCTGGCCCGCGAGCGCCGCGCGCCCTTCTTCCTGGCCGGGCGCGACTTCGCAGCCGACGGCTCCTGGCGGGAGGCCCGCTTCCGGGCGGGCGGTGAGCGGATCGGGCCGGTCCGGCTCGGGCTCGTGGGGCCGCACCAGCTCCTCAACGCCGAGACGGCTGTCGGCTGCCTGCCGCAGCTGGGCTGGCTCGCCGGCCGGCTCGGCCCGGAGCGGATCGCGCGCGGCCTCGAGTCGGCGAGCTGGCCCGGAAGGCTCGAGCGCTTCGGCGCCCGCGGGGAGTGGATCCTGGACGGGGCCCACAACCCCGACGGCGTCCGGGCCCTGGTCGCGGCGCTCGGCGATCTGCTCGGCGGGAAGAAGCCCATCGTGGTCTTCGGGGTGCTGGCGGACAAGCAGGTCGAGCCCATGCTGGATGCGCTCGTGCCGCTGGCCAGCCGGCTGGTCTTGGTCAGGCCCGCCGACGCGCGCGGCCGTGACCCCGCGGAGCTGGCCGGCCACCTCGCGAGAGCCGGCGCTCCCTTCAGCCTGGGAGGCTCGGTCGCGGACGCCCTGCGCGGGCTCCACCCGGTGCCAGGCGATTCGTGCGTCGTGGTGACGGGCTCGCTGACCGTGGTGGGCGAGGCCAGGGCCTGGCTCCTGGCGGGTGTCGGGGCCGGCCAGGGGGCTGCCTAATTAAGTTAATTTATACTAAATTTTGCTTAATTTAACTGGGCTAAAAACTTGTAAGCGGCGAGATTCCTGTGCTAAGGTCTGTATGGAAATCTTGGAGGACTCGGAATGAGGCCAGGTATTCTATCGACCGCCGTCGTGGCTGCGGTTCTCTCTGCTGTCTGCCTGCCGACCCAGGCCGCGCCCAATCGAATCCACGCGGTCCAGCTCACGCGCTCGGGCCGCATGACGGTGGTGGAGATCTCCGGTGAGCGGGCCCCCAACTTCACGACCTTCAAGCAGGACTCGCCCCGCCGGGTGATCGTCGACGTGGCCGAGTGCGATCTCGGGGCCGCGCCCCGCCGCATCCGGGGAGATGGCGAGCTGGTCGATGCCGTGGTCACGACCCAGTACGGCCACTCGCCCCACGGCATCTCGCGGGTGATCATCGCCCTGGCGCGGGAGGCCGAGTACCGGATCACGACCCAGGGAGGCTCGCTCTTCGTCCACCTCTCGCCGGGCACGGGCGGGCTGCTCGTCTCGGCTGGCGTGCCCGTGGCGCCCGAGCTGCGGCGCGCGTCGATCGGCCCGTCCGCGCTGGCGGACGCCGAGAGCGCGGGCGCTGCGCCCCCGATCGAGACCGGGCCGCCGGGCGAGGAGCTCGGCGCGCCGAGCCTCGGAGCCGCCAAGTCGGCTCCGGGCGGCGCGGTCGAGGATGGCGCGGAGCCCGAGTTCGCGGGCGCGGCGGGCGAGGAGCCGACGCCCTCTGCGGTCGATCTGGCCATGCTGCCGCCGCCCATGCCCGTGGTCCGGACCGGCCCGCCCAGCCAGGACCTGCGGCCGGTGGCGGTCGGAGAGGCCAAGCAGGCCCCCGAGCCCGTGCAGGCGGACCAAGAGCCGCGCTCCGCGGTCGGGGCCGATGACGGACCCGCGCCGCGCTCCGCCAGCCTGAACCGCCTGCCCGAGCCGGAGCCGGCTCGCAGCGCTCCCGCGCGCGTCGTCGCCCAGGCCGAGGAGGAGGTCGAGGAGGTCGAGGAGGTCGAGGTGGTGACCGAGGATGAGCCCCCGCCGCCGCCCCCGCCGCCGGCAGAGGAGGCCGCGCCCGCGCCCTCGGAGGAGGCGCCCCCTCCGCCGCCGCCTCCCGAGGAGCCCGCCTCCGAGGTGGAGGATCGGGTCGAGATCGCAGGCGCGCTCAAGGACATGACCTTCGTCGGATTCCAGCAGACGACCGAGGCCTCGCGGGTCTTCATCAAGACCAACGTGCCGGTCAAGTTCCGCGTCCACGAGGAGGGCGACAACCTCGTGGTGCTGGAGCTGGAGAACACCCGCATTCCCAGCCGCAACAACAGGCGCTTTCTCGACACGCACTTCTTCGATTCCGCGGTGACCATGATCACGCCCCAGGAGATCGAGGGTGTGAGCCGCAACGTGCGCATCGAGATCGAGCTCAAGAACAGGGTGCCGTACACCTCGGGCCAGGAAGAGAACATGGTCTACGTCAACTTCCAGCGGGCGGCTCCCTGAGCTTCGCGCGATGCGCCGAGATAGACGGGCCGAGGCGCGATGCCCCCCATAGGCCCCGGACGCCCATCCCCGACATGGCTCGCAGCGGCATGGATCTGCACACTCGCCGCAGGCGCGTCCGCGCAGCCCATCTTGCGGGACGCGGGCATCATCGATAGGCTCGAAGGCCCGCTGGTGATCGAGGCGGGCGAGCTCGTCTACGCGGAGGGGCAGCGCAGGCTGCTGCTGCGCGGCGGGGTCCGGATCGCGGGCAGCTCGCTCGAGCTGCGGGCGGACTGGATGGAGATCCACACCGACACCCGCCGGGTGGTGCTGGCCGGCGGCGTGCGCCTCGTCGAGGGCGAGCGGGTCGTGCTCTGCGAGCGGCTGGAGCTGGACCGGCGGGACGCGACGGCGGTGCTGAGCCGGGCCACGCTGCTCGTCAAGCAGGGCGCCGGCTTCCCCGCGCTCGGGCGCTGTCGGACCGCCTCGGGCCTGCTGCGCGAGGGCATCAACGCCCTGCGCTTCGACGGCCAGCGCTGGGTGAAGAGACGAGGCCGCTACACCATCGAGCAGGCGCGCTTCACCCCGTGCGACTGCGGTCCGGACGAGGCGCCGTCGTGGGAGCTGCGGGCGAGCGAGGCGGACGTCGTGCCCGGCGAGCGCGCCTGGCTGAGCTGGCCGGTGCTGGCCGTCAAGGGCCTGCCGGTCATGGCGCTGCCGGTGGCCTACCTGCCGCTCCGCGACCGCCAGACGGGTCTTCTCTTCCCCCAGCTGAGCTACTCCGGGCGCGACGGGGTCGTGCTGAGCGAGTCGCTCTTCGTCACGCTGGGCGACAGCGCGGATGCGACGCTGACCGCCGACTGGTTCCAGGAGCGGGGCTTTCGGGAGCGGCTCGAGCTGCGCGCGACGCCCTGGCGGGACAGCTGGGCGCGGGCGCGGGCGGCGTACATCGACGACGCCAAGGCCGGAGCGGATCCGCTCTACGCCTCGCGGCATCGCGCCAGCGCGGAGCTGGACGCGTGGGCGGACGGCCCCGGCCGCAGCTCGCTGTGCGCCGTGGCCCGCCTGTACTCCGACAGCGACCTCAACCGGGACTTTGCCAGCGAGATGTCGGGTCGGGCCACCGAGCTGGCGTCCAGCTCGCTGGTGCTCGACTGGCGCGGCGACGACGTGTGGATCGCCCTGGATGCGGCCTGGCACCAGGACCTGCGCCTGCCGGGCGTGGATCTCTTCGGCGCGGCCTCGGAAGAGCAGCTCGCCCGATGGGGCATGGATCCGACCGGCGACACGATCCAGCGCCTGGGCGCCCTGAGCCTGCGTATCGCGCCCGTGCCCCTGTTCGGCTGGCCGGTGTATTTCGATCTGGAGGCGGAGGGGGCCAACCTCTCCTCGATCCAGGCCGCCTGGCGCGACTGGGGCCTCGACGGCGTGCCCGATCAGCGGGAGACCGCCTGCGCGGGCGAGGACTGCAGCGCGGACGACGCGCCCGCGGGCGGCGAGGGCGACGGCGAGCTGGGCGACGGCGAGCTCCGCCGCGCGTTCAGGCTGCTTGTGGAGCCCGGCCTGAGCGTGCCGATCCGCGCCGGGCGCGCGCTGCGCGTCGAGGCGCGGGCCTCGCACCGGCAGCTCGTCTACCTGCCCCACGGGCCCGAGGCGCCCCGGAGCTCGACCCGGGGCGTGAGCTTCGCCTCGCTGAGGCTCGAAAGCGAGATCGCGAGGAGCTTCGAGACGGGCTCGGGCTCGCTCACGCACAGCATCGCGCCGGCCGTGATGGTCGCGGGCGCCTGGCGAGGGCTTCAGAGCGAGGGCGCGCGGCACGTGCTCGATCTGGACGACCGGCTGCTGGGCGACGCCCTGCAGCTCGTGCTGCAGCTCGACAACGAGCTCTTCCGGCAGGCGGCGGGCGCCTTCGGCTTCGAGCGCCTGCTCGGGCTCCGCCTGTGGCAGTCGGTGGACTTGCGCGCCGCCGGGATCGGCCAGGCCGCGGTCGAGCTCGACCTGGAGATCTGGCCCGCCCGCGCTCACGGGGTCGTGGCCTTGGACTGGCGGCGCCTGAGGCTGGCCGAGTGCGACCTGGGCCTGTCGCTGGGAGATCGCCGCGGGGACGCCCTGGGCGTGTCGTATCTCCTGCTGCCCTCGGAGGTCGATCCGGCCGGCCGGCCGCTGCCCTTCGCCGAGCGCAGCCAGCGGGAGCCGGGGCTTCCGGCCGGGCTGAGCCCCGCCCACTGGCGGGCGATGGGATCGGGCCTGCACGTGCTCGGCCTCACGGGTCGGCTCGCGATCGCCTGGGGGCTCGCGATCCAGGGTGGCTTGAACCTGGACATCCAGGACGGGGAGCTCAACTGGTACGGCGGCGGTGTGAGCTACGCCTCGGACTGCCGCTGCTGGTCCGTGTCGGTCACCGCCCGGATGCTCAGGGGCCAGGACCTGCCCGATCTCTTCTTCTTTCTGGACCTGGCCCAGCTCGGCAGCGCAGGCGGCGGGACCAGCGCGCGTTTCTGAGACGGCAGCTCAACTTCCTTGACATGCGGGGGCGCCAGGGCTAGACATTGACCCCTGTGTCAATCTTTTGGGCGGGAAGCCGATGGCCGAGAAACGCAAGCAGCGCAGTGCCACCCAGGAAAAGCGGCGGCTGATCCTGAGCGCGGCAGTCCGGGTCTTCGCCAAGAAGGGATTTCACCGCTGCCGCATCTCGGACATCGCGGCCGAGGCCGAGGTGGCCTACGGCCTGGTCTACCACTACTTCGAGAACAAGGAAGATATCCTCAACTCCATCTTCGACGAGAACTGGGGCATGCTGGCCAAGGTCATCGAGAACGTCGAGGAGCAGTCGAACGAGCTGGATGCGAAGCTCCAGGCCATCGTGGACTTCATCCTGGACGCCTACCGGCTGGTGCCGGACATCCTCCAGGTGATGGTGATGGAGATCGCCCGCTCCTCCAAGTTCTTGAAAAAGCCAAAGATCGAGGCGTTCGAGCAGGTCTTCCAGCAGCTGACCCGCATCCTCGCGGAGCACCAGGAGCGGGGCGAGGTGCGCCGCGATCTGGACCCCAAGCTCATGGCCTACATGATCTTCGGCTCCATCGAGCTCATCCTGACGGGCTACCTGCTGGGCACGATCGAGCCGTGCATGGGCGAGGTCTACGAGTCCAACCGGCGGGTCTTCACCCAGATCTTCCTCCACGGCATCCGCGGCAGCTGAGCCGCGGGCTCCGGCCCGGCGCGGCTCGAAGGCCTGGAAGGATCGGAGATTGGCTTCTCGGCTACGTCGCTACCTGGCCGCGGCGCTCGCGCGCGCCGCGGGCCCGCGCGCGGCGGACCTGCCAGAACCCGGAAAAGTGGGTCTCGAGGGCGCGGTCCTGCTCGTGCTCACCGCCCTGGTGGCCCTGCTGGTGCTGGCCTCGATCCAGTTCTCACAGCCGACCCTGATCGGGGGCGACGGCTACTACCACACCCGCCTGTCCGCGATCCTGGCCGAGCAGGGCCACCTGGATCGCTTTCCCTGGACCCAGGCCAGCTTCCACCGGGACCACTTCGTGGACAAGGAGTACCTCTTCCACTGGCTGCTGGTGCCCTTTCTGGGCCAGGGGCTCGAGCTCCTGCCCAAGTGCTTCGCCGTGCTGATGGGCGCCCTGCTCATCTGCCTGCTCGCCTGGGTCATGCTGCGCCTTTCTGTCCCCTTGCCCTGGCTGTGGCTGCTCGTGCTCTTCTCGGCGGGCATCCTGTTCTTCTTCCGCCTCAGCCTGGTCCGGCCCCACCTGCTCTCGATCCCCCTGGCGGTCCTGGCCGGCTACCTCTACACGCGGGAGCGGGTCGGCTGGGCGTTCGCGCTGGCGTTGCTCTTTCCCCTGTGCTACACGGCCGCCCACCTCCTGCCGGTGCTGGCCTGCGTGTACGCGGTCGCGTGTCTGCTCGTGGGGCGGGCCTTTCCCTGGCGGCTGGTCGCGGCCGTGCTGCTCGGGACGCTTCTCGGGCTCGCGCTCCATCCCCACCGGGCGAACCTGCCGGCGATGTGGTACATCCAGAACGTGGAGGTCGTCGCCAACGCCTGGCGGCTCGAGCCGATCATGGGCTCCGAGTTCGTCTCGCCGACCGGGCGCGCCCTGGTCTGGGACGTCGGGGCCGTGTTCCTGGGCGGGCTCGCGACCTGCGGCGCCTTCCTGCTGCTGGGCGCCCGCGCCAGCCTGCGGACGGTCTTTTTCTTTCTGGCGTCGTGCGGCTTTCTGCTCATGTTCCTGGTCATCACCCGGCTGGTGGAGTACTGGGTGCCGTTCAGCGTCCTCTTCATGGCCTCGGCGGCCGCCGATCTGCGCGCATCGGGCTTCGACCTGCGGGCGTGGATGCAGCGCCACCGCCTCGGCGGCGCGCTGCTCGTGTGCCTCGTGCTGGGCGGGCTAACCTTCCAGTCCGCCCGGACGCTGATCGGCAGCCAGACCAAGGTGGCGATCGAGAAGCAGGCCCACCGGGTGCTGGACTTCCACTCGGAGGCGCTCTTCCTGGCCGGCCGGGTCCCGGCCGGCCAGACCGTCTTCACCTGCAGCTGGGACAGCTTTCCGTTCCTCTTCCACGCGGCGCCGCAGCTGCGCTACCTCGTGGCCCTGGATCCGACCTTCATGCTGGCGCAGGATGCGGAGCGCTTCGATCTCTGGCGCCGGATCGGCGAGGGCCTGGTGCCGGATGCCGCCGAGCAGATCCCCGCGGCCTTCGGCGCCCGCTGGGTCTTCGTCGAGATGACGCCCGGCTGCGACGGGCTGAGGCGGCAGGCCTCGGCCGATCCGCGCTTCGCGCTCGAGCTCGCCGGCCCGGACGCCTGGATCTTCTCGATCCCCGGGGGTGCGCCGTGAAGGCCGCGTGGAGACGGCTGCGCGAGCGCCTGTCCGCGGACGACGCGCAGGCGCGCAGCCCGGCTGCGGCGATCGGTCCGAAGGGCTTTGCGCTGCTCGCGGGCGTCTTCGCGGTCGGCTGTCTGGTCTACGGCTCCATGCAGTTCGCACGCCCCGGCCTGGTCGGCGCGGATGCGTACTACCACACGCGCATCGCTCGGCTGATGGCCGAGCGCGGCCTGGTCTTCGAGGGCGGCTTCCCCTGGACCCAGGCCAGCAGCTGGCGGGAGCACTTCGCCGACAAGGAGTTCGCCTTCCACCTGCTGCTGATCCCCTTTCTCGGCCGCGATCTGACCCTGGGCCCCAAGTGCCTGACCGCGCTGCTGGCCGCGCTCGTCATGGCGCTCATCGCCTGGATGGCCCTGAGGCAGCGCTGGCCGCTGCCCTGGCTCTGGCCGGCCGTCCTGCTGGCGGCCGGCGTCCTGCTCCACCTGCGCCTGAACCTCACCCGGCCGCACCTGCTGTCCATCTGCCTGACTGTGATCGCGGCCCATCTCATGCTGCGCCGGAGCGTCTGGGCCCTGCTGCTCGTGGCGCTGGCCTACCCGCTGTGCTACACCGCCGCGCACATGCTGCCCGCCCTGGCCGCGGTCTACGCCCTGGCCTGCCTGCTCGCGGCCCGACCGTTTCCCTGGCGGACGCTGGGCGTCGTGCTCTCGGGCACGCTCCTCGGGCTCGCCTTCCATCCCTACCGCTCGGAGATCCTGCACCTGTGGTACACGCAGAACTTCGAGGTGCTGTCGAACGCCTTCGATCTGGCCGGTGCGCTGGCGGTCGAGTTCCAGCCTCCCGACGGCCGCCTGCTGGTGGACGACTCCGGCTTGCTGCTCTTCGGCACGCTGGGGGTCTGTCTGGGCTTCTTGCTGCTCGGCAGGCGCGCATCGTTGCGGACGATCTTTCTCTTCGCGGCCAGCGGCGCCTACTTGATCCTGTTCTTGAACGTCAGGCGCTTCGTCGAGTACTGGGCTCCCTTCACGGTGCTCTTTCTCGCCTCCGGCTCTGCGGATCTGCTCGAGGGCTTCGACGCGGCGGCGTGGTTCCGGCGCCATCGCATCGCCGCATCGCTCTGCCTGGCGGGGGGCTTCGCGCTGCTCGTCACCCAGCAGCTGCGCGGCGTGACCGGGGCCCAGGAGATCATCGCCCAGGACGCGAGGCCGCGCTACGAGATCGAGTCCCGCTGGCTCGGCGCCCTGGTCCCGGCGGGCGAGACCGTCTTTTCCTGCTGGTGGGTGTCCTTTCCCTTCCTCTTCCACCGGGCGCCCGCGCAGCACTACCTGGTGGGTCTGGACCCGACCTTCATGACCGCCGACGATCCGGAGCGCTTCCGGCTCTGGGTGCGGATCTCCACCGGGCAGGAGGCCGAGCCGGCGGATCGGATCCTCGAGCGATTCGGCGCCCGCTGGGTGCTGGCCGAGAAGCTCGAGCCCCACAAGCCCTTCCTCGCCCAGGCGCGGCGGGACCGGCGCTTCTGGCTGCGCTTCGACGGGCCCGAGGCGGCCATCTTCGTCATCCCGCCGGATGTCCTGCCCTGGGCCGAGGTCCTGGCGGCCCGGGGGCTGGAAGGCCCGGCGGCCGCGCTCGGTCCTCTGCTCTCTCGCGCGCTGAAGGCGGCGTGGACAGGACGGCCCGCGGACACGGGAGGTGCCAAATGACGGCCATGCCGAGCTTGCCGGGGCTCGAACGCTTTGCGGATTGCCTGAGCGGCCTGTTCCGGGTCGATGACCGGCCCGGCCCTTCGCGGGTCTGCGAGCTCGGAGAGGCGATCGGGCGCTTCGTCGAGCCGGGCATGGCCCTGCACACCCTGGTCACCCACGGCTTCCCCTACGCTCTGGTCCACGAGGTGGCGCGCCGCTTCTGGCGCCGTGAGCCCGGCTTCAGCCTGCTGACCATGGGGGCGGTCAACCACGCCGTGATCATGCTGGCGGGCGGCCTTCTCGAGCGCATCGTCACGTCCTACTGCGGCGACGTCTATCCGGCCCCGGGCCCGAACCCGGCCTTCAACCGGGCCTACTTGTCCGGGCGGGTCGAGATCGAGAACTGCTCCCTGCTGAGCTACACCCTGCGCCTGCTCGCCGCGGCCCTGGGCCTGCCCGGCCTGCCCGCGCGGACGCTGGCGGGCTCCTCGATGGCGGATGGGAGCGCGTCCTGCGCGCTCGTCGCGGACCCGTGGAGCGGGCAGGCCCTGCCGTGGGTCCGCGCCCTGGTGCCCGACCTGAGCCTGGTCCACGGCTGGGCGGCCGACAGCTCCGGCAACACGATCTTCAGCCCGCCGCTGGCCGAGGGGCTCTGGGGCGCCCTGGCCGCCAGGCGAGGCGCGGTGGTGAGCGTGGAGCGGATCGTGAGCGCGGACTTCATCCGCGCCCACGCGCACCTGCCCGTCCTGCCCGCCCGCTACGTCCGGGCCGTGGTGGAGCTGCCCTTCGGCTCCCATCCGGCCGGCTTCTTCGGCCGCCCGGTCCAGGGCGCCCAGACCTACGCCGAGGACTACGACTTCATCGTCGAGTTCCGGCACGCCAACCGGGACGAGAAGCGCTTCGCCGAGTGGCTCGATCGCTGGGTGCTCGGCTGCGCCGACCACCGGGAATACCTCCAGCGCCTGGGGGCGGGCAGGCTGGCCGACCTGGTGGCCATGGGGCGCAGCGAGGCGTGGCAGGAGCAGCTGCTCGACCTGGCGGACGGCATCCGGCTCGACGAGCCGCCGCTGCCCAGCGAGAGGATGGCCGTCGAGGCCGCTCGGCGCATTTCCGCGAGCTGCGAGCAGCGGGGCCGCTCGGCCGTGCTGGCCGGCCAGGGCGTGTCCAACCTGGCCGCCTGGCTGGCGGTGCTCGATCTGAAGCGCCGGGGTCTGGAGGTGGAGCTCGTGGCCGAGGCGGGCTTCTTCGGCTACGCGCCGAGGCCGGCGAGCCCCTTCATCTTCAACTTCGCCAACCTGCCGCAGTGCAAGGCGCTGACCGACTCCCTCTGGACCCTGGGGGCCGTGGTGGGCGGCGCGCGATCCAACTCCGTGGGCTCGCTCAGCGCCGGCCAGGTGGACCGCAGGGCGAACGTCAACTCGACCGTCATCCCGGACGTGTTCTACCTGGTCGGCAGCGGCGGGGCCTGCGACGTGCTGAGCAGCGCCGACGAGGTGATCCTCTCGGCGGTCATGACGCCCATGCGCTACGTCGACGAGGTGCCCTACGTGACCGGCCCGGGCGATCGCGTCTCCGCGGTGGTCAGCGACAAGGCGGTCTTCGAGCGGGATCCGGCCAGCGGCGAGCTGGTCCTCGTCTCGCTCGTGCCGCAAGGCGCACCGGGCGACGGCGATCTCGCCTCGCGGCTGGAGGAGGTCGAGAGCCTGCTGGGCTGGAAGCCGAGGCTGGCGCCCGAGCTCGGCTGGACGGCCGAGCCGGACGCCGAGTCGCTATGCGCCCTGCGCTTGCTCGATCCCCGGCGCGCGTTCCTCAAGCCGCCCAGGGAATAGCACGCCCTCTCGCGTCGGCGGGCGTGAAGCCCGCCCCAAAATCGCTGCGAAGCAGCGAAGGGATAAAGCCTGGGGCTTCAGCCGGCTTTGGCCCCAGGGAAGCGGAGAGAACACAATCATGTGCCCTGAAAGGGCGCGGCAATCTCGATCCCTGTTCGAGACGCAGAGATGGCTGCGCCCCTCCAGGGCGCGTAAAAAATCTGGCGCCTCTCGATTTCCCGTCATGTAGCGGGTTCGCGCTGATTGCCTCGTCTGGATGCGCCTGTCGAGGCACTCCGCGCCTCACACAGTCAGAGTGAATTATCTGGTC
>JAFGRB010000232.1 GCA_016935365.1 Deltaproteobacteria bacterium
GAGCTGGGCGACGAGCTGTGGCTGGGGCAGCGGCACAGCCCGTTCATGCTGCAGAAGGTGGAGACCCGCGGTCTTGAGACCGAGGTGACCAGCGTTGCCGTGGGCGAGCTCCCGAGGGACGTGCTGGTCAACCCCATCGCAGTGCTGCCCGATGAGCGGCTGGCGATCGTGTCGAACCTGGGCTCGAACGACCTGAGCGTGGTGGCGCTGGACGCCAAGGAGGTCATCGGCTCGATCGCGGGCTTCGACGGGCCCATGGGCCTCGGGGTCTGGCAGATGGGCAACGAGCTCTGGGTGGCGAACAGCCAGGGCAACTCGCTCTCGATCGTGGACCTGGAGAGCATGGAGGTCACCGCCGAGGTGGACCTGGGAGCGCGAAAGCCGGCCAACCTGATCGTGGCCCCGAAGGTCGGCAAGGTCTTTGTGGGCGCGTGGACTTCCGACGTGATCAACAGGTGGTCCGTGATCGGCGTCGACCTCTACAGCCGGGAGATGGTGGACGAGGGCGTGGTCATCTACTACGGGGACAGGATCGTCGACGCCATGGCGCTGTCTCCGGACCAGACCCGTCTCTACGTGGCCCGGAACTTCCTGGTGCCCTATCCCGACCCCCAGCACCTCGAGCAGAAGGTGGCGGTATACGACACGGCGGATCTCGAGCTGCTCGAGGAGCAGTACCTGGAGCGCTCTGTCACGGGCATCGCGCTCACGCCGGACGGCGAGCTGCTTGTCGTCACCAGCAAGGACGAGGGCATGGTGTCGGTCTTCGACGCCGAGACCTGGGAGCTGGCGGCCGAGATCCCGGGGGTGCACTCGGCGACCGGGCTGGACCTGAGCTGGGGCGGGGGCCTGGCGCTTGTGACCAGCTCGGAGTCCGGGGCCGGGACAGCGCCCGACTCGGTGCACCTCGTCGACCTGGGGGCGCAGAGCGTGCTCCAGACCTGGACCGTGGACGACGAGCCGACCACGGTGGTCTTCGGGAACTTCGGCCGGGATGCGTACGTGGTCAACACGGGCTCGGGTAGCCTGAGCATCATCGAGAACATGCTGGCGGACGGCGAGAAGCCCGCGGGCCGGGCCGGGGCCGTGCTGCTCGCGGACCGCCGTGGCGAGCACCTCGTGCTCGCTGGCGGCGAGACCGAGGCCGGGGTCAAGCCGGAGAAGTGGGTGCTGGACATGGAGACCATGACCTGGGAGCGGCAGCAGCTCCCGGACGGCTCGGTGTACGGGCTCGCCTACCCGTCGGTGGCGCACGACGCGGAGAGCGGCAGGGTGCTCCTGTTCGGCGGTCTGGACGCGGACGGGCTCTCGGACGGGCTGCTGGTCTACCGGCCTGGACGGGGGCTCGGGATTGCCGGCTCCGGGAGCAAGAGCAAGGGCGCCTCGCCCGCGGCCCGGATCCACGCGTCTGCGGTCTACCTGCCGGAGCTGGATGCGCTGTACGTCTTCGGCGGTAAGGACAATAGCGGAGCCCGGAACGACTCCTGGGTGTACTCGCTCGAGAGCGGCACCTGGGCGGAGACCACGCCGGACTGCGCGCAGGTGGCCTGCCCGGAGCCGAGGTGGGGCGCGGCTGCAATTGCGCTGAGCAGCGGCCGGGTGGCGATCTTCGGCGGCGAGACCGAGGCGGGGCCGACGTCGCCTCGGGTGTGGAAGCAGGAGGTCGAGACCGGCGGGTGGATGCAGGAGGAGTCTGCGACCGAGCCCGTGGACGTGGTCGATGCGGGTCTGAGGCGGATCGAGTACCGGGGCAAGCGGCTGGACTGGAAGCTCGGAGAGATCTTCGACCCGCAGGGCCTGAGCGCGAGCTTCCCGCATGGCGGGCAGCGCTCGTACCGCTGGGTGGGGCAGATCCGGATCGAGCGTGCAGGGGAGTACAGCTTCGGATTCGACACCCAGGGCGGGTTCCGGGCCTTCGTGGACGGAGAGCAGCTGAAGCTCGAGAGGGGCCGATGTCACGGGCACGGCTGGGGCCATCATGGCTGGGGTTGGGGCCACGCATGGCACGCACCCGGCCTGGGGAGCTGCGAGCAGCAGCACGCCGCCACGAGGCCGGTGTGGCTGGATGCTGGCTGGCACGACATCGTGGTAGACTTGACCGTGTGCAGGCGAGGCGGCCATATCGAGATGAGCTGGGCCGGCGGTCCCGAGGGCGGAGGGCCTATCCCGCCCGAGCGCTTCCGGTACCAGTGGGGCCGGGGCCTGGAGCGGAAGGGCTACAGCATGTTCTTCGGCTGGCTGTTGCCGGAGACCGAGGACTTCGACCGGACGCCGGCAAACGACGACTGGGGCAAGGGGAGCCCGGGCGTGCTGGGCTTGAGCTTCTCGGATCACTTCGCGGTGAGCTGGGAGGGGATGCTCAGGATCGAGCGAGAAGGGGAGTATCGCTTCGTGTCCGAGGCGGACGACGCGGCGTTTATGATGATGGACGGCGAGCTGATCCTGCAGGGTCTGTCCGAGGCGGTCTCGGAGCCGATCTGGCTGGAGCCCGGGCTGCACGAGATACGGTACGTGATGTTGGACATGCGGGGCGAGGCGCGGGCCCATCTGCGCTTTGACGAGTCGTGCCCTGAGCTCGGCGGGCTCTTGCTGCCTGCGTCGCGCTGCGAGACGCGCTTCGAGGCGGAGGGGCTGTGAGAGCGTGTTATCCAGCAGGGCTGCTGCTCCTCGGCCTGTGGGCATGGGGATGCAGCGGCTGTGAGGATGTGGACGGGGGCTACAAGCCCCCGTCCCACCAGGGCTTCGACGAGGTGGACAGGTACGGAGCGGTGAGGGTGGGCTACCTTGAGGACCCGAACCTGGGCTTCGACTTCAACGGCAAGTACATC
>JAFGRB010000233.1 GCA_016935365.1 Deltaproteobacteria bacterium
AGGACTGCCAGGACTGCTGGTGCGTGGACATGGTCTGCAGCTGCCAGGTGGGGCCCTTCGGCGAGAAGGTCTGCTTGCATCCGTAGACCTTATGGAGCGGGGCGCTCCATAAGGTCAGATGGAGGGCGTAGGCCATCCATCCACGGGGGATACAGCCGCCCGGACCTGTGCCGGGCGGCGAGAGGGGCGCGCGGCGTCCCCCTCCATATCAGGGACGGGCGTCTCTCACTCGGGACGAGCGGTCTTGCAGGACCTCGCGAGCTTCAGGCAGAAGTCGCGCAGCCTGGAGATCTCCTTCAGGCGTCGAGTGACGGCCTTCGGGGACATGTCCACCTCGTGGCTCTCGAGACGGGCGGCGCGCAGGCGGGCGATCTCCCGCAGGCGCGCGGTGACCGCGCTCGGGCTCATGTCGGGCTCAGTCATCCTCGTCTCCCTGGAGCCGCTTGACATCGACGAGGTCGCGCAATCGACCGCTCAGCACCTTCATCTCGATCAGCCCATCTCGGGAGACCACCCACAGGCGTCCATGGTCGGTCTCGACCTGGATCCGGCCATCCCAGATCGCAGCCATGGCTTCACACACCAGCAGCATGTCGAGGGTCAGGACGTCCTCGTCGACGATCTTGGTGAGCCTGTGGACCGTGAGTCCGCTGTCCGAGAAGGTCATCGGGATGGAGGGAAAGCGGAATCCCAGCGCCTGCACCACCTTCTCGACTCGCTCCGAGTCCTCGGGGCGGATCAAGATATCGATATCCGTCGTCGTGCGAGGCATCCCGTGGATGGCCAGAGCCACGGCCCCGACCACCGCATAGTCGATCCCCGCGCCGTCGAGTGCCTGAACGATCCCTTTGAACTCGTCGAACAGGTCCAATTCGATCTCCTGCGCGCGGCGAGCTTGATTACGAGTATACGCCACCCTGGCCGGCCTCGGAAGCGCGTCAGCCGATCAGCAGCCAGGCGATCGAGAAGTAGATGGCCAGCCCCAGGACGTCGTTGGCCGTGGTCACCAGCGGCCCGGCGGCGATGGCCGGGTCGACCCGGATGGATCGAAAGAGAAACGGCACCAGGACGCCGGTGATGGCCGAGGCGGTGATGGCCAGCGCCATCGACAGCCCCGCGGTGAGCGCCAGCAGGTAGTCGCCGTGCCAGATCCTCGCGGTCAGCGTGAGCACCAGGCCGCAGAAGAAGCCCATGATGAGACCGATGGCCAGCTCGCGCAGCAGGAACTGGGACAGGTTGTGGAAGTCGATCCGGCCGGTGGCGAAGCCGCGGACCACGATGGTCGACGACTGGGAGCCGATGTTGCCGCCCATGGCCGCGATGACCGGCACGAAGGTCAGCAGGGCCAGCATCTGCGGGAAGCTGACCTTGAACTGCCACAGCAGCGCGCCGGACAGCAGCCCGCCGCCGATGGTCGCCAGCAGCCAGGGGATCCGCACCGAGGCGATCCGGAAGACGCGGTTGGAGTAGATCAGCTCCGGCTCCTCCGCGCCGGCCATGCGCAGCATGTCCTCCTCGGCCTCTTCCTCGATGACGTCCACCACGTCGTCGTGCAGGATGCGGCCGAGCAGCCGGCCTTCCCCGTCGACCACGGCCATGGAGACCAGGTCGTAGCGCTTGAACATCTGCGCGACTTCTTCCTGGTCCACCTCGGGGCGGACGGTGCGGATATCGCGATCGGCCACGCTGGACACCGGCGCCGTGGGCGAGGCCAGGATGAGCCGGTCCAGGGGCAGGAGCCCGCAGACCCGGCCCGCGTCGTCCATGACGTAGACCATGTGCAGATCCTCGACCTCGCCGGCTGCCGCGCGGATGGACTCGATCGCCTCCTGGACCGTGGCCGTCTCCCTGACCGAGACCAGCTCCATCTGCATCAGGCCGCCCGCGGAGTCCTCGGGGTAGCCGAGCAGGGTCTCGACCTCGACGCGATCCTCCGGCGGGATGGATGCCAGGACCTTCTCGGCCAGGGGCTCGGGCAGATCGGCGATCACGTCCGCCGCGTCGTCGGAGGCCATCTCCTCGAAGATGTCGACCAGCTGCTCGTGCGACAGCAGCTCGGCCAGGTCGTCGCGGAGCTGGTCGGGCAGCTCCTCCATCAAGTCGGAGATCTCGGCCACCTTCAGGCTGTGGATCACCCGGGGCCAGTGATCGCGGTCCAGGGTGGCGAACAGAATGGCCAGGTCGGCCGGGTGCAGGAGGGTCAGGAAGCGCCTCAGCGAGGCCAAGTCTCCGCCGATCACGATCTCTTCGAGGTCGTCCACCTCGATGTTCTTGTCGCTCGTCGGGTCCACGAGGCCGCAACCTACTCCACTTGTCGAGACCAGTCAATCGGCCCCTGAAGCCCCTGGAGTGCTTCCGGAGGCGCCCATGGCTTGACCACGGGCAGGCGGGCCCCTATGCTTGGCTGCGAGGAAAATCCGCGTTCTCCGAGCACGAGGAGCGAGAGATGGCCGATGCGATGCACCCCTTGCCTATCGAGGACCTGAGCCGGTGGATCTTCGCGGAGCTCGAGCAGCGCAGGTCGGTCTTCGGCCTGCCCGCCGAGCTCTTCTTCGAGCCCCGGCCGGATCAGCCTTTCGCGACGCAGCAATACGGACAGGTGCTGGAGACGCCGCTCGGGGTGGCCGCAGGCCCGCAGACGCAGATGGCGCAGAACATCCTGGTCGCCTACCTGGCCGGGGCGCGCTTCATCGAGCTCAAGACCGTCCAGACGCTGGATGAGCTCGAGGTGACCAAGCCCTGCATCGACATGCAGGACGTGGGTTACAACTGCGAGTGGTCCCAGGAGCTGCGCCTGGAGCAGTCCTTCTCGGAGTACCTCAAGGCCTGGGTGCTGATCCACGCGCTGCGCGCCCATCTGGGTCACAGGCGAGGCGACGGCCAGCGTGGCTTCGTGTTCAACATGAGCCTGGGCTACAACCTGGAGGGCATCCACGAGGACAACGTGCAGCGGTTTCTGGCCCGGATGGCCAAGGCTGCGGAGCAGCGGGACGCGATGCTCGAGCGGATCGCCGACCGGGTGCCAGCCGACTTGGAGGTCGGCGAGCAGCTCTCGGACAACGTCACCCTCTCGACCATGCACGGCTGCCCGCCCGAGGAGATCGAGCGGATCGGCCTGTACCTGATCGAGCAGCTCGGCCTGCACACGGCCATCAAGCTCAACCCAACCCTGCTGGGCCCGGATGCGCTGCGCGAGATCCTCCACGGCGAGCTCGGCCACGACGACATCGAGGTGCCGGACGAGGCCTTCGAGCACGATCCCGGCTACGCAGACGCGGTATCCATGATCCGCTCGCTTCGCGACGCGGCTGCGAAGAAAGGCGTCTGCTTCGGCCTCAAGCTGACCAATACCCTGGAGACGCGCAACCTGCGCAAGGCGCTGCCGGAAAAGGAGCCGGTTCACTACATGTCGGGACGCGCCCTGCACCCGCTCTCGGTCCAGCTCGCCCAGCGGCTCTTCGACGACTTCGAGGGCCAGCTGGCCATCTCCCTGGCCGGCGGCGTGGACGCCTTCAACCTGCCGCCGCTCATCGCGGCCGGCCTCTCGCCGGTGACGGTCTGCTCCGACCTGCTCCGGCCCGGCGGCTATGGCCGACTGGCGCAGTACGTCGAGGAGCTGTCGGCCGCCATGCGGGCCGCCAAGGCCGACGACGCGGAGGAGCTCGCATGCCGTAGGGCCGTGCGGGGCAAGGACGGCGCGGATCGGGCCTTCGAGCTGCTCGCTGGCCAGGGCGGCCTGTCCGCGGCCGAGCAGGAGAGCTTCCGGGCCGTCTTCGAGGCGGCCGGCGACGTGCCGGTACGCGAGCGGGTCCGGGCCGCGGCGCGCCGGCTCGATCGGGACGCGGCCGAGCTGCAGCAGAGCTTCGTCCGGGCCTGCCGGCGGGTGAACCTGCGGCAGCACGCGAAGGCGCTCCGCGGGGACGTGCGCTACGCGAAGCCCAGGCGGCGCGTGCCGACCAAGACGGACAGACCGCTGGGACGCTTCGACTGCATCGGGGCTCCGTGCACCGAGGGCTGTCCGGCGCAGCAGAACGTGCCGGACTACATGTACCTGGTCGCCCGCGGGAGGTACGACGAGGCCATGGACGTCGTGCTGCGCGCAAACCCGCTGCCCTCCATCACCGGCTCGGTCTGCGATCATCCCTGCATGAGCAAGTGCGTGCGCGGCCTCTACGACCGGCCGCTGGCCATCCGCGAGATCAAGCGCTTCATTTCCGAGCGCTGCAGTCGGCGCCGCAGCCCGGCCAGGAGACGCGAGCTGGAGGCCTCGGTGGGGGTGATCGGCGCGGGCCCGGCCGGCCTGGCCGCTGCGTACTTCCTGGCCCTGGAGGGCTTCCGGGTCACGCTCTACGACGCGCGGGACGAGCCCGGCGGGGTGCCCGCCCAGATGATTCCCGCTTATCGCCTGCCCGAAAGCGCGCTGGCGGAGGACATCGAGCTCATCCGCAATCTCGGGGTGGAGCTGCGCTTCGGCGTTCGGGTCGGCGAGGCGCTGCCCTTCGAGGAGATCCGCGAGCAGCACCGGTATGTCTTCGTCGGCATCGGCGCTTCTCTCGGCATCTCCCTGGGCATCGAGGGGGAGGACGCCCAGGGCGTGTTCGATTGCCTGGATCTGCTCACCCGGGCGCGCGCGGGCTGCGCACCGCCGCTGGGCCGCAAGGCTCTCGTGATCGGCGGCGGCAACTCGGCCATGGATGCAGCCCGTACCGCCCGGCGTTTGGTGGGGCCCGAGGGGAACGTGATCGTGGTCTATCGCCGCACCATCTCGCAGATGCCGGCGGATGACGAGGAGATCGCGGCGCTTCGGACCGAGGGGATCGCGATCCGCGAGCTCTGCGCGCCCGCGAGGGTGCTGGCGGACGGCGCGGGTCGGGTTCGGGGTCTCGCTTGCTTGCGGATGAAGCTCGGCGAGGTGGATGCCAGCGGCCGACCGCGGCCGGTGCCCGTCGATGAGGCCGAGGAGGAGATCGAGGCCGACGCCATCGTGGTGGCCGTCGGGCAGCAGGCGGAGGTGGATTTCCTGGAGCGGGCCGGCGTGAGGATCGGGAAGCGGAAGATCGTCGAGGTGGACGAGAGGACGGGCGAGACCTCGATCGCCTCCGTGTTTGCGGGCGGCGACGCGGTGCGCGGCGGCGCCACGGTCATCCAGGCCGAGGCTGACGCCCGGCGGGCGGTGGCGGAGATCCTGCGCCGCGAGGGCCTGCCGGAGCCGGCCGAGCCTCCGCTCAGGAAGGAGGGCAGCCCGCGGGACTACCTGCTCGCCAAGTCCAGGCGCGACTACGGCGAGCCGCTGCCCGAGCTGCCCGCCGGAGAGCGGACGGGCTTCGATCGCGTGGTGCTCTCGCTGCGCGAGGACCAGGCCCGGCGAGAGGCGAGCCGCTGTCTGAGCTGCGACGAGTACTGCTCGCTGTGCACCACGGTCTGCCCCAACCGGGCGAACCTCGAGATCGCCTGCGAGCCGTTCGAGACCCAGCTCGAGTTGCTCGCCATCCGAGGCAAGAAAGTGGAGCGCACGGGCGAGAGGCGGGCGTTCCGCGTCGAGCAGCCGACCCAGGTCGTCAACCTGGCCGACCTGTGCAACGAGTGCGGCAACTGCCAGACCTTCTGTCCGACCGCCGGCGCCCCGTATCGCGACAAGATCCGCCTGTGCTTTTCGGACGAGAGCTTCGAGCGGGAGCAAGCCGGCTGGCGGGTGCGAAAGACCGAGATCGGCTTTCACGTGGAAGCCAAGCTGCCCGACGGCCTGCACAGCCTGGAGAGCGACGGCCAGGTCCTGGCCTACCGCTCTCCGCGCCTGCGCGCGCGCCTGGCAGAGTCCGATCTCGCCGTGAAGCAGCTCGAGCCCGGCGAGCTGGCAAGGGACGGCGAGACCTGCGACCTCGAGACCTGCGCGGCCATGCTCGTCCTCGGCCGGGCCCTGATCGCGAGCGCGGGCTTCCTGCCCGGCATGAGCTGATGGGCCGGAGATGCGCATGCACGATCGCGAGCCGCGCGTGCTCTCTGCCTCGGCTTCTTTCCTGCGGGCGCTCGCTGTCTGCGATCGAGTGAGATCGCGGTTGCCTGTTCGCGGAGCGCGGGCGAGACGGCCTGTCCTATCCCTGGTGCGGCTCGCCCACCTGGAAGAGGAGATCGGCGCCCGGCTTCACGACGACGTGCTGGCGCTGCTCGCGATTCGCGATCCGGTGGCCGGGATGGTGACGGGCATCGAGAGCCTCGAGTCGGTGGCCGAGGCGGCCGAGGACTACACAGCGCCGGATGGCTGCGTGCGCATCGGGTGGGTGTACTCCGATCCGATCGGCGAGCGGATGGAGGGCGCGCACGGCGGTCCATACGTCGATATCGTCTCGTCGCGCGAGCCCGAGGGCGAGGAGGCGCGCGTACACATCGCACTCGATGGGCAGCTCGAGGGAGCGGAGGAGCAATCCCTGGGCGCATACATCGAGGGCGTGCTGACCGACGCGCTCTCCGGGCAGCGGGACGCCCTGTCGATCCTCGGCAACCGCGCTGCGGTGCCGCTCGATCCCCCACCGCAGCTGATCGCTGGGGTGAGGCCGAAAGCCCCGGAGATGGAGTGCGAGCGCGGCCAGCATCCGAAGTTCGGGATGGGTATCGTGATCAAGCGGCTCGGGAGCGGCCGGAGCGCGAAGGTGGTCGTGGCCTTCGCCGACCAGTGCCGTACAATCCTGTCGCGCTACGTGCAGACGATCGACGACGAGATGGAGTGAACCGAGGCTAGTACTGCCAGAAGACCTCCAGCCCGCTGAAGGTCGGCGAGATGTCGTCATCGGTGGCCAGCGTCACCTCGACCTGCAGCCAGCGGTTGTCGGGCACGGCGCCGGCGATGTCGGCCACCCAGGGTCCGTCGGGCACGGCCGGGTTGGATTCGTAGTAGCCGGTGAATGTGGCCGCGACCAGCCCGCCCTCGGTGGCGGCCGAGCGGACCCGGACGCGGATCATGTCGTCTGCCGACACGTGCCCCACCCATTCGACCCGGTCCCAGCGAGCGCCCACGTAGTACGAGTCGTAGTCCAGCGTCCAGGTGCCCTGCTTCAGCGTGATCGTGCGAAGCTGGTAGCCGGTCATGTCCGAGTAGGTGTACGGCATGAAGACCGGGAAGACATTCAGCAGGTTGCCGTTGGAGTCGAACTTGGAGGCGTGCTGGGAGCCGTAGTTGATGGCCCAGATGTGGTTGTCGAAGTCGAGCGCCATGCCGAGCGGGCCCGAGGCGGAGTAACCGAAGCCGGCCACCCCGTACTGGCCCACGTGGGTGCCGGTGGAGGTGTACTTGGAGACCGTGTTCTTGTTCCACTCGGCCACCCAGATGTATCCGTCCTTGTCCACGGCCACGCCGCGTGTCTGACCGCCCGAGGTGTTGCCGGCGCCGGCCACCAGGCGCGGGTGGCAGAGGACTTCGCTGGTCGAGGCCCGGATCTGGATCACACCGCAGGCGCAGCTCGTGGTCCAGCAGCCGTACCAGGGATCGCCGTTCGAGTCGATGGCGATGCCGTAGGTCTGGTAGCCGGGGTTGATGGTCCGGTCGATGGTGCCGTCGGCGGTGTTGATCCTGCGCAGCGGGCCGCTGCCCAGGGTCGCGATCCACAGGTAGCCGTTGCCGTCCACGGCCGCGCCGTAGGCGTAGCTGGTGCCGCTGCCGTCGGAGAGGTTGACCGTGCGCAGGTGCTTGCACAGGGGCACGCCGTCCGCGGTACCCTCGATCTCGGAGCCCGAGTACTGGTTGATCGTGTGGTTGTCCCAGGAGCCGAGCCAGGCGTTGCCGTCGCGATCGATGGTCACCGCGCGTACGGCCACGCTGCTCACGCCGGTCACGTCGGCCCGGCAGATCAGCCCGCCGTCCGCGTCGAGGTGGGCGGCGTTGCCGTGGCGCGGATCGGCCGGCTGGCAGCCATCGAGGATGTCCGCGCAGCCCCGGTTGCCCACCCAGACGCTGTTGTCGGCGGCCACGGCGGTGCGCGACGGGCTCCAGCCCCAGCTCGAGTAGACGCCGATCAGCTCGTCGGTCTGGGTGTCGAACTTCTGGACCGTGTGGCAGGTCTGGCCGCTGTAGCAGGCCGGGCTGGAGAGGCAGTTGGAGCCGGCGTCGCAGGCCACGTTCGTGCCGGCGATCCAGATGTAGTGGGGCGACTGGGTCTCGGAGTCGAGCTGCAGCACGTCCGGGTCGAAGGAGTTGCTCACCCCGTCGGAGGTGCCGTCCGACCAGTCGCCCTCGCAGTCCTGGCAGGACGGGCCGCCCCAGCCCGAGCTGTAGCAGGAGTCGCCGCAGGTGCCGCAGGCGTTCAGCAGGCCCTCGTCGGTCAGCCCGTCGCAGTCGTCGTCGGCGCCGTTGCACGCGGTCTCGACGCACAGGCCCTCGCTGCAGGTCGTGTTCTCCGGGCACTCGTTGAGCTCCGGGCCGCAGGCGATGCAGAAGCCGCAGACATTGCGCAGGCCCTCGTCGACCTGGCCGTCGCAGTCGTTGTCGAGGTGATCGCAGAGCTCGGTGCTGTCGCACCAGCCGCAGGGGTTGGAGCCGATGGCCCACTGCTCGTCGATCTCGTCGTCGCAGTCGTTGTCCACGCCGTCGCAGATCTCGGGCTCGGGGATCGAGTCTCCCTCGCAGGGCCCCCAGAACTCGCCGTTGCAGGTCTGGGTCCCGGTGTGGCAGTGGCCTACCCCCTGGGTGCCGTCCGGCCCGCGGTAGCACTCCCGGGTCTCGGAGCCGGTGCAGCCGCCGCAGCCCTCGTCGATCCGCCCGTCGCAGTTGTTGTCCAGTCCGTCGCCGCAGACCTCCTGCGGCGCCGGTCCGCAGCCGCCGCACGCGTTCGCCACGCCCTCGTCCGCGATGCCGTTGCAGTCGTCGTCCTTGCCGTTGCAGACCTCGTCGGCGCCCGGGTGGACCTGGCTGTCGCCGTCGTCGCAGTCGTCCGGAGGCGAGTAGCCGTCATCGTCCTCGTCCTGGCAGCCTTCGTCGGTCAGTCCGTCGCAGTCGTTGTCGATCCGGTCCGCGAAGCCGCGGTCGCACTCGACCTCCGGCAGCTGCTCTCCGATGCACTCGTTCCAGGCGTAGCTCACCCCGTCGGGCTGGAGCACGCAGTCGTGGAAGCCGCCGTGACAGATGCCGAAGCCCAGGGTGGAGGGCGGTCCCGAGTAGCAGGGCTGGTGGGTGGGCGGGTGGCAGTGGCACTCGCTGCCCTCGCACAGGCAGTTCGGATCGCAGTCGCAGCTCTCGTCGACCTCGCCGTCGCAGTCGTCGTCCAGCCCGTTGCCGCAGACCTCGAGCAGGCTCTCGTCCGGCGGAAAGCACTCGCCGCAGCGGTTGAGCAGCCCCTCGTCCGTGTCGCCGTCGCAGTCGTCGTCGGCCCCGTTGCAGGACTCGCTCTCGTCCGGGACGCGCTGCCCCTGGCACTCGCCGTAGGTGCGATCGGGCTGACAGACGGCCACGCCGGCGTGGCATACGCCCGTGCCGTCGGTGCCGGCCGGCCCGTCGTAGCAGGCGGCCCGCTCGCCCGGATCGCAGCCGCAGTCCGCCTCGTCGGTCGTCCCGTCGCAGTCGTTGTCCTTGCCGTCGGCGCACATCTCGGTGGCGTGGGGATGGATGGTCCGGTCCCCGTCGTCGCAATCGGGGCCCGCGGCGCAGTTCTCGCCGTAGCCGTCGTTGTCCTCATCGATGCACTCGTCCGGGTTGCCCCCGTCCGCCCCGGCGTCGGGCTTCTCGTCCGCTGCGCAGTAGCCCGACTGGCAGTGCTCGCCCTCGGGGCAGTCGGCGTCTTGCTCGCAGGGGGTCAGGCAGGCGCCGGAGAAGCAGACTTGGCCTTCCTTGCAGTCCTCCGAGGTCGTGCACCCCTGCCTGCAGGTGTTCTGGTAGCAGGTCTCCCCTTCCTTGCAGTCGGCGTCGGTGATGCACAGGGTGGGGCCGGCGATGTCGTCGGTGCACGCCCACTGGGCGGCCACGGCGACGAGGAGGACGGCCAGGAGCACAAGCCGGAATCTCATCTCGCTCATGATCATGATTTGCCTCCAGTCCTATACTATACCACAGCCTGGCGGTTGGGCCAGAAGTCAAAAAACCCATCGTCTTTTCAGGTGCTTGAGAGCCGCACCCGGCCGGGAACGAGACGTCCCAGAGCCCCCTTGACTTGGGATGCTCCAGCGGGCAACAATGACCGAGCTTGGGCGGTCGATGAGCGGCTTTACTCACCTTCACCTCCATACGCAGTACAGCTTGCTGGACGGTGCCATCCGCCTGGACCGGCTCTTTCCGCGCCTGGCCGAGCTGCGCATGGACAGCGTGGCCATCACCGATCACGGCAACATGTTCGGCGCGATCGACTTCTACTTGCGGGCGCGAAAGGCGGGCATCAAGCCGATCATCGGCTGCGAGGCTTACGTGGCCGGACCCAAGGGGCGCTGCGATCGGAGCGGCCGCGAGGCCTACCATCTGGTGCTGCTGGCGAGGGACGAGCGGGGTTATCGCAACCTCACCCGCATGATCAGCAAGGCCTGGCTGGAGGGATTCTACTACCACCCGCGCATCGACAAGGAGCTGCTGCGCGAGCACGCGGCCGGCCTGGTGGGCATGTCGGCCTGCCTGAGCGGCGAGGTGGCGACGCATATCAAGGGCGGGCAAGTGGACCGGGCGCGAGAGGCGGCCCGCGAGTACGCGTCCCTCTTCGAGCCGGGGTGGTTCTTCCTCGAGCTCCAGCACAACGGGCTGGCGCTGCAGGAGGAGGTCAACGGCGTCCTGCGCGAGATCGGCGCCGCCGAGAAGATCGGGCTGGTGGCCACCAACGATTGCCACTACCTGCGCCGCGAGGATGCCCACGCCCACGATGTACTGCTCTGCATCTCGACCGGCAAGACGCTCGATGACCCCAAGCGCATGCGGCACGACACCCAGGATCTCTATCTTCGGTCCAGCGAGGAGATGGAGCAGCTGTTCGCCGACACGCCCGAGGCGCTGGAGAACGTGCAGCGCATCGCGGATGCCTGTGATCTCGATCTGGATCTGGGCAAGAGCTTCCTGCCCCGCTACGAGGTGCCGGAGGGCTTCGATCTCGACTCCTTCCTCGAGCACCAGGCGAGACAGGGCCTGGAAGCGCACCTGCAACGGATCGAACACGCACAGCGGGATCATTACGTCCAGAGGCTGGACCACGAGCTGTCGGTCATCCGGGACATGGGCTTCTCGGGCTACTTCCTGATCGTCTGGGACTTCATCCGCTACGCCAAGCAGAACGGCATCCCGGTGGGACCCGGGCGCGGCTCGGGCGCCGGCTCGCTGGCGGCATTCTGCCTGGGGATCACCGACCTGGATCCCCTGCCGTACGATCTGATCTTCGAGCGCTTCCTGAACCCCGATCGGGTCTCGATGCCCGATTTCGACATCGACTTCTGCCAGGACCGCCGGGGGGAGGTCATCCAGTACGTCTCCCAGAAGTACGGCCGGGACAGGGTGGGCCAGATCATCACCTTCGGCCAGCTCAAGCCGCGCTCGGCCATCAAGGACGTGGGACGGGTCATGGGCCTGTCGTTCGGCGAGACGGATCGGATCTCCAAGCTGGTCCCGGCCGGGCCCAAGGTCACGCTGGACTCGGCCCTGGCGGAAGAGCCGCGGCTCGCGGAGATCGGGGCGGAGAACGAGACCTACGGCCAGGTCATCGAGGTGGCCCGGGCGCTCGAGGGCCTGAACCGCCAGGTGGGCATGCACGCGGCCGGCGTGGTCATCGCCCAGAAGCCCCTGTGGGAGCACGTGCCCGTCATCAGGGGCGACGAGGATGTGCTCATCACGCAGTACGCCAAGGACGAGGTGGAGCAAGCCGGCCTCGTCAAGTTCGACTTCCTGGGCCTGAAGACGCTGACCGTCATCGATCACGCCCTGCGCCTCGTCCGCCAGGGAGGCACCGAGCTGGATATCTGCAGCATCCCGCTCGACGACGAGAAGGTCTACGCCTTGTTGACCTCGGGCGAGACGGACGGTGTGTTCCAGGTGGAGTCGAGCGGCTTCAAGGAGCTGATGAAGAAGCTCAAGCCGGACCGCTTCGAGGACATCATCGCCGCGGTGGCCCTGTACCGGCCGGGACCGCTCGGTGCCGGCATGGTGGACGACTACATCGATCGCAAGCACGGGCGGTCCAGGATCGACTACCCGCACCCGGTGCTGCAGCCCATCCTGGAGAGCACATACGGGGTCATCATCTACCAGGAGCAGGTGATGCGCACCGCGGTCGATCTGTCCGGCTTCAGCATGGGCCAGGCCGATACGCTGCGCAAGGCCATGGGCAAGAAGAAGGCCGACCTGCTGGCCGACCTGAAGCAGCGCTTCATCGGAGGTGCGGTCGGCAAGAGCGGCATGCCGGAGCCCAGCGCCCGCGACCTGTTCGAGAAGATCGAGAAGTTCGCCGAGTACGCGTTCAACAAGTCCCACTCCGCCGCCTATGCGCTCATCTCCTACCAGACCGCCTACCTCAAGGCGCACTTCCCGGTCGAGTTCATGGCCGCGCTGCTGTCGAGCGAGATGAGCGATACCGACAAGCTCGTCCGCCACATCGCCAAGGTGCGGGAGATGGGCATCGGGATCCTGCCGCCGGACGTGAATCGCTCCGAGCGGCGCTTCTCGGTCCACGAGGGCAAGATCCTCTTCGGCCTGGGGGCGGTCAAGGGGCTGGGCGACAGCGCCATCGAGCTCATCCTCGAGGGGCGCGAGCAGGGAGACTACGGCTCCCTGTACGACTTCTGCTCGCGCATGGACACCCGCAAGGTCAACAAGCGGCTGGTCGAGGCGCTCATCAAGAGCGGGGCCATGGACGGCTTCGGTGCGAGCCGGGCGTCTCTGGCCCAGGGCGTGGACAGGGCTTTCGACTGGGCGCAGAGGCGGCAGCGCGAGAAGGCCTCGGGCCAGCGGAGCCTGCTCGACATGCTGGGGCAGTGCGAGTCTACCGCAGAGCGCGAGCCGCCGCTGCCCGAGCTGCCCGAGTGGCCTGAGCGGCAGCGCCTGGCCTTCGAGCGCGAGGCGCTGGGCTTCTACTTCTCGGGCCACCCCCTGGACCGCTATCAGCGGATCGCCTCCAGGCTGGCCAACCGCACCACGGCCACGCTGATGGACGCCTGCCAGGGCGGGCAGCGCTCTGCCGAGGTGCACATCGCGGCGCTCGTGGCGAGCATGCGCGAGCGCCCGCTCAAGAGCGGCGCTGGCCGGATGGCCATCCTGGAGATCGAGGACCTGCACGGCTCATGCGAGGCGGTCGTGTTCTCCCGGGAGTTCGCCGAGCACGAGTCGCTGCTCAAGTCCGATCAACCCCTGCTGTTCTCCGGGACGGTCAAGCTGGAGGGGGACGAGAACCAGGTCAAGCTCCAGGTCCGCAAGGTCTGCTCCCTGAAGGAAGCCAGCGAGAAGAAGACCAGCCGGGTGCACATCCGCATTCCGGTCGGACACCTGAGCACCGAGCGGCTCGAAGAGCTGCGGGCCATCATCCGCCGACATCAGGGGCCCTGCACCGCCTACCTGCACATCTGCCTGGAGGAGGAGGGCTCGGAGACCGTGCTCAAGCTGCCCGAGCCCGTGGTCTGCTCCGAGGCCATGGAGTACGAGGTCGACTCCCTTTTCAGGGGCAAGGTGACCGACTTTTCCTGATACGAATCGGCACGTCGAGCCATCCGCAAGGTTCTCCGCTGCGAAGCAGCGGGGGGATAAAGCCTGGGGCTTCAGCCCCAGGCTTTATCCCATCGCTGCTTCGCAGCGAAAACCCGGATCTCGGAGCTTGCCAAGCTCCTTCGTTCCTTGCGCTCTGAAATGTGTATGAGGCTCAGGGCGAAGCCCTGGGATAGGGAAGCGCTCAAAAGACGCGCTCAGCCGCGCCGTCGCCGCCACAGGGCAGCCAGGCCGAGCAGCAGCAGGGCCAGCGAGCCGCTGTCGGGCTGCGCCGCAGCGCAGCCGCATCCGTCGTCGCCGCCCACGCCGCCGGTGCAGTCCAGGTCGCGGTCGTCGGCGAAGGTGTCGCAGTCGTTGTCCAGCCCGTCGTCGCAGCTCGTCTCGACCTGCTCCGGCCGCGGCTTGGGTACACACTGCTGGGGAATGCCGTCGACGCAGAAGTCGACCGTGTTCACGCACTCGCCGTAGCCGCAGGTGATCTGCTCCAGGCCCTCGTCGGTCTCCCCGTCGCAGTCGTCGTCGATGCCGTTGCAGACCTCGGTCTTGACGGCCGCCGGATCCTCCTCGCAGATCACGCCGTTGCCCGCCTGGTTGCAGACCAGCAGCCCGTTCTCGCACAGGTCCTCGTCGAGCCCGTCACAGGCCTGGCCGAGGGTGGGCCACGCCTCGTCGGTCTCGCCGTCGCAGTCGTCGTCGACGCCGTTGCAGGACTCGTGCCGCTCGATGGTCTCGTCGCAGACCAGACCGCTCTGATCCGGGCTGCAGATCCAGGTGCCCAGGGCGCACTCGTCGCTGTCGTCGGGGCGATCGCAAGGCTGCCCCTTGTCGGCGAAGTCCTCATCGGTGGCGTCGTCGCAGTCGTTGTCCACCTCGTCGCACAGCTCCGGCGCACCGGGGTAGGTATCGACGTCGGAGTCGTCGCAGTCGTCGCCCCCGCAGGCCTCGTCGGCGTGCCCGTCTTCGTCCCCGTCGGCGCAGCTGTCCGAGCAGACGTAGCCCTGCCCCTCGTCCACGCAGTTCTGGCCGTCCGCGCAGCTCGTCTGGCAGTCGCCGCAGTGCGCCACCGAGGTCAGCGAGTCGCAGACTCCGTCGCTGTCGCAGTCCTCGAAGAGATCGTCGCAGACCAGCGTACAGCTCCAGCTGCCGGCGTCTTCCTCGCAGGTCGAGCGGCTGGCGTTGGGCAGCGCCGTGCAGTCGTCGTCGCAGACGGAGCAGTCGGTGTCGGTGTGCAGCGCCGTCTCGCAGCCCGGATCGGCCGTGCAGTCGCCGAAGTCGCCCTGGCAGCTCAGCACGACGCACGACCAGTTGCCGCCGCTTTCCTCACAGTCGACTTGATCCACGTTCGGAAGCGCCGTGCAGTCGTTGTCGCAGCTGCCGCAGTGCTCCGGCGCGGTCAGGTCGGCGTCCTCGTCGTACTCGGTGTCGCAGTCGTCGTCCTCTCCGTCGCAGTCGTCGTCGATCGCGGCCGGGGTGATCTCGGGCGTCGTCGGCGTCCAGACGCCGCCTACGCACTCGAGCTCACCGGCCTGGCATACGCCGACGCCCTGGGTCCCGTCCGGACCGGTGTAGTACTCGCGCGGCACCGGGGCGTTCGAGCAGAGGTTCAGATCGCCCGTGTCGCGGGGCAGGATCTGGTAGTCGCCGCTGTACTCGCCGCCCAGGCCGCGGATGTCGACCGGCCAGAAAGGCTCGGGCGAGCCGTCGATGTCGGTGTCGGAGTCGATCCGCAGCGTGGTCTCGGTGCTGCCGGCGTCGTCGCTGATGGTCAGGTTGGCCCACTCTCCCTCGGCGGGCCAGGTGCCGGCCGTCAGGTCCACCTCGGCCACCCGGACGAGCCAGGCCTCGTAGCGCTCGGGATCGGCCGTGAAGTCGCCCAGGGTGATCAGCTCGGCCGTCACCGCGGCCGTGCCGTCGGGTCTGTAGCGCGCGTCGGTGATCTGGGCCTTGCCGAGGTAGTCGCTGAGCAGGCCGGAGACCAGGATCTGATCGTCGCGGCTGAGAAGCGGCACGAAGTCCTCGCCCGGATCCCAGACGTAGATGCCCGCGCCGAGGTCCTGGATGGCCGCCTCGCGGTTGTCGTGATCCCCGGCCGAGCTCACCGCGCCCCGGACCGTGAAGAAGGTCGGACCGCCGGCCGAGAGGTTGGCCCGGATCCAGGCGATGGGGGTGATGCCGGCGACGAAGGAGACCTCGGAGAACGAGGGCTCTCCGGATGTGTTCTCCACGCCGACCGCGCGCAGGCCGACGACCGTCTCCGCGCTCAGGCCCGCGACGCCGGCCAGGTGGACCAGGGTGGGCTCCACGGCGTCGAGCGTGGCCGTGCCCGCGTGGGCCACGCCGTCGAAGAGGTAGTTGCCGGCCGTCTCGGCCGTGGCCGCGGTGACCTCCTCGCTGAAGAAGACGTCCACGGCGTCCAGGGCCAGGTTCTGCACGTGGGCGATCTGGGGCCCGGGGGTGAAGGTGCCGTAGACCGAGTTCTGCTGGCCCGGGGTGCCGTTGATGGGCACCTGGGTGGGGCCGTCGAGGACGTAGCCGTTGCGCGTCACGCCGTCGTTGTCGCCCCAGTTGGTCGGCAAGGTCCCGGGCGCGGTCGGCTCCCGGCGCTCCATGCTGGTCTTCTGCCCGTTGTCGCCCGCATGCCAGTCGTCCACCTCGTCGATGACGATCCGGCCGTGGGCCGCGGTCTCCAGCAGCCCGAGCGCCTCGCCGCCGTTGCTGAGCGCGATCGGCAGGACCAGGTTCGCGCTCACGTCCTCGATGGCCGTCTCGACGGCCTCGATGATGAAGGTGCCGCCCGTCTGGATGACGCAGTCGGGCGTGCAGCCCGTGATGTCGTGGGTGCTGCCGCCCTCGACGAGCTGCCAGCCGTCGAGGTCGATGCCGTGGTCGCTCGTGTTGAAGAGCTCGATCCACTCGTGGCCTGCATCCACAGAAGACCCCGCCCAGTTGATCTCGTTGATGACCACCGCCCCGGGGGCTTCCTGGGCGAAGGCGGCAGGTGCCCAGGCGATGGCGACGAGCGCAACGATCCGAAGCGTCCTCATGATCGGCTCCCTTCCCGTGTAGACGGGCGAAAAACCTCGTCTGACCCGGCCATTATGGGTGTGGCCCACGGGTCTTGTCAATTCACTTCAAGCCCAGGCTCTTCATCTTCTTGTAGAGGTGGCTGCGCTCCAGCTGGAGCTGTCTGGCCGCGTTGGTCACGTGCCCGTCGCAGTCGCGCAGCGCGAGCTGGATGCAGGCCCGCTCGGCCTCGGTCACCATCTCCCGTAGCGAGCGCGACCGATCGTAGAAGCGGTCTGCGCTGCTGTCGCGATCGGGGGCCGCCTGGCCCCAGTGCAGCACGCGGCGCACGTCGGCTGGCCCGACGACCTCGTCCGGCACCATGATGGCCAGGCGCTCGACGGAGTTCTTTAGCTCGCGCACGTTGCCCGGGTAGTCGTGCTCCGCCAGCGCCTCGATGGCTCCGGGCGCGAAGCTCTTTTCTCTGCGCTTGTTCTGCTGGCAGGCCAGGTGCAAGAAGAACTCGGCCAGCTCGGGGAGGTCTTCCTTGCGCTCGCGAAGCGGGGGCAGGTGGATCGGCACCACGTTGAGCCGGTAGTAGAGATCCCGGCGAAAGCGGTCGGAGGAGATGGCCGCTTCCAGATCCTGATTGGTGGCCGAGATGACGCGCGCGTCCACGCGCAGGGTCTCGCACGAGCCGACGCGCTCGAGCTCGCCCTCCTGCAGCACCCGGAGCAGCTTGGCCTGCATGGCCAGCGGCATGTCCCCCACCTCGTCCAAAAAGAGGGTGCCGCCGTCGGCCAGCTCGAACTTCCCCCGCCGCATCTGATGGGCGCCGGTGAAGGAGCCCTTCTCGTGCCCGAAGAGCTCGCTCTCGATGAGCTCGGCCGGCACGGCCGCGCAGTTGAGCTTGATGAAGGGGCCCTGGCGCCGGTCGGAGCGGTCGTGAATGGCCCGGGCCACGAGCTCCTTGCCCGTGCCGTTCTCGCCCGTGATCAGAACCCGCCCGTTGGAAGGCGCCACCAGGTCGATCTGCTCCCAGACCTCTCGCATGGCCGCGCTCGATCCCAGCATGCGGCTGGACAGACCGGCCAGGGTCCTGAGATCGCGGTTCTCGGCCGTGAGCCTGCGCAGCTTGAGCGCGTTGGCGACCGTCACCAGGACCTTGTCCGACGACAGTGGCTTCTCCAAGAAGTCGGCCGCCCCGAGCTGGACCGCCCTGACGGCGATCTCGACCGTGGCGTGGCCGCTCATCATGACCACCGGCAGGTCTCGCTCTCCCGAGCGGAGCTTCTGGAGCACCTCGATGCCGTCGATGTCGGGCAGCATCACGTCCAGCATGACGAGATCCACATCCAGGCTCTCGGCCTTCTCCAGGCCGAGCTTGCCGCTGCCGGCCACCTCCGTCCTGTAGCCCTCGAGCTGGAGCGCGCGCGCGAGCGTGACCAGGATGTTCTGCTCGTCATCGATGATCAGCACGGTCGGCATGGTAGGGACCTCGCACGCGATATTTCTAAGGAGCGCGTCGGGAAAAGGTACCGAAGGGCCGAGCCGAAGGCAATGCTTTTACTGCCAGCCCCGGGTTCGGGGCGGAATGCTGTGATTTGTAACGGGTATACGCTCCAGGCCTCGATATCGGCTGGCGGGATTTTTGTTGACAAGGCCGGGGGGAGTGAGCTAAGTGCAAGCGAGAAGGATCATCGGCAGCACTGTGTTCTTGTCGGTTTTTCCGTCGGTCTGGGCTGGCGGGAGCGACAACAATCTGGAAACCTCGCACGTCAGGCCGATTGGGCGTGTCCAGGAGGGTGAATCGATGATGGCGCACAGCGACGAGGGCAGCAAGACTTGGATCGAGAAGGTGACCTGGGCCTCGGTGCTCCTGTTCGTGCTGGTGACGATACTGGCCGTGGGTTGCCGCCCGGATTTTCCCAAGTGCCGGGATGCCGATGACTGCGCGGCGGAAGAGGGCAACACCACGCTGATGGCTTGCTGCAACGGGCAGTGCCAGGAGTGCTGCGCTGACGGCGACTGCAAGGACAAGGAGCGGCCGCGCTGCAAGGAGAACCGCTGTGTGCAGTGCATCGAGGACAAGGACTGCCCCGAGGACAAGCCGTTCTGCGAGGAAGAGAAGTGCGTCTACGAGTGCGAGATCGACGCCGACTGCGTCCGTCGCAACAAGGCTGGCATGATCTGCAAGGAGCACAAGTGCCAGTGGGAGTGCGAGAAGGACGAGGACTGCAACGATCCCAACAAGGAGTGCAAGGATCACCACTGCGTGATCAAGTGCAAGTGCCAGACCGACGAGGATTGCCCCGAGGGCAAGATGTGCCGGGACTGCGAGTGCATCGACAAGCCCCAGTGCGAGCTGGAGACCATCCACTTCGACTTCGACCGCTATGACCTGCGCTCGGGCGATCGGGAGATCCTGGACCGCAACGTCGAGTGCATGAAGCAGCGGACCGACATCACGGTCACGATCGAGGGCAACTGCGACGAGCGCGGCACGACCGAGTACAACATCGGGCTGGGCGACAAGCGGGCCAAGGCCGCCCGGCGCTACATGGAGAACCTGGGCATCGATCGCAGCCGGCTCAAGACCATCTCCTACGGCGAGGAGCGGCCGGTCTGCAACGAGTCCACCGAGGACTGCTGGGGACAGAACCGGCGGAGCGAGTTCAAGTACTGACGCATCCTGTGCCACAGACCCGCTGTCCAGAAGCGGAGCCCGGCAGCGGGTCCCGCTTCTTTTTTGGAGGTCGAGCCCTCATGTCTGTCACGCGGCTCGCCTGCAGCCTGATCGTCTCTGCCCTGCTGGCTGGTTGCTGGGTGAAGCAGGAGGTCGGCCAGCGCATGCAGGCCGACATCGTGGCCATGCAGACCGAGCTGGAGGTGATCAAGAAGGCCCACCACGAGGAGAAGGCCAAGCTCCAGCAGCGGCTCGAGGAGGCGGACAAGCACATCGCCGAGCTCGACCTGCTCATCGAGCGGCACCGCAAGGCCTCGGGCCGGAACGCGGCCGACTTCGGGGTGGAGATCGAGCAGATCAAGTCCAAGCTCATGGAGCTCAGGGGCGTGGTCGAGGTCAACCAGCATCGGCTCGAGATCATCGAAAAGCGCCTGTCCATCATCCACGACGATTTGGCGAGCCAGAAGGCCCGGGCCATCGAGGACGAGAAAGAGCGCCAGAAGGTCCAGGAGGAGTCTGGCAAGAAGGCCGAGCAGGGCAAGGATCCGCTCGCGGCCATCGAGCGCCCGGACGAGGTGAAGGCGTTCTACAAGCTGGCCTACGGCCTGCTGGAGGCGAAGCAGCACAAGGCGGCCCGCCGGCTCTTCGAGGAGCTGCTCGCCAAGTGGCCCGATAGCGGCTACTCCGACAACGCCCTGTACTGGATCGCCGAGTCGCACTATGCCGAGGGGAGCTACCGGGAAGCGGCGCTGACCTTCCAGAAAGTGCGAGCCGAGTTCCCGAAGAGCGACAAGGCTCCGGATGCGCTGCTCAAGCTGGGCTACTGCTTTCACGCCATGGGCATGTATCGAGAATCCCTGCCGTTTCTGAAGGAGTTCGTCCAGTCCTACCCTCGCAATCCGAACGTCGGCAAGGCGAGGAAGAAGATCCGCGAGGCCCAGAAGGGGCTCGAGAAAGCGAAGTCCAAGTGAGGTGCCCGATGCGGCAAGAGGGCTCGGCCCGGCTCGCAGGCCTGCTGGTCGCGATCCTGGCCTGCGTGCACGGACCGGTTCGGGCGGTCGATCTGCCCGCCACCGACGAGCGCTGCGTGAACGATCACGCCGGGATCGTGGGCAAGCAGGACCGGACAGCCATTCGCTCGCTGTGCCACAAGGCCCGCAAGGACGGCGTGGAGATGGTGGTCGTGACCATCCGCTCTCTGGAGGAGCACGAGGTGCGCTCCTCCCGGCTCGATTTCTTCGTCGACGAGATCTTCGACGACTGGGACATCGATTACGACGCCGCCTCCTCGGCCATCATGCTCTTCGTCAGCCACAAGGACCGCCAGATCCGGATCCGCATGGGCGAGAAGTTCAACGACAAGGCCTGGAAGAAGGCCTCCCAGATCATGCGGCACACGGTCGGCCCCGGCTTGCGCCGCCGGCCTTCTCGCTGCATTCGCAAGGGCTTCGATCGGCTCTTCCGGGAGGTGGCCGAGCCCTACATCTGCGCGGAGAAGAAGAAGGCCAAGAAGACAGACCCGAAGCGCGGGCGCGTCAACTTCGAGTAGCTCTCCTCCCGCACTCGTTTGCTTGTCCGCGGAGTTGACAAGCACAGGCCACAGGTTGTAAACCAGGAAAGGGCTGAACTGCTTCTCGGGTTTAGTCCCTGGATCTATTGATGATTACCGGGCGGTTTTCCGGCCGGTCGATGGAGTTGGGCGGCTCGCTCCACCGTGCGCTTCTGCTCGGCGGGCCGGAGCCGCCATGGGAGCCAAGGCCGTGGCACGACTAAGCCTCTTGCTGGTGGACGGGGATTCCAAGTCCCTGCGCGTGATGGAGGTCAGCCTGCGCAAGGCTGGCTACTCGGTGACCACCGCGGTCAATGGACAGGATGCGCTCGAGAAGGTGACCATCTCACCTCCGGACCTCATCATCTCGGACACGAAGATGCCGGTCATGGACGGCTTCGCGCTCTGCAAGCAGCTCAAGGCCGATCCGGAGCTCGCCGACATCCCGTTCATCTTCCTGACCAACCAGAAGGCCATCGAGGACAAGGTCCGCGGTCTGGAGCTCGGCGTCGACGACTACCTGACCAAGCCGATCTACATCAAGGAGATCGTCACCCGGGTCAAGATCCTGCTCCAGCGGAAGGAGCGCGAGGCGGTCGAGAAGCGCGACCAGAAGTCCAGCTTCGCCGGGTCGCTCAACGACATGGGCGTGGTCGACCTGATCCAGACGATCGAGATCGGCCGCAAGACCGGCATCGTCCGCTTCTCGTCCGATTCGGACATGGACCAGCACGGGACGGTCTGGTTCCGCAACGGCAAGGTGATCGACGCCGAGCTCGGCAAGCTCAAGGGCGAGAAGGCCTTCTACCGCTTGCTGCTGTGGAATAGCGGGTCGTTCGAGTTCGACTTCAAGTCGAGCATCAAGCACGCCGATAGCATCACCCTGTCCAGCCAGGGCCTGCTCATGGAGGGGATGCGCCGGGTCGATGAGTGGGGGCGGATGCTGGAGATGCTGCCCTCCGTGGAGTCGGTCTTCGAGGTGGACTACCGCGAGCTGGCGGAGCGATTGAGCGAGATCCCGGACGAGATCAACGGGGTGCTGCGCCTCTTCGACGGCAAGAGGAGCCTGCTGCAGGTCGTGGATGACAGCGACTTCGATGATCTGGAGGCGCTGGGCATCATCTCCAAGCTCTACTTCGAAGGCCTCGTCCACGATGCGAGCAATCGGGAGCCGACGGGCGAGGATGCTTCGCCCATCGACGAGTGGATCTCCAAGCCACCACCGCTGGAAGAGGCGCGCTCACCGAGGTCGGCTCCGCCGCCGGCCGAGCCGCGGCCCGAGCCCGAGCCGCCCGAGCCGGCCGAGGCCATGCCGGTGCCCGGCGCGGGGCGGGAGGAGCCCGCCGAGGCCGAGCCGCTGCCCGAACCGCTGCCCGAACCGCTGCCAGAGCCGTCCGAGCCCGTGTCGCTGCCCGAGCCGCCCGTACCGGCCGAGGCCGTGCCGGCACCCCGTGCTGCGGAGCCGAAGCCCGTCGAGCCCGTGCCGCTGCCCGAGCCGCCCGTGCCGGCCGAGGCCGTGCCAGCGCCCGGCGCGGGACGAGCGGCCGAGCCGCTGCCCGAGCCGCCCGTGCCG
>JAFGRB010000234.1 GCA_016935365.1 Deltaproteobacteria bacterium
AGGGAGAGGGCCTTGCCGAGGACGCCGATGACGAGCTCGTTCAGCTCCTTGCTGGGGCGAAGGAGCATGCGACCCTGGATGGTGCGGATGGTGATCTCGAAGATGGTGTTCTTATTAAGCATGTAGCGCAGTGGACGACTCATGGCGCGAGGAAGGGAGAGCAATTTCTCTGCCAGGAGCTGAGAGGGCCGGAGAAGAGAGCGCAAGCTGCTGGAAATAAATGCGATTGGATTGAGACAGGAGAAGCTCAGCTCATTCGAGTGTCCGGATTTCGGACACAAGTGATTCCCAGATCCTATCGGCTTGGGAAACCAGATTCGGAAATCCGATTCGGGTGCAACCAGGCTTGGATCCAAGCTTGGCTTGACAATTGAGCGCTGGAGGTGTTGATCCACTTCCAGGCCATGTCTTTGCCCAACGTGGAAATCAGCCGTCGTGCTGCGAAACGGATCCGCTCCGGTCATGTCTGGGTCTACCGCTCGGATCTGCGATCGAGTGAGGCCGAGAAGGGCGACATCGTCAGGGTTGTCAGCCGACACGGTTCGGGTGGCACCAACGAGTTGGGGGTTGCGTTTTATAATCCTGAGTCGCTTATTTCACTGCGGTTGATAGACCGACAGGTGCATGAGCTGAACCGCGAGTTTTGGGCTGCGCGCTTTCGCCAGGCCATCGAGAATCGAAAGGAACTGCCAGACATCGAGGACATGGCCAGACTGGTTTTCGGAGAGGCAGATTGCATTCCTGGCCTGATCGTCGATCGCTACGGTGATGTGCTGGTGATCCAGACGGGCTGCGCTGGTAGTGACCATCGGATCGATCTGTGGATCGATATCCTCGAAGAACTCCTCAGCCCGGCTGCGATCGCGGAGCGCAACGACAGCTCCACCAGGCGGCTCGAGAGGCTCGAGAGTCGCTGTGGTGTACTGCGTGGTCGCGTCGATGGACCTGTGGAGGTTCGCGAGGGGGGCCTGCGTCAGTTGGTCGATCCTCTCAGCGGCCAGAAGACAGGCGCCTACCTGGACCAGCGCGAGAACCGTCTCCGGAGTGCCGAGTACGCCCGGGGTCGCTGCCTGGACGTGTTCAGCTACCAGGGAGGTTTCGCCCTTCAGCTTGCGCGCGGTGGTGCTGGCGAGGTGCTGTGTGTAGACCAGTCGGAGCGTGCGCTGGAGGCCGCCCGGGCTGCTGCCCGGCTGAACGGTCTGACCGTTTCATGCCAGACGGCCAACGCTTTTGATTTCCTCCGAGAGCTGCAGGGCGCGGGCGAGCGTTTCGACGTGATCTGCTTGGATCCGCCGGCTTTTGCCAAGAACCGTAAGTCCGTGGAAAGAGCTGAGCGCGGGTACAAGGAGATCAACCTGCGGGCGATCAAGTTGCTGAGATCGGGCGGTGTGTTGATTACTTCGAGTTGCTCCTATCACATGCTCGAACCGCAGTTCGAGAATCTGCTGCGAGAGGCGGGCCAGGATGGCGGTCGGACATTGCAGGTATTGGAGCGACGATCGCAGTCTCGAGATCATCCTGTTCGGCTAGGCTTTCCCGAGTCTCGGTATCTGAAGTGCTTCGTGCTGAGGGTGATTTGAGCTCGCCGATCCTCCAGGCCGAAAGCCTGCGAAGCGCCGGCGTACGCCATGGATTCAGTACGCGTGTGGGCGGAACTTCGGTCGGGCCGTTCGCCTCGTTCAACCTCTCGACGAAAGTGGGGGACGAGCCGAGCTGTGTGGCGGCCAACAGGGTGCGCTGGGAGGATAGCACCGGCTTTCGTTGGGAGGCGGTGGTGGAGCTCGAACAGGTCCACGGCGCAGAGGTGCTGGTCGTGGACGAGCCGGTGGTCGCCTTGCCGCCCGCACTTGCGCGGCGCTTCGACGCCGCGGTCACGCAGCGCAACGATACGGTCTTGGCGGTCCGGACGGCCGACTGTGTGCCTGTGCTGCTGTACTGTCCGCAGCCGCGCAGCGTCGGTATCGTGCACGCTGGCTGGCGTGGCAGCCTGTCAGGTGTGGCCGCGATGGCGGTGGCGACCATGGAGAGCCAGTTCGGATGCCGACCTGCCGTGCTGCATGTCGCGATCGGACCCTGTATCCACACGGAGCGGTTTCTGGTCGGGCCGGAGGTCCATACTCCCTTCCTGGCGCGATTTGGGACTCAGGTCGCGCTGAGGAAGGGACAGCGGCTTGCTTTGGACCTGGTGGCTGCCAACCGGTGCTGCTTGCTAGAAGCCGGCTGCAGACCCGAGCACATCGAAGACATAGACCTGTGCACGTTCTCCCGTGAGGATCTGTTTTTCTCACATCGCCGGGACGAAGGCCGGACTGGCCGCCAGATGGCCCATATCAGCCTCGCGACTTGAACAGGCCTGGCTCCAGGCGCTATCCTGGGAAACCAACGGCGCTGTGGACGCCTGGTCTAAGCACTGAGGAGGTGATGGAGTGAGTCGCAAGAGACGGTCCCGCGTGGCGGTCCTGCGCAGCTCGCCGCGCACGGTGCTGCGAGACTACCACGAGCTGATGAACCTGGCTGGATACCAGGATGAGCTTCCTCGGGATCGCGACACGGCTCTCAAGGTGAACATCTCCTGGCACCATTTCTATCCAGCTGCGTCTACGACACCTTGGCAGCTCGAGGGTGCGATCAGGGCCATGAAGGAGGATGGCTACGATCCGGCCCTGATCCACGCCTGCCACAACCGTACCGTGGTCATCGACGCCCGCCTTGGCGAGCGGGAAAACAAACAGCTGCCGGTCGTCGATGCCCACGGTCTGCGCAACGTGCACCTGTACGATCCAGGTGAAGCGTGGCTGGACATTCGCGAGGCAATCGGAGATCTGGCCGACCGTTTCCTGGTGCTCAACGACGTCTACCCCGATGGCTTCAGCATCCCGAAGCGCTTCATCGGCGAGAACATCATCCACCTGCCCACGGTCAAGACCCACTACTTCACCACGACCACCGGCGCGATGAAGAACGCCTTCGGGGGCCTGCTCAACGAACGACGCCACTGGACGCATCCGGTCATTCATGAAACCCTGGTCGATTTATTGCGCATCCAGCAGTCGATCCACTCCGGCATCTTCGCGGTCATGGACGGGACCTTTGCTGGCGACGGCCCCGGCCCGCGTTGTATGAACGTCCACGTGAAGAACGTGATTCTGGCATCGGCCGACCAAGTGGCCATCGATGCGGTGGCCGCTCGCATGATGGGCTTCGATCCACTCGGGATCCGCTACATCCGCTTGGCCCACGACCTTGAGCTGGGCTGTGGCGACCCAGCCGATATCGAGATCGTCGGCGATCGCCAGGCAGCAGCCGAGAACTGGCATTTCGAGAGCCCGTTAGAGAACCTGACCTTTGCTGGCCGGATGCAGCACGAGATTTACTGGGGACGGCTCAAGTCGATCCTGGAGTGGTCCCTGAGAACCTGGCTCGCACCCTGGTCCTACATCGCCTCGGTTGTCTACCACGATGCCTGGTGGTACCCCCGGCTCGGAAACCGGCGGATGCGACAAGCCCTGCAGAGCGACTGGGGACGGCTGTTTGCCAACTGGGAGCGACTCGATCCGGACGATCGAGGATTTGCCGACCTGGGGCCGGAACCGAGCTGGGGACACAGCACCGGCCAGCTGCTGGCCATGGCCGGTGGGATCCTGGGCACGGCGATGCGCGAATCACCGGAGCTGGCCGCCCGCAAACGCAGGCGTCCCAAGTAACCCTTCGGGCGGCTAGCGCAACCAGCCCGGCGGGATGCCTGCGCGGCGCGCCTTTTCGGGCAGCTCTTCCTCGAGGTGCTTCTTCGCGGCTGCGAGCTGCTGGCGGCACTTGTCCAGCTCGGCCTGTGAGTCGATCGCGGCCTGGGCCGGGCGCCCGAAGAGGAGCTGCTGGCGGCGGGCCTGCAGGAGACCACCTTCGAGCTCGGCACAGCGCCGCTCGAGGTTCGACACGGCGTCCCGGGCCTTGCGCATGCGGTTTTTCCAGCGTTGCTTGTCCTGCGGTCTGAGCTTCTTGACTTCGGGACCGGGCGGAAGGCGGGGTCTGCTGGGAGGGCTATCGGCGATCTGCTCGCGTTTCGGCTGTGGTGGCTGGACCGGCTCACCGGTTTCCTGTCGACGTTTCTTCTCCTCTTCCCGGATTCGCTCCAGCTCGCGCAGCGTCTTGCTGCGCATGGGCTCGGGCAACTCGTAGGGGTTGTCGGTGAAGTGGACGACGCCGTCCGAGTCGGTCCAGCGGTAGGCCTGAGCCCGAGCGGAGAGATCGAGCAGGGAGGACAGGGCGAGCAGCGTCGGGAGCAGGACGGCCCAGCGCATCGTTACTTCCGCTCTCTGGACGCCAGGTAGCGGGCCAGGTGCTGCCCCAGGAAGCTCGCCACACCCAGATCGCGCTCCGTGAACACATTGCCGGCTCTCTTGTTGATCAGCTCGAGTGCGCCCATCACCCTGCCGTCTGCCTGCATGGGTACACAGAGGATGGAGCGCGTGTTATAACCGACCTTCTGGCTGATGGTCGAGTAGAAGCGCGGATCCCGGGTCACGTCGCTGACCGCCAGGCCGATACCCTCGGCCGCGCAGAAGCCGACGATGCCCTGGCCCATCTTGAGCTTGAAGCCCTTGACCTGGCTTGCCTTGGGGCCGCGGGCTGCGCCGAAGACGAGATCATCGGAGTTGATGTCGGCCAGAAAGACCGACCCGGAGTCGGTGGAGACCTTCTCCATGGCGAGGTCGAGAATCAAGTACAGGGCATCTTCGAAGCGCCGGGTCTCGCTGATCTTATCGCTGATCTCGAAGACCTCCTCGAGCAGATCCGCGGTCGACTCCGAGGTGAAGTCCAGACTGCGGCCGATCGTCAGCGTGCCCGCCGGGGCCTGGTAGCTCGTCTCCCACGCCGGTTCCGGTTCGGGTGGCACCCGGGCAGGCACCAGTCTGGCCACCCGGGCGGCTGCGGCCGGTTCGGGTGGCACCTGGGCAGGCTGCACCCGGGCAGCTGGCGCCTGGGCAGCTGGCATCTGGACAGGGGCCGGCTCGGACACCCGGGC
>JAFGRB010000235.1 GCA_016935365.1 Deltaproteobacteria bacterium
GCGACTGCGACAGCGGCTATCACCGCGAGGGCGCGGACTGCGTGCCGGACGGGACCGACCCCTGCGATCCGGATCCCTGCGCGGGCGCGCACGAGCTCTGCACGCCGGACGGCCAGGGCGGCTACACCTGCGACTGCGACAGCGGCTATCACCGCGAGAGCGAGGCCTGCCTGCCCGACTGCGACGCGAGCACCGCGCTGTGCGCCGCGGCCCACACCAGCGCCGGGCACCTGGTCTCGGCCAACGGCCACGGGGCCGTGATCTACGAGCGCGCCGGGCGCAAGCTCTCGGGCCTGCTCGAGCACGTCTACCGCAACTGGGACGACGGCATCCACACGCGGGACCTGCTCTACGACAGCTACCTGGGCGTGCGCAGCGATTCGGGCCGGGCCTGGCTGAACGATCCGGCGGTCAGCCTGGTGCGTGAGGAGTACCTGGAGCAGACCGGCATCGTCCACCTGGTGCAGCGATTCGACGGCTTCCGAATCGAGACCTTCGCCTACGCGCCCTGGCAGCTCGGCCGGCCGGCGATCGCGCTCCTCGGCCGGGTGACCAACGAGGGGACCAGCACCCGGGCCGTGTCGCTCTACAGCCTGCACAACCACCACCTGGGCTTCACCTCGGCCGGCGATCCGGTCAACCCGGACGCCCAGGGCGAGGAGATCGCCTTTCGCGCGGGCAGCGCAGCCTACCTGGAGACCGGCGTGGGCGGGATGATCCTGCACCTGCCCATCGGCCCGACCAGCCACCACGGCTGCAGCCCGAACAACCCCTGGGTGGCCCTGAACGAGGGGCGCGACCTCGGCGACGAGAGCGGCAGCGGCCTGGGCGACGACCGGGTGGCCGGCTTCCAGCGCGACTTCTCGCTCGGGCCCGGCGAGTCGGGCTGGCTCGGGGTCGTGAGCGCTTTCGAGCCCGACAGCGGCTACGACGCGGCCAGCCTCGAGTCCGAGCTCACCGCGGTCTACGGCGGTCTCGACGCGGGTGCAGCCCTGCAGTCGGCGCTCGACGAGTGGGAGGCGTGGCGCAGCGCACCGCCGGCCGGTCTCTCGACGGCCGAGCTCGCGGTCTGGCGCCAGAGCGAGGCCGTGCTGCGCCAGGGGCAGGTCTGGGAGGGGGGCCTGAGCGAGGGCCAGATCGTGGCCTCCATGCCGCCAGGCAACTGGAACATCTGCTGGATGCGCGACATGGCCTACGCCATCTCCGCGCTCGTGCGAAGCGGTCACCTGGCCGAGGCCCGGGCTGCGCTCGGGTTCGTGCTGCGGGCCGACAGCGGCACCTATGCGTCGTACGTGGGTCTGCCCTATCAGGTCACCGTCACCCGCTACTTCGGCCGCGGCAAGGAGGAGAGCGACACCAACGCCGACGGGCCGAACATCGAGTTCGACGGCTTCGGCACCTTCCTGTGGGTTCTGGGCGAGTACGTGGCCGCGTCCTCCGATCAGAGCCTGCTCGACGATCACTGGACCGCGATCCAGGACCTGATCGCCGGCGCCCTGGTGGGCCTGGAGGACCCGGCCACGGGCATGATCCAGGCCGACTCGTCGATCTGGGAGGTGCACTGGGATCCGCGCAAGCGCTTCTCCTACACCTCGCTGGCCGCGGCCCGGGGCCTGTGCCAGGCGGCCGAGCTGGCCTCCCTTCGCGGCCTGAGCGTGCTCGAGTCCGCCTACCGCGCCCAGGGGTGCTCGGTCCGGGACGGCGTGCAGACCCACTGCACCGACGGCGACGGCGCGCTGGCCTCCTCGGTCGAGGAGATCCAGAGCGGCTCGGGCTTCCGGGACATGGCCGTGGTCGAGGCTCTCGACTGGCTGCTCTTCGATCCGGCCGGCGACGCGGCCACGGCGACCCTGGACGTCCTGGAGGCCAGCCAGCGGGTGGCCTCGGGACGGGGCTTCTTCCGCAACGACGACGGCGGCTGGTACGACCAGCAGGAGTGGGTCTTCGTGGACCTGCGCGCCTCGGTGGCCATGCGCCTGGCCGGCAGGACGCAGACGGCAGACGACCTGCTCGGCTGGATCACGGCCCAGGCGCTCGAGAACTACGGCATGATCGCCGAGCTGCAGCACCCGGACACGAGCGACTACGAGGGCGAGGTGCCCATGGTGGGCTTCGGCGCCGGGGCCTACATCTTGGCCGTGCTCGAGCGGGTGCAGCCCCGGACGGTGGCGCCGATCTGCGGGACTTGGGAGAGCCCATGAGCGCAACCGGCAGCTCGGTGGCATCGCAGATTGAACCCGTTCCCGGTTCCCGCTTCCCGGTTCCCGGTTTGGGGTTGGCGTTTGTGCTCGCCTCGTTGCTGGCTGCTTGTTCGCAGGGCGAAGAGGATGTCTCGTTCCAGACGCGCGACTGCGCCTTGACGGTGCACTACGATGCAGGCGACGCGCGACCGGAGGCGATCTCGCTCGTCGGGGACTTCAACTTCTGGGACCCGGTCCGCCACCCGATGGACGATCTGGGCGACGGCTGGTTCCGGGCGCGGATCGAGCTCGAGCCGGGCACGGTCCAGTACCGGATCCACATCGACGGCTCGAGCGAGCTCGACGCGTACAACCCGCTGACGCTCTTCGACCCGGTCGGCCGCGAGAACTCGGCCTTCCACGTGCCCGACTGCAGCCGGGGCGACTGGGAGGTGGAGCGCCAGGCGATCGAGGCGGACGGCGCGCTCGAGCTGGACCTGGCCTTTCTGCGAGCGCGCTCTGGCGCTGCACTGGACGCGGGCTCGGTGGAAGTCGAGCTCGACGGCGTGGCCTGGACCGATGCGGTTCTTACTCCGGTGGCCGGGAGCGAGCGGCTCCAGCTTCGCGGCCGGCTCGCGTCCGGCAAGCACCGCCTGATCGTGCGCGCCCGGGACCGCGAGGGCGCCGAGGTCGACGAGCTCGTGCTGCCGCTATGGTCGGAGCCCGAGCCCTTCGACTGGCGCGATGCGCTCGTCTACCAGGTGCTCGTGGACCGATTCCGCAGGGGCGGCGGCGCGCTCGACGACGCGGCCTGCATCTCGGACTTCCACGGCGGCGATCTTTTCGGCGTGCTCGAGGCGCTCGAGGAGGGCTACTTCGACTCTCTGGGCGTCTGTGCCCTGTGGCTCTCGCCGCTGTACGACAACCCGGAGGGCGCCTTCATCGGCCGCGACGGCCACGCCTCGCGGGCCTACCACGGCTACTGGCCGGCCGCGCCCAGGACGGTCGAGCCGCGATTCGGCGGCGAGCAGGCCCTGCAGGCCCTGGTCGCGGCGGCCCACGCCCGGGGCATGCGGGTGCTCCTCGACGCGGTGCCCAACCACGTCCACATCGAGCACCCGCTCTGGACGGAGCACGCGGGCGGGCTGTGGTTCAACTTCCCCGAAGGCGATTGCATCTGCGGCATGTCCTGCTCGTGGGAGACCGAGATCGAGCGCTGCTGGTTCGATCCCTTCCTGCCCGACATCCGCTTCGCCCACCCGCCGGCCGTGGCGCAGGCCGTCGACGATGCGCTGTGGTGGATCGAGACCTTCGACCTCGACGGCCTGCGCATCGACGCCGTGCCCATGATGCCCCGCCTGGTCGTGCGCCACTTGCGGGCCGCCCTCGTAGACCGGCTCGGCGCCGGCGGCGCGCACGTCTACCTGCTGGGCGAGACCTACACCGGCCGTTACGGCCAGGACGCCATCCGCTACTACCTGGGGCCGGACAGCCTCTCGGGCCAGTTCGACTTCCCGGTCCTGTGGGCGCTTCGCGACGCGCTGGCGGGCCGGATCGCGCTCGAGGAGCTCGACGCCGAGCTGCTTCGAAGCGAGCGCGCCTGGGAGGGCTCGGGCGCGGTCATGGCGCCGGTGCTCGGCAACCACGACGTGCCCCGCTTCCTGTCCGACGTGAACGGCGATCCGGTCCACCTGCCCAGGGAGCGACCGCCCGGCACGCCGGATACGGACAAGCCCTACCAGCTCCTGGCCATGGCCTGGACCTTCCTGCTGGCCCTGCCGGGCGCACCGGTGATCTACTACGGCGACGAGATCGGCTTGCCGGGAGCGGGCGATCCGGACAACCGGCGCAACCTGCGATTCGGCGAGGAGCTGATACCCAGAGAGCAGGCCTTGCTCGACCACGTTCGCAGGCTCGGGCAGGCGCGCCGCTGCTCGCGGAGCCTGCGCCGCGGCCTGCGCCGGACCCTGCTCGTGACCGAGAACCTCTACGTCTTCGCGCGCTACCTCGTAGACGAAGCAGAGCCCAAGACCGCGATCTGCGCTCTCAACCCGGCTACGGTGGACCGCGAGCTGCAGGTCACGCTGCCGTCCGAGGCCGACCCGGGGACCCAGGCTGCGTTCTTCGATCTCGACGGCGCAGCGGTCGACTACGATGCCGCGTCGCGGCACCTGAGCCTGCGCGTGCCCGCGCGCGGCTCGACCCTCGTGCTGAGCGAGCAGGCCTGCCGGCCGGAGGAGGAGTGATATGCAAACCGCATCGAAGGGGCGGGTTTTTCGTGATCGCTTGCTGGAAGAGGCTGGTTCCCGGTTCCTTCTACCCGGCTTAGTCTGTTCCGAGAGCGTGGCGCGCAGCCGGACGGGGGCCCCCCGATCGCGCGGAGAGCGGTTCATAGCCCGAGCACGAGCGGGGGTGGCCGGCGTCGAGCAGCTGCGCGGACGTGACCGACTGCGCCCGAGAGCATGGCGCGCAGCCGGACGGGGGCCCCCCGATCGCGCGGAGGGCGGTGTTCAGCCCGAGCAAGAGCGGGGGTGGCCGGCGTCGAGCAGCCGCGCGACCGTGCTGCTCGCGCTCGTGCTCGGCCTCGCGCTGGCCGCATGCAGCGGCGCCGGCGACGGGCAGCCGGACGGCGCCTGGCCTTACGACGCGGCCTGGCGCCCGTCCGAGACCTGGGACCCAGGCCCCGGCAATCCCGGCGGCTGCAGCTACGGCTACGGCCAGGACTGCCCGGCCCCGGCCGTGGATTGCGCCCTGGACCCCTGCGTGCACGGTCAATGCATCGAGAGCCAGGGCGGCTCGGACTCCTGCCTGTGCGAGACCGGCTACGCGGGCCTGGTCTGCGACGCCTGCGCGGCCGGTTACGTGGCCGAGGGCCTGCGCTGCGTGCCGTCCACGCGCTGCGCGGACAGCCCGTGCGTCTACGGCACCTGCCGGGATGCGGGCGACGGCTTCTGGTGCGACTGCTTCGAGGGCTACGCCGGCGAGCTGTGCGATGCGTGCGCCGCCGGCTACCACGCCGAGGATCTGGAGTGCGTGCCCGACTGAGGCGCGCCGAGGAGGACGCCTTGAGATCGACATCCGAGCCCTGGCGCAGCGCAGCGACGGTCCTTGTCTGGGCCGCGATCTGGCTGGTCGGCTTGCCCGGCGCGGCCGCAGGGGAGGAAGAGCCCGCCGAGGAGAGCATCGAGGTCGAGCTGAGCGAACCGGAGCCCGAGGCCCTGGAGCGGATTCTGGAGCACTTCCAGTTCGGCTCCTACGGCCGCGTCCCGATCGCGTCCGATCTGCGGGGCGGCACGGGCCGCCAGGTGCGGCTCGTGGCCCACCCGCCGAGGCTGCTCGAGGCGCCGTATGCGGAGATCGACCTGGCCTACACCCACCGGGTGGAGTACGCCGGCCCTGAATTTCACACCCAGCTCACGCTGGCGCTGGGCGAGAAGCTCTTCCACATAAGCGGCGACTTCGCGGCCGACATCGCCGTACGCAACCTCTACCTGGAGGTGCGCGACGTGCTGCTGCCCGGCCTGCAGATCTGGGCCGGCTCGCGCATGTACCGCGGCGACGACATCTATCTGCTCGACTTCTGGCCCCTGGACGAGCAGAACACCGTGGGCGGCGGGGCGGCGTACTTCTTCGGCCCGAGCAACGTCCGGCTGCACGTCGGCATGAACCGCCTGGACGACAGCTTCCAGACCCAGTGGATCTCCGTGCCCGCCGACGACTTCGGCGCGCGCGAGATCCTGTTCATGGACCGCCAGCGCACCGTGTTCAGCCTGCGGGGCGAGCACAACTTCTCCCTCGCCTCCGCGCTCAAGCTCAAGGCCGTGCTCTACTTAGAGAACCACTCCCTGCCGTCTGGCACCCGGCAGACCGAAGACGGCGGCACCGAGTCGCTGCCCGCGGACATCGGCTGGCTGCTCGGCGCCGAGGCGAGCCTGTACGGCTACGGCGAGTACAAGCACATCAACGTCTATCTGCGCTTCGCCACCGGCCTGGCCACCTTCGACGAGATGGGCATCCCCTTCGGTCTGGATCGGGACAAGAAGGCCGCCGGCGCGCGGGAGCTCCTGCTGGGGCTGTCGGGCAACCACGAGTTCGGACAGACGGCCGGGCTGCTGGTCGGGGCCTACGGGCGCTACTTCATAGACGCCGATCCCAACGTCTACGACCGGGACGATGCCTGGGAGCTCGCCCTGGCGGTCCGGCCGGCCTGGTACATCTCCGAGTTCGTCCACCTGCTGGCCGAGGCCAACCTGCAGTATCTGCGGCCGAACGGCATCAGCCCGGAGAGCGGCGCGCACGATGCGCCGCTGGCCTTCGAGCTCGGCATCATGCCGGCCGTCAGCCTGGGCCGTGGCTCGTACGCGCGCCCGCAGCTGAGGTTGATCTACGCGCTGTCGGTGCTCAACGACGCGGCCTTGCGCACCTTCGCGCCCGAGGACCCGCAGCGCGCGCACCGCGTGCGGCACTTTCTTGGATTCGGCGTGGAGTGGTGGTTCCACTCCTCGCGCTACTGAGGAGCGCAGCCATGAGACGCGCATTGCTCGCAGCTGCCCTGGCGCTCGGCGCCGGCGCGTGCATCTCGCCGCCTTCGACGGGCGAGCTTACCGGCCAGGTCGCCGACTGGCGCGACGAGATCATCTACCAGGTCCTGACCGATCGCTTCGCGAACGGCGACCGCTCGAACGACTACCGGGTCGACCTGGACGACCCGTCCGCGTACCACGGAGGCGACTGGCGCGGTCTGGCCGAGCGCTTCGACTACCTCGAGTCGCTCGGCGTGACGGCCGTGTGGATCTCGCCGGTGGTCAAGAACGTCGAGGAGGACGCCGGCTTCTCCTCCTACCACGGCTACTGGGCCCAGGACTTCACCCGCTGCAACCCGCACTTCGGCGATCGGGTGGGCTTGCGCGAGCTGGTCGACGAGGCCCACGCGCGGGGCTTCAAGGTCATCCTGGACATCGTCACCAACCACGTGGGCCAGGCCTTCTACTACGACATCAACAAGAACGGCCGGCCGGACGACTTCCTCATCGGCCAGGGCGGCACGATCGGGCCGCTCGGCCAGGAGCAGACCACGAGCGAGCTCGTGCGGATCACCGAGTGGGATCCGGACTTCGACGCCCGGGGCGTCCAGTCCTGGACCTCGCTGGGGCCGTCCGGCGAGGCGCCGGTGCGCTTCCTGCGCGAGCCCGCGATCAACCGCATGCCGCCCGTGCCCGATCTCTTCGCCCACGATTACGCCTACAACCGAAAAGGGCGGGTGACGGTCTGGACCCGGCCCGAGGTCTGCGGCTGCGGGGGCTGGGGCTGCCCCTGGGACGACGCCTGCCGCCGGCAGCAGGAGATCCTGGGCGACTTCCCGGGCGGGCTCAAGGACCTGGCCACCGAGCGGCCGGACGTGCGCGATGCGCTCTTCGACGCCTACGCGGGCTGGATCGACGCCGGCGATTTCGACGGGTTCCGGATCGACACCCTCAAGCACGTGGAGCACGAGTTCTGGGAGGACTTCTGTCCCCGGATCCGCAGGCACGCGGCCGAGCGCGGCAAGCACAACTTCTTCATGTTCGGCGAGGCCTTCGACGGGGACGATCAGCTGCTGGGCGCCTACACGCAGGGGGAAGGCGTCGACAGCGTCTTCTACTTCTCCCAGTACTACACGGTCTTTCGGGGCGCGATGCTCGGCGACGGCAGCCGGACCTGCGAGCTCGAGCGCCTGCACTGCCGGCGGCACGGCTGCGAGAGCGATCCCTGCGGCGAGGGGCAGCGCTTCGACGCGCTCTACTCGGGCAGCGGCAAGGTCAACGGGCAGGTGGGCGAGGACGGCCTGGCGCTGAGCCCGCGCCAGCTCCCGGTCGGATTCCTGTCCAATCACGACGTGGGGCGCTTTCTGTACTTCATGCCCGAGGCGTGGAGCCAGAGCGAGAAGCGGGCGCTTTTGCACTTGGCGCTCGGCTACCTGCTGAGCTCCGACGGCATCCCGTGTCTGTACTACGGGGTGGAGCAGGAGTTCGCGGGCGGCAACGATCCGGCCAACCGGGAGACGCTCTGGGATAAGCGCTACTACAAGACCCCGGTCTGGAAGGACGGCCGGATCCAGATGGCCCAGAAGACCTACGACTCGGACGGAGACGGCGCCGACGATGCGCTCTGGGAGCCCTACGACACCGGCAACCCGACCTTCCAGTACATCGCCAAGCTCAACGCCCTGCGGCGCGAGCACGAGGCGCTGCGGCGCGGCACGCTTCAGGTGCGCTGGTCGACCCGCACCGGCGGCGGCGAGGACCACGGCATCTACGCCTTCGAGCGCAGGAGCGCCGACGAGACGATCCTGGTCGTGCTCAACCTGGGCGCCGAGTCGACGAGCCGCACGGCCTCGGCCGGCCAGAGCATGTGCGTCGGCTTCGAGCCCCGGACCGAGCTTACCGACCTGCTCGATCCGGATGCGCGCTACACCGTGACCGACAGCGGCTGCAGCCCCGAGCCCGGACAGGGCTGCGTCGAGATCGAGGTCGCCCCGCGCGGGATCCGCATCCTGGCCGCGGGCTGAGCGCGGTCGTGAAGATGGAGGGCGAGCAGCTCGATGCGGCCTGGGCGCGGGCCAAGGCCCTGTCCCTGATCGACCCCGACAGCCAGGCGCTCGACGACGCGTTCTCCTTCGAGACCGAGCTCTGCTGGGTCTTCTGCTACAACTCGAAGCGCTTCGTCGAGACCCGCGATCCCGAGTCCGCCCTGTTCGGAAACGCGCCCATCATCATCAGCAAGCTCGACGGCTCGCTGGTCCCGTCGGGCACGGCCGAGCCGGTCGAGCGCTACGTGGCGCGCTACGAGCGGAGCCTCAGGCGGCCGTGGTGGAAGCTCTGGTGACCGGAGCCCGGGCGGAGCGCGTGCAGGCTCAGAGCGCGATCGGCTTGTAGGCCAGCATCTTCTCCACGACCTCCTCCGCGGTCAGGTCCGTGTGGAAGGCATACTCCTGCACGTGGGCGAAAGGACAGGGGACGTCTTTTTCGATCTCGGCGATGAGCACCTCGGACTCACGCTTGCTCCACTCGCACTTCCGCAGCTCGATCACGCGCTCGACGAGCTCCTGCCTGGTCAGCTCGGGCATCACGACCTCCTGACAGGAGCATGCTCCAGCACTGCTTGACGATCGACATGCGGCCGGGAAGATCGCGCGTCTGGATGCAGCGTCGGAGAGACGAGCCCATGTGAGGATTCTTCACAATGTGGCACCGGGGTACGGGGTGGATGAGAGGGATACGAGTTCGGTGGTCTTCCGTGGTCACCGTGCCCATTAGCTACCTGGGCATCCGGGTCTTCTAGGTCGCGACTTCTTCCGCATGCCCAGCGCGTTCTGTTGCTGAGCGTCTGCGCTCTCAGCTCGGCGTGTTTTCCCTTGACATGCACGCCTATTTGATATAGCCATCTTACCCGCCAGGGGTGTTGACTCAGAAAATAGGCGGGGGAGAGCATGGCTGGTCCTTGAGGCGGACAGTACATTGCAATACATGTATTGTCGGCAACCGCGAGTCAGGGTAAGTCGATGCTCTGCGAGAGGAGTTATGAGCGAGGGAGATCGAAAGCTCGGCGAGGTAGTGTGCTCTTCGGATACGGATCGAGACATCGCGTCGAATGAGGTCACACGACTCGACGCGACTTTCGAGATGATCCGGAGATTGTGCCAGCTGTCCTCATCCGCAGCCGAGGAGTGCGAGCAGCGCTTTTTCGAGATCCTGACGGACTCTCTGGGGATCGACAGCGCGGCCATCCTCGAGCACGAGCCGCGAGAGGGCGTCCATCGGCTCCGGGCCGGTCTGGGATGTCCCCCGGGCAAGCAGATCGCCCTGCCCGGACCGCACGCCGGTGCCTTTCACCTCGCAGCTCCCGGGACGCCAGGGCCGCTCGCCGAGAGCCTGCGCCAGGCTGCGGGTGTCCAGCATGTCATCTGGGTCCTCGACCTGGATTCCGGCAAATCGCTCCTGCTTGGCAGTGCGAATGGGCAGACAGCTCGCCGGTTCTCGCTCGACGCGTCCTGTTGGGATCTCGCCGCTTCCGCCCTGGCCCTCTACGTCATGCTCGGCGAGATCTCCGGCAAGCGCAGCGCCTCGTTGGCCAGGTGCGACTCCAATCTGGTGCTGGTGATCAGGGCCGACTCGACCATCGGGGACGTGAGTCAATCCACGGAGCAGATCCTGGGCTTTGGCGCCAAGGACCTGGTGGGCAGCCGGGCCGTCGATCTCATCCATCCTGAGGATGCCGCACGGATCCGGCTGAGTTCCGAGCAGGCGCTGCGAGAGAGCGGCTCAGGCCCAGTCGAGATCCGCCTTCGACACGCGGACGGCTCCTGGCGCTTTTTCGAAGCCATGGTCAGCGACCTGCTCGACGATCCGGCCGTGGAAAGACTGGTCATCGACGCGCGCGACATCACCGAGCGAAGGTTGCTGGAGGAAGAGCGAGAGATCCTGGTCCGCGACATGGGAGAGCGGGTCAAGGAGCTGTGCTGCATGTATGAGGTGGCCGACGCGGTGCGCGAGTCGGCGACCCCGGAGGGCGTGTTCTACAAGATCGCCGCGCTCCTCCCCTCGGGCTGGCGATACCCCGAGATCGCGCGAGGCCGGGTGGTCTTCGACGACGAGTGCTATGTGACAGAGCCATTTATGGAGACCGACTGGAAGCAGTCGAGCGACATCGTCGTCAGCGGCCTTCGGCGAGGCGCGGTGGAGGTGTTCTATCTCCAGCAGCGGGCCGAGGCAGACGAGGGGCCGTTCTGCCAGGAAGAGAGGCTGCTCCTGGACAATATCGCGCGCACCGTGAGCGAGATGGTGGAACGAAAGCAGGTGGAGGAGGCGCGGGACGAGGCCGAGAGAGAGCTGGAGGAGCAGAAAGCCCTCTCCATCGTCTCGGATCGGCTGCGTTCCCTGGGAGAGATGGCGGCGGGGATTGCACACGAGCTGAACCAGCCCCTGGTCGGCGTGCGCGGACTGGCAGAGCACATCCTGATCGGCCTGGCGAGAGGCTGGAAGTTCACCGATGAGTCGATTCGGCAGAAGATACAGCTCATCATCGAGCAGGCTGAGAGGATGACCCACATCATCGAGCATGTGCGCGTGTTCGCCAAGGAGGCGGGCAAGCCGGAGGTTAGAAGGATTCGGGTAAACGATGTGATCCTGTCGAGCGTGGGGCTGGTCAGCGCCCAGTTGAAGGCCCGGGGAGTGGAGCTGGAGCACGAGCTCGCCGATGGACTTCCGGACGTTCTGGCAAACCCATTCTCGCTGGAGGAGGTCATCTTGAATCTCATCAGCAACGCCCGAGATGCGGTCGAGGAGAAGATCAAGCAAGGCGCGTCCTCTTCGAAACCCATGATCACGCTCAAGACGCGCCATGATACGGCTGCCGGCCATTCGGTGAAGATCGACGTGATCGATCACGGCATCGGCATCCCCGCGGATGTGCTCCCGAAAGTGTTCGATCCCTTCTTCACCACGAAGGGCCCCGACAGGGGCACGGGGCTCGGGTTGGCGGTCTCGAGATCGATCGTCGAGGAGTGCGACGGGTTGATCGAGATCCGGTCCTCGAAAGGCGAGGGCACCACGGTCACCCTGTCGTTGAAGGCGGTGCCATGATGAGGAACGAGCATCCGATGCGGGTCCTTCTCGTCGACGACGAGGACATCGTACGCCGCACCATCGGCGATTACCTTCTCCAGATGGGGCTGCACGTGGACGATGCCCCCGACGGCAACATCGGCCTGGAGATGATCGAGAAGGTCGAATACGACCTGGCGCTGGTCGATATCCGGATGCCCGGAATGGATGGGCTCAGCTTGTTGCGCAAGATCCGGGATATCAGACCCGACATCTCGGTGATCATCATCACCGGCCATGGGAACATGGAAGCCGCCATCCAGGCGCTCAGACTCGGCGCGGTGGATTTCTTGACCAAGCCGATCAAGCTGCTCGAGCTAGACGCCTTGCTCGAGAAGTCCGCGCGATTGCAGAGCCTGCGCCAGGACAAGCGCCGTCTCAGAGAGACCATCGGCGGACTCCAGACTCTGGAGTGCCTCCGCAAGCGAAACCGGCAGATCATTGGGACCAGTCAGGCGACGCAACGAGTGAGAGAGCGGATCAAGCTGGCGGCCATGGCGGGCTGTGATACGATTCTGCTCACAGGCGAGACGGGCACCGGAAAGGAAGTGGCCGCGCGCGAGATTCATTTCCTGGCCGAGGCGGAAGATAGCCCTTTTATCGCGGTGAGCTGTCCGGCCTTGCCCGAGTCGCTGGTGGAGAGTGAGCTGTTCGGCCATGTGAAGGGGGCATATACCGGCGCCACGGAGAACCGGGCGGGGTACTTCGAGCTGGCAGACGGCGGAACGCTCTTTCTGGACGAGGTGGCCGAGCTCTCTCCCCGCGCCCAGGCCAAGCTGCTCAGGGCTCTGGAGACCCGGACGGTTCGGCGGGTGGGCGGCTCGAAGGAGATCCTGGTCGACCTCCGCGTCGTCGCCGCCACGAATGTCTCTTTGGAGGAATGCGTGGAGGCGCGCAGGTTTCGCCGCGACCTCTTCTATCGCTTGAACGTCTTCTCGATCCACCTGCAGCCCTTGAGGGAGCGCCGTGAGGACATCATGCCGCTGGCAGAGAACTTCCTGGCTGGCTATGCCGAGGGAAAGGGGCTTCGCTTCGACGGCATTGCACACCAGACCCGGGAGGTCTTGATGGGCTATGACTTCCCGGGCAACGCCAGGGAGCTCCGGAACCTGATCGATCACGCGGCGATACTGGCGGGATCCGGCCAGATCAAACCGGAGCACATCTGTCTGCCGAGAGCGCGGGATGTGGGCACCGAGGCCCTCGACGTCCGTCCCGGCCTATCCGGGGAGCGCGAGAGGATCTTGGAAGCGCTGGATGCGTGCAAGTGGAATCGCAGGCAGACCGCGAAGCGGCTCGGTGTCACATATGCTGCGCTGCGATACCGGATGAAGAAACACGAGATCGAGTAGGCGCTGAAAGGAGGCCCGGATCGTGCTTCTCCCACCTGGCATGATTCTTGATTGCTGCGACGGCTGCGCCGTGGACAGGCGAGGAGATTGCCATGTCGAGGGAGGAATGGAGCATGGGTCCGGGCGGGGCGGTCGACACGTCCGGGATGGCCGAGAGAGTTGGGGCTGCGACTCTCCTGGAGGACATCGGAAAGCTCTCAGCGGTGGTCTGCGACATGAAAGTGGAGCTCTCCCGACTCCAGCGAGAGCGGGACACCATGGCCGGAAAGGTTCAGGAGCTGGCCCGGGCCATCGCCTCTTCGGAGCATCGGGTCTACGAGCTCATGCAGCTCAACGACCGGTTCCGGAAAGAAAGGGACGTGGCGGTCGAGGAGATCGGTTCTCTGAGCGAGCAGTACTCGAGCGCGCTGGAGATGATCGAGAGACTTCGCGGCAAGATCGAGGACCATGCTCAGGTGTTGCATGAGTAACACGGACAAGCCATCGGTCGTCTGGTGGAAGTAGACAACGGGAGCAAGATACCGCGTTCATGCTGATCCTCGTGGCCAGCTCCAAGCCTCACTCGTGGCACCGCGTCAAGGCGGTGCTCGAGCATCGGTTCGCCATCAGCTACTCCGTGGACCTGAAGGGGACGCTGGCGGTCATCCAGAGGCATCGGCCCGCACTGGTCATCCTCTGGTCGGACCTGCTGGATGCAGATCTGGACACCTCGCTCCGCAGCATCCGGCAGCACGCCCGGGAAAGCCGAGTGCTGGTGGTCATGGAGGGAGGCCGAGCTTCGTCCGAGGCGCCGCCGGAGGGCTGCGCAGATGCGTGTCTGGACGAACGCCAGGTGCGCGATGCGCTGCTGGGCACCATTCGCTCCTTGCTCGAGTCGCAGGACCAGACCCCCGCCGCCAGGTGCGACCATGAGACGGCGATGCCGGGCGCCAAGCTCGATACCTACCGCAGAATGGTGATCGGCAAGAGCAGAGAAGTGCTGCAGTTGATCCAGACGGCTGGACGGGTCGCGGCCACGGATGTCAACGTGCTCATCACCGGCGAGAGCGGCACCGGCAAGGAGGTGCTTGCGAGATGGATCCATTGTTCGAGCCACCGCGCCCGGGGGCCCTTCGAGGCAATCGATCTGCCCTCGGTCCCGGACGATCTCTTCGAGAGCATTCTCTTCGGTCATGAGCGGGGCGCCTTCACCGGGGCCACGGGCGCGAACCCGGGCAGCTTCAAGAGAGCGCATCGCGGCACGCTCTTTCTCGACGAGATTTCGAGCCTGAAGCTGGATCTGCAGCCGAAGCTCCTCCGCGCGATTCAAGAAAAGGAAGTGAGAAGCGTCGGGGCGCGGGAGCCGACTTTTTGCGATGTGCGCGTCATCGCTGCAACCAATACCCGGCTCGAAGATGCGGTCGGTCGGGGTGCGTTCCGTTCTGATCTCTACTACCGACTCAACGTCGTCACGCTCCATCTCGTTCCTCTGCGGCGACGCAAGGAAGACATCCCCTCGCTTCTGGACCTGTTCATCGAAAGGTATGCGAGGAAGTTCAACTGCAGGGCAGCCGAGATTTCCGCCGAGGCGCAACGGGCGCTGCGCGAGCACGACTGGCCTGGCAACATCCGCGAGCTTGAGAACCGGGTGCAGCGCGCGCTGCTCCTGTCGAGCTCGGATCAACTGGGTCCCGACGACTTCTTCGAGAAGCAGGACGTGGACGATGAGCCGTCCTCAGCGGTCCATTTTCCGGACTGCAATCGGAGCCTGGCGGAGATCGAGCGTCTGTACATCTCATGGGTCCTGAGCGAGACCAACGGCAACCAGAGCCAGGCTGCCCAGATCCTCCAGATCGATCGAAAGACGCTTCGCAACAAGCTTCGGGGCTATTCCGCAGCTATTCAGGGGGCTACACCTTCTGAACAGTCGTGCGATTCCGAGCAGGGCTCGGAGGACGTGGCGGTCTTGCGGGCAGTCTTCCGATCAGGCTGAGATCCCTTTCCCGCAAGCGCGGGGTCCTGGGTAGTATCTGGACACAGGCTGGGGAGAAATGGGCCAGATCGGCCCCAGGGAAGCCGGGGCTCCGGAGCGCCCACGCAGCGATCACGGCGAAGGTGGAGAGTCTCCGGCCTGGCACCAGGCTTGCAGAGCAGCCCTCCGCCACCTGTCTCGGCGAGTGTGAGGCGCTCGGATACCATGGCTCGACTCTTTTTGGTAGTTGCCATCACGATCGCCACCGTGGCTTTTGCCATGGCGAACATGCACTTCGTCGCGCTCAGCCCGGTGATCGGCCAGCCGGTGCAGATCCGCCTGATCTTCCTGCTCGTATGCTGTTTTCTGGCTGGCATGTTTTCGACTTGGTTCTGCATGATGGTGAGAAAAATTCGCATGAAGCGCCGCTCCGTGCAGGCCTCGGCCAGGAGGGAGATGCGGAGTGATTTCGAAAGACAGCTCGAGATGGAGTGAGCTCGTCTCGCGACCAGGAGAGCCCTGATGTTGAAGGTCATCGGAGGAGCCGCGATCGTCGGCGCGTTTTTCGGAGCCATGGCGGTCGAGATCGCAAATCGCTACTGGCCGGACTTGATCAAGAACATCGAGAAGAAGGCCAGGGACACCACCCGGACTTTTCTCGACGCGTTCTGGGATGGATACGGGGACGCCTCTTCTGGCGAAAGAGAGAAGGAAGCGACGCGGAGGGATCAAGGTGACCTCCCATCCTGATTCCCAATAAGGAGATCCGATGGCAAGCACGGCAGGAGGATTTGGCGCGGCAGACGGGACCGGTCCGCTGCTGTCTCACGTGACATCCACCAGCGGGGCCACGAGCGCGAGCGCTGCAGCCCCGGGCACGGCGTCGGGAGCGGCGCTTGGCACGACGGCCAAGACTGCGACCATGTCGAAGATACTCGCGCTCGGAGCGACCGGGAGCGCGATTCTCGGATTTGCGCTGATCGCCGCGGCGGCCGTTTGCGCTGGATACCTGGGCTACAAGCTGGTCCACCTCGCGCTCGGAGAGGAGGACGCGGAAGGGTCGGTAGCGGCTGGAAAGAGAGCCTCCAGGCAGAAAGCCAAGACGACAGCGGCCGGTGCACAGACCGTCTCGCTGGACAACCTGTAGCTCCAGCGAGCAGCAGAGGGCAAGCAGAGGCGATGCTGACTTTCTTGCTGCTCATCGTGCTGGGTTTGTTCGTCTTCTTTCTGTCCGGAAAGGTCATTCGGCAGAGAGCCGAGATCAGGCGACTCAGGAGAAGACTGATGAAGTCCTGATTCATGCGCGCTGGATCGGCAAGGCGCTCGGTGGTGATGACCCATGAGCGGTAACAAGAGATTCTGCGAGCAGAACTTCAAGATCTGGCTGGCGTTCATGATGGGGATGGTGATCGTGGTGGTCGCGATTGTCTTCTTCGACCGGGCCCTGGGCGTGGGCCGCCCGTCGGAAACGCCCCATCCCGTCGAGAGTGGGTATGGGTCTGAGCCTTCCGCCCAGAATCAACCCGTCAGTTATCTGGCGCTGCAGGGCGGCAAGAGCGCATCCGGGGCCTGGCTGGGCATCGAAGCGACGGATATCTCCGCCGCGACAGCCGAGAAGTTGGGGTACGAGATCTCCACGGGCATTCTCGTCAGCCGGATCGTGCCGGGTTCGCCTGCAGAGAGCGCGGGTCTCCGGATCGGAGACATCATCTACGAGTACGACTACCAGAGCGTCGACAGCGTGGCAGACTTCTCCAGCCAACTCAGCAAGACGAGCCCGGACACCCGCGTGAAGCTCGCCCTGCTTCGCGATGGTGAGCGCGAGGTCGTATACGTGGTGCTGGGTGAGATGGACGCAGCCGCTCGGGCGATACACAGCATTGCCGGGCAGGCGGTTCCCCAAGACCAGAAATGGGGAATCGTCGTCTCCGAGTTGAGCGATTCCTTGCGCAGGGCCTATGGGATTCCGAGAGAGCAGCAAGGCGTGTTGGTGGTGAAGGTCATTCCGGGGACCGCCGCGGACAAGGCGGGTCTGGGAAGCGGGGACGTCATCCAGCAAATGGACAGGACGCAGGTGCTCGGCCTGGCCGATTTCTTCGAGGCACTCGAGTCGTCCGGCAACCACATCTTGTTGAAGGTCTACCGGGACGGAGCAGTTCGTTTCGTTCACATCGTCGCAGCTTCGCCGTTCATGCCGGTCGGCGGCAATTCCTCGGAGGATGACGACGGGCTGAAGGGTCGGCCAGCGCAGATCCCTCCAATGGGCAAGCCCGAACCCTCGACGGTCGAAAAGGTTCAGGGCGTGTAGAGGCACAAAGAGATGGAGAGCGTGCTCTAGGAAATGATCTCGAAGCACTTCACAGGCTTTCTGACGTTTCTGATCGTTCTGAACGTCGCCATCCTGCTCTTCGCAGCGGTGGGAGTCGGCTGGCAGCAGATCGTCGACGTGCCGGTCCACATCCTGAGAGGCATGGGAGAACCTTTCCACAACAGGCTCGAGGGCGCCAGGACCGATGACAGCCAGAATGTCCAGCCGGTATCCGACGTCGTGAGCGACACCCATATCAAGCTCGTCTGCTCAGACGAGACATTCGCGGCGGCCGTGTCCAGAGTGCGCCCCGCCGTGGTGAACATCTCCTGCGAGCGCATCGAGCCCATGACGAGGGCGCCGGGGGGGATGCGTTTCGACGATCCGTATCAGGACCTGGCGATGCTGGGCGGCATCGGCTCTGGCATGGTCGTCCATCGCAGCGGATACATACTCACCTGCCACCACGTCGTCTCGAATGCCACGAACATCTACGTCACGCCATTTGGGCCAAACGTCAAGCGCCACCGCGCTCGCGTCATCGCAAAGGACGAAGATCTCAACCTGGCCTTGCTCAAGATCAACACCACCGTTCTCCTCCCGGAAGTGACGACTGGAATGTCGGCCAAGATGGAGGTGGCCGATGTCGTGCTCGCCATCGGCAGCCCATTCGGACTCGAGCAGAGTGTCACCCATGGGATCATCAGTGACAACGAACGCGATCTGCTGATCGGCGGCAAGCTGTTCAGCGGTATGTTGCAGACCGACGTGCCCATCAATCGGGGATCTAGTGGCGGCCCCCTGATCAACATCAATGGAGAAGTGATAGCCATCAACATGGCCATCTACTCCATCTCCGGTGTCTACAACGGCGTCAGCTTCGCGATGCCGATAGACAAGGCCAAGCCTTTTTTGGCGAAGACGATTCCCCTCCTCCACGAGGCGTCCAGTGAGGCTGTGAACTGATGCGGCTCGAGCTCGAAAGCGATGAGGCGCTCCTGGGCGATTCGAGCCCATCCGATCCGCCCGGCAGGGCGTCCACGCTCAAGGCCTGCTGGATCGCGTTCTGGTCGTGCGTGGGTCTCGCTCTCTTCAAGGTCGCAGGAGGCACCCTGGGATACAATCCCCTGCTTCTCCTGGATGGGCTCACTTCTGCTGCTGTGGCCGTGGTCATCACGACGATCATCCTGGGTGTTCACATGAGCAGCGAGGAGAACACCAGCCGGAGATACGCGTACGGCAAGGGCAAGGTGCAGTATCTGATGGCCCTCCTGGCCGGCTTCGTGCTGGTCGTGGCCGCGATATTGACCCTGGGCGTCGCCATCAAGAGCTTCTTCGAGCCGGCAGACCTCCGGTCGGCCGCCATCGGAATGCTCATTGCACTGGTGCCGATATTCGGAAATGTATTGCTGTTGGTCTACCTGCGTCAGTTCAGAGCACCGTCCATCGGCAACGAGTTCAGACGGGTGTCGCGCTTGCTGATGCTCAGCATCGGATCCTCTCTGGTGGTCGTGCAGAGCTTCATCTTGACCGAGTTCGGCTTCGTTCTCGGTGACCGGATCGGCAGGTTGAGCATCTCTCTGATCGTCATCTGGCTGGGGACGATGGTCATCAAATCATCTCTGGATGGGGTGATGGATCGGAGAACGGGGAAGGATGTCGAGTCGCACATTCGGTTGCTGGCGAGCTCTGTCGATGATGTCCAGCGCGTGGAGTGGGTACGCACGAGGCGCACAGGCCAGACCACGCACATCGACCTCGGATTGGCGCTGGACGGGAGCCTGACCATTCGCCAGTCGGACATGGTGGCTGAGAAAGTAAAAAGACTGCTTTCCAAGAAGATGGCTCAGTCCGAGAAGACCGTCAGCGTGGAGTTCTGCGCGCTCTGACGGACGGATGGAAGGAGGGATTCCATGCAACAACTCATTTTCGGAGCCCTGTTGCTGCTGCTGGGTGTCTGGGGCATCGTGGCCAACTGGTACCAGTTCCTGGACATGTTGTGGTCGCTGCTGTCCATGGCCCTGCTCGTCGGCGGCATCGTGGCCATTCTGGCCGGATTGAACGGCTTCAAAAGAAGCACTGGATCGGTTGCGGAGCATCCGCGAACGAGATCGGGAAGGAGCGAGACATGAGCCGTCCTTACGAGAGGTGTTCGGAGCAGATCGACAGCCGAGCCTGGCCATACGAGACGGGGCCGGCTCCGGTCTCCCTTTCGATCCTGTGGCCGGTGATCAAGATGGGACGCTCGTTGAAGCGAATGGTCACCTCCTACAACGACTACTTCACCATCACCCCGCAAGATCTGAAGGAGATCTATCTGAAGAAGTCACAGCTGCTGTACGAGCGGGGAGATGCCCGGGGCGCCGTCTCGTTCATGGAGAAGGCCGCGGCACTCGATCCCGAGGACCTCGATACGTTGTACGAGCTGGGCCTCGCCTACGAGAAGAACAAGGATCTGGAAGAGGCGCTCGACACGTACAAGAAGGTGAGCGAGATGAGGCCCGACAACGCCAAGGCGCATTACCGGGCCGGCTTCATCTTCCTCCGGAGACGGGAGTTCGAGGAAGCCATCAGCGCTTTCGAGGAGGCGAGGAGACTCGAGCCGCGGTCTGCGGATGTCTACTTCCGTCTGGGCCAGGCTCTCGACAGGCTGCATAGGCATGAAGAGGCCGTCGCATACTTCAACAAGGCCGTCGAGATCGACGAGGATCACCTTCCTTCCTACAAGAACATGGCATTGGCCTACGACAGCATGAACAGGCACAAGGAGGCGCTGGCCTGTCTGAAGAAAGCACTGGAGCTCGAAGAGATGCTTGCTTGAGGTGGTGAGCCAATTGACGGATGAGTACAAGGTCAGCGCCTGGGAGCTGAAAAAGCACCTGTCGCGCCAGGTGCGAAAGCTTCGGCTCCAGTACAAGATCATCATCTTGTTGCTGGTCTTGATCTGCCTGGCCATCTGCGGACACGTCATCTTCTATTACAACTACTTGACCGACCTCCAGTACGACGTCCTCACGGAGGAGAGCAAGGTTCGTACGGCGGTCCAGTACAGGAACAACTTGATCCCGGCCCTGGTCGAGAGCGTCAGGAGCTTCGTGCAGCACGAGGACAACGTCTTCAACCGGACGGTGGATGCGCGCGAGAGAACGCTGTCGGTGAACAAGCTGCTCTCGGGTGGAGACCGGAGGCCTACCGACGATGCGAGCCGGGATGTGCTGCAGAGGATCATGGCCATCGGAGAGCAGTACCCGCTTCTCAAGACGGGCGATTCCTACCAGTTGCTCATGAAGCAGCTGTCGGAAGCGGAGGAAAAGATTATGGCACAGCGGATCCTATACAGCGATGTGCTGAACACGTATACGACGGCCATGTCGATGTTCCCGGGGAACATCTATGCGGCGTTGTTCGGATTCCCCTCCTATGACTACTTCAAGTGCAGCAAGGGTTCGGAATGGTCCCCGATCGGCATTTCGAAGTAGCCAGAAGATGTGCGAATGCCCATGGACAGCAGCGTCAGACACAACGAGATCCTACCGAGGTGCCACTGGTGTGCCGCCCATGTGGGCGATGTCGCGCTGTGGGGCAACGTGTTCCTGTTTGCCGTGAAGCTCCTGTGCGGCTCCGAGGGCGACTCCAGGGCCGTGATGGCGGACGCGGCGCACTCTGCGGCCGACGTCCTGCTGGCGCTCATCCTGATGTTGTGTCTGAGGATCAGCAAGGTCCCTCCGGACGAGGAGCATCCATACGGGCGCGGGAGCATCGAGTACATCGCCTCCCTCTTTGTCGGCATCTCGTTGACGTCTGTCGCTGGGCTCATCGTCTACACGTCGATAGCGGACATCGCAAGCGGCGTGGAGCACCAGCCGACGATGATGGCGACGCTGGGGCTGATCATCTCCATCATGGGAAACGAGCTGATGTTCCGCCACAGCCTCTGTTGCGGGGCGAGGTTCGGCTCTCCCGCGATGATCGCCAATGCCTGGGAAAACCGAGCAGATGTCTACTCCTCTCTGGCGGCCCTGCTCGGCGTGGTCGGTGCGCAGATGGGCCTGTTGTTCATGGATCCGCTCGGCGCGATCGTCGTGGCGATCTTGCTCCTGCACTCCGCTTTTCAGATGACCCGTAGCGCCTGGCGCGGGATCCTGGACCACTCTCTCGATGTGTCGATGGAGAGCCGGATCAGGAAGCTGGCGCTGTCGGAGAAGGGCGTCCTGGGGTTGGCCTCGCTGCAGACGAGGGCAATCGGCCAGTACTTGGGAATCGACCTGACGCTTGAAGTCTCACCACGGATCAGCCTGGGCGAGGGCTGTGAGATCTGCGATCGGGTCAAGTCCATCTTGCGGGACAGGCTGGAAAAGACGGCGTTGATCACCGTGAGCACCGTCGGGAAGGATGTCGGCGATGATTGACGATATCGCAAACGGAAAATCCGCTGCAGCGGCGAAGAGTGCCTCCAAGGGAAGACGGAGCTTCGCATGGAGAGCTTTCTGGGTCCTTCTCTCGCTTGCGGCCCTGGGCCTGCTGTGCCTGATAGCCTTTCCGAAACTGCGAAAGGAGCTGCACGATCTGATCGAGGACAAGAATGGCCCACCGCGAACGGCAGCCTATCTCGGCATGTCCGTCCAGGATCTGAATGCGTCGATGGCCAAGGCGATGGAGCTGAAAAGCGATACGGGTGTGGTGATCACCAGGGTGGTCCATTCCTCTCCTGCCGACAGAGCCGGGCTCAAGACCGGCGACATCGTGCTGCGCTTCAAGCAGACAAAAGTGGAGAGAGTCGCCGAGCTCGAGGCTCTGATAGCCGGTTCCGAGCCAGGCGATACGTGCAGCATCGTGGTGGACAGGCAAGATCAGCAGAGATCGTTCTACGTGGAGCTTGCGGCGCAACCCACCTATCTGATGAAAGTCGCCATGAGCACCAAGACGGATCTGGACAGCCAATGGGGCTGCACGCTGGCCCCGATCTCTCCGGATCTGGTCGGACAGCTATCGCTGCCCGCCTCCATCTCGGGTGTGGCAGTCGTGGCCGTGGATCAGGGTGGTCTGGCGAAGAAGGCGGGCATGCTGCCGGGCGACGTCATCGTCAGCGTGAACCGCGAGCCGACGCCGGACCTGAGCAGCTTCTATCGGGCCATCGAGGATGGACAGACCCTGGTGCTGGAGGTCTACAGGAATGGCGAGGCCGTATTCCTGACTGTCGATGCGAGCACTGCATCCTCTCCCCTGGCCACCATCGCCGGCAGCGTCCGGGAGAGCTCGTCGATCCCGCAGCGCGTGGCGGTTGCTGCCGATGGGAACGGGCCGTCCGCCCAGCTGTCGCTTCGCTTCGGAACCGCGCCGTTTTTCATCATCTCCGACCTGACCAGCGACATGTTCATGGCGGTGAAGAACGAGGTCCAGACGAGCAGCCGAGGATTCGGGATCGCCGCAGCGCAGCTCGTGGCGGCCCAGGGCGTGGGCGCGGCGATCTCCAGAGATTACGGTCCTCAGGCATACGACGCGCTGAAGGTCCTGAACATCGTACCCTACACTGCCGAGGGGGGAACGGTATCCGATGTCCTGAAGAAGTACCGAGCAGGGCTTCTGAGCGAGGCCTCTCAGGCCACCCTGCCGGGATACAGCTACTCCCGGAGCATCGTCGCGACGGGCGGCGGCTCCTCCGGGGACGAAGAAGAGGAGCAGAGCGGTTACAAGGGAAAACCCTCGAGCATTCCGCCCCAGGGGAAGTACGATCCTGCACAGGATCCATCGAGCTCCGTGCAGGCGGTGGCAGGCTCCAGCCAGCGCACGGAGTACTGCTACTGCCCCATCTGCCAGAAGCTCTTTCCGCACCCGCCGAGCATCTCGTGTGCTGACTTGACATGTCCGGACTGCGGTACTCGACTGCGCACCTGGGATCCGGGCTCGAACTCCCTCGCGGTCGGCTCCGGTGCGCCCGCGGCCGGAAGTGCGCCTGCGAGCACCGGAAGCGCTCCATTCGCCGGCATTCCCTTCGCCGGTCAGGCCATGACGCGAGTCCTTCCGACGGGAGCCAACCCCTCGGCCGCTGGCGTCTCGTCCAGCAGCGCGAGCTCTCCTTTCGCGGGCGCGCCTTTCGCCAGCCCGGCAGCGCCTCAGCTCCCTGCAGCCGGCAACAGCCCTCTGGTAGGAGGGGGAGCGATCGGGAGCGCGCCGATGGGTGCTGCAGCCATGGCCAGCATGCCCACGGCGCGAGCTCCGATCGCCAGCGCTGCCTCGACGCAGAACCAGGGCCAGATGCGACTCGGCGCGACGGGCACCGGGCTCCTGCAGGACCTCTCGCCGCTCTATCTCAATCAGCAGACGCAGTACTGCTACTGTCCGGTCTGCCATACCATCCACGAGCATCCTCCGGGCGTGCCATGCTCTTCGCTCGTCTGCCCTGTGTGCGGGAGCCGGCTGCTGAGCCTGACCGCGGCCCTCAGTCTCCTGCCCGCAGCGCAGGCCATGGCCGGTCTCTCTCCCATGGGCCAGATCCCGACGGCGCTGGCGACCGAGATGGCGACTCTCTCGATGACGAGCCAGACTCCTTTCCAGGGCTCACCGCAGAGACCATCCTACTCCGGAGCTGCAAAGGGGCAGAGAGATCTCGACGCCAGTGCATCGCCAGCGGGACAGATCTCGGTCGGTGTGACCGTGGCCGGGCCGAACACGGCACCGTCTCAGATGGGTCAGGTCAGCGCCGGGATGACAATAGGGGGCAAGCCCGAGACGATTCCCCCCGTGGGCCCGGGTCAGGCTGTGACCGCTGTGTCCGGACCGACCACGATCCCGCCAGGGGTGCCGCGGACATCGGGCGCCACGCCGGGACAGGCTGCGGCGATCGTCACGGTCGCGGGCCAGCCCATGGCCATTCCCGGCCAGTCCTCGACCCGGACCATGGCCCCCGGGCAGGTCATGGTCAACTCGCAGATGGGAATGACCTCTGCGAGCAGGACGACCGCATCAGCCGCAACGAACGTCACGGGCATGCCGACAGCGGGCACCCTCGGCACGAGTGCCTCCACGGGGCTGCTTCAGGGAGCCGTGGACGGAGAGTGCATCTGCCCTCGATGCGGCGCGAAGGTTCCTCATGTCCGGGGGACTGCCTGCTACACCACGACTTGCCCGGTCTGCGGCACGCCGATGGTTCGAGACGGCGCCGTGATCGGACAGCTCGGCCTGTCCGCGGCTCGGACTGTGGCGGGGGATGCCGCCTCGTCCGCGGTGACGATAACAGGGGATGATGCGGGAAAGATCTGCATCGCCACGTCGGGCTCGTCCATGAGCGATCACATCGCACCCATGTTCGATCGGGCTCCATATTTCATGATCGTGGGCTTGGGCACGTGCAAGGTCGTGGCCAATCCCAACGTGGATGATCGGACCGGTGCCGGGGTCCAGTCTGCCCAGCTCGTGGTGAGCGAGGGCTCGAATGTGGTCATCACCAACGATATCAGCGTCAAGGCCCTGGAGGAGCTATCCAGGCTTCGCATCCGCGTCTACACGGGCGTGAGCGGCACGGCCGCACAGGGGCTGGAGTGGTATCAGGCCGGCCGTCTGACTCCGTCCACGCTCGACGCAGGGAGCCACGAGGAGCACGAAGAGCACGGCGCGAGCAAGGGCAAGGGGACGACGTCTTCTACGCGCAAGCTCTAGCGAGTACGCAGGGATCGAGAGCGATGACGAGTTCTGGGAGCAAAGCTGCATTGCTGGTCGTCCTGGCCCTGCTGGCCACGGCGCAGATCGTCCTGTTGGCGGTGTATGCCTTCCTTCCGTGGGACGTTCGGAGGCCAGGCCCACGCAGCGCCGTACGGGCCAGCGTCGTATCGATGCCGGGCGCCATCCAGCCCGCATCCTGCTCCACCGAGGATCTCGGCGTGGCGGTGTCCAGGGTTCGCGCTTCCGTCGCCTACATCACCGGCCACCGGCAGACGACCGGCATCTCGCCGTCCAGGGGCCCGATTTCCTTTTCCGAGGCGTCTCTGACCGGCGACAAGATGGGATCGGGGATCATCTTCGATCCGAAGGGCTTCATCCTGACGAACTATCATGTGATTTCCGACACGAGCGAGCTCCGGGCAAGCGTCTTCGGGGATCGAGGCATGCTCTATCCGTGTGAGGTCGTCTACTCGGAGCCCAGCCTGGATCTGGCCGTCATCAGGATACAGGCGCCATACGATCTGCCCGCGGCCTCGCTCGGCAACTCCGACATGCTCGAGACTGGCGAGGAGGTGCTGGCCATCGGGAGCCCGTTCAACCTGGAGCAGTCCGTCACACATGGGATCGTCAGCGACACCAAGCGCACCGTCACCATCGACGGACGCAATTACGAGGATCTTCTCCAGACCGACGCGGCCATCAACTCTGGCAACAGCGGCGGAGCGCTGATCAACACGTCGGGAGAGGTCGTCGGGATCAACGTGGCCATCTACGCGCCGAGCAGGGTCTACTGCGGCGTGGGGTTCGCCATTCCGATCAACCGCGCGAAGCTGCTGTTGATGAAGATCAAGTACCCCGAGGGAAAATCGTGAGGAGAGGCTCATGCTGAATATCATTGTCGGAATCTGCTTGCTGTCTCTGGGTATCGGCGGCGTCTTGACCAACTGGTGGGCCATCATCGACTTCATCACCGTGGTGATCCCCCTGGTGCTGGTCGTGCTGGGCGTGCTGTCCATCCTGTCCGGACTGGGATCCCGTAAGGCCCGACAGATGACCGGCGCGAAGAGATCTGGTTAGCGAGTACGGGAAAGGAGGCAGGGTATCATGTCTTTCGGAGGAATCATCCTTTTGGCCCTGGTGGTCACGGTGGTCGTGATCTACGTGAAGGTGAGGAAGAACAGCCAGAAGCTCAAGGAGCTGGACGACATTCTGGGCAAGCCTGGCAAGTGAGCGGGCAAGCCCGCCGACGCGAGGCGGGTCGCGATTCCCTGGATGCTTGCCGTCGCACAGGCACCGGCAGGCCGTCTTATCGCTGCGGGCCTTTCTCCAGGCGCAGATCTTGTCGACAACAGTTGCTGGCGGCCGTGCTCTGCGATCGAGTGTGCCGATGACCAGCACTGGACAGGCTGGACCTTGCTCGGGGGGGCATGTTTCTTGCGAGCGAATCCGCTGATCGCATTGTTCTGAGCGGGCGCCGCCCGCAGGAATGTGAGAAGAGAGGAGCGCGAGGAATGACCAGAGCGCCGGAAAGCCCATCCGCGGAGCGGGAGAACAGCCTGCTATACAGGTTTGGGTGGAGCCTTGGCCGCACGGCTCGGTTGCTGACGAGAGGATCCAGGCTGCTTCTGGAGGGCGTGGGGCTGGCGAGCCCGGAGGCGGACATGGACTCCGATGCTCGATCCGTTGTCGAATCCCACGCTGTCGAGGCGGCCGTACAGAAGGCGGATGAGCCGGACATGGCGGATGCTTTCGAGGAGGCCGTACAGGAGGCGGATGAGCCGGACATCGCAGGTGCTGCCGAGGCGGCTGTGCAGGAGGCGGAGCCGGACATGGCGGATGCCTTCGAGGAGGCCGTGCAGGGGGCGGATGAGCCGGACGTGGCGGCTGCTGTCGAGGCGGCCGTGCAGGGGGCGGATGAGCCGGACGTGGCGGCCGCTGTGGAGGCGGCCGTACAGGAAGCCGGGGCCGCACGAGAAGCGGATGGCCTGTCGCGAGGAAAGGGGAGTTGACACGCCGGGGCTCTGGATCTTCGTGTCGTGATGCCCGGCACGACAAATAATGTGCTCAATACTTGCTCTGCGCTACGAAAGCGCATCGGTTCGGTCTCGCTGGCCCGCTTCTTCTCGTTGCCGGGTGCGGATTTCTCAAGATCGCCCATGCAGGTAGCGAAGGGTCCAGCAGCTCGCCTTATCGGGGCTTTTGGCACAGCGCTTGCTGAGAATCTCGATTTCCAGCTCGACACTGGAGCGAGAAGCTGAGGAAGGAGCTGAGATGAGCACGAGATCGGGGATCCCGGGACAGGAGAGTCAGAAGGCCGAGAGGAAGCTCGAGGAGCTGAGTTTTTTGCTGGGTGAGCTCTCGATACACTTCGGTGGCATCGCGCGCTTCTTTCAGTCCAAGCTGGGGCACAAGGCGGTGAATCGCGTCTTGAGCCCCAGGGCCTTGCTGCTGCAGGGAGAAATAGAGGAGGCGCTCATCGCGATCGGCTCCGAAGTGGTCCATGGGGCGAGGGGCGACGAGGAGGCGATCGCGGTGACGAGCAGGATGAAGACGCTCCTTTCGCGCATCCGGGTATTGAAAGAGATGCGGGACGAGCTAGTGGACCATCCGCTCGAGGGCGAGGTGGAGCTCGACGGCTGCGATGGCCTGCGGGTGGCGTCGCATGCCGATGTGGGCTGATGCGGCCTGCGGCCGCCCGCGCTTGTGCCGAGGAGGCTCAAGCTGATACTCGGCATCGGGGCATTCGCGAGAATGGACATTGCGGAGAAAAAGGAAGAGATCCTCCGGCTGATCGAGAAGCTTCACCCGGGCTCACCCCGGCCGGCCGGACGGGCGGGCGCCGGTGCGAAGATCGTCCAGCACCCGCGGGTCGAGCGCCTTGCGCGGATGCGCCGCGAGCTCGCGGATATCAGGGCCAGACGGGAGAAGACGGGACTGGATCTATTAGAAGAGCGGATGCTCAGGACCTGCCAGATGCTCGAGGAGCGTATCTCCAGGATCGAGAGCATCCTCGGTATCGGGACTTCGCAGGCCATGGCCGAGACAGCGAGCACGCGTGGCACGAGTTTTGCTCGAAATGCGAGCCAGATGCATGCAGTTCCTCAAATCGAGCACGAGACGGGAAGCGCCGCCCAGCCGGCCAAGCAGCAGGCGAGCGGCGTCAGTACGCTGAGCGGCCTGATCCAGGAAGGGATCCTCGCCGATCTGCTCCAGCTCATCTCCTCCAACAAGTCCACCGGCATCTTCAGGGTGGAGTCCGGTGGGACCAGGGCGGAGATGTACCTGCGCGATGGCAGCTTGTACCACGCGGCCTGCGAAGGCATGAGCGGCCAGGTCGCGTTCTTCGCAGCCATGGCACTGGAAAGCGGGACGTTTCACTTCGAAGAGACCAGCAAGATTCCGGAGGAGGTCACCATCAGTGGAAACACCCAGTTCATGATTCTGGAGGCGCTGCGCCAGATCGACGAGGAGCGAGCGAAGAGATGAGCCAGGATGACGATACGCGAGCCTACGGCTCGGGTCGGAGGCCCGGGGTGGCCACACGCTATCCCACGGTCAACTTCGTCTGGTATTCGATTCTGGATGACGAATCGGATGGGGAAGAACTACCCAGCGAGGGGATTTCCAAGACCTGCGACATCTCCGCGTCGGGCGTGGGCATCCTGGTTCCGAGACCGCTGCCGGTCGGCAAGAGGATCTTCCTCGAGGTGGCGACGAAGGAGTTCAACCTGAGTGCAGTCGGAAGGGTCGTCTACTCGAAGGCCTCCATGGAGGGATATTACCGGGTCGGCGTGCAGTTCATGGTCATCCCTCCCAACGATCGCCTTCGGCTTGCGAGGCATTTCAGGAGCAATGGAAACCCGTGAAGACATGAACGGAGTCGATGCCCGTAAGGCCTTCTCCGAGGCGGCCAAGGCCGCGGGACGCGTGTTCCGCTTCCTTGGAAAGCTGAGACCCCGAAAGACGCCCGCCAGCGAGGCGCCGGATGAGAGCGCGCAAGGACGGGAGCAGATACGCCTGGCGGCGAGGCGGATCGTGCTGGAAAACCAGATCGCCCGGCTCGAGAAGGATCTCGACGGGATCTACTCGCAGGTCGTGCAGGGGACGAGCTCTGTGAGAACGGACGAGTCCCACACGGCAGCCTCCCGGTTGACGGAGCACATCAAGCGCTCGCGCGACCTGAGAGAGCAGCTGCGTATGAAGCACATCGAGCGCGCCAGGCTGGAGCGCAGCACGGCCCGGGAGCTCAAGTTGCGGCAGGGCGCGGCATCCGGATCCAGCCCGCTCGTGGCGCAGAGGCCTGCGTTCCCCAAACAAGTCGAGGAGCGAAAGGGGACCCGTCTGAGCCCCAAGGCGCGCCATCGCATCCTCAAGTCTTCGCGAGATGCGTCGTTCCAGGACGGCTCGCAGAAGGTCGTCTTCGACAAGCTGGTCCAGGATCTCCTCGGAGACGAAACCGAGATCCGGAGGACCGCTGTGGCACGCCTGGGCGAGCTCGGCACGGTTGCCGTGCGCGACATTCTGTGCATCGCTCTCGAGGATCCCGATGACAAGGTGCGCGCCGTGGCGCTCAACTCGCTCGCCTTGCAGGGGGATGCGTCCGTCGTCGGGCTGTTCAGAGTACACAAGGACAGCGCAGATCCGCACATTCGCCTGGCCGCACTCAGGGGGCTTGCCAGAGTGGGCGATCCGCACGACGACGAGGTGCTGCTGGCCGCACTGGAGGACGATCACCCGGCGGTTCGAAAGGCAGCTTCCAGCTATCTCGGTTGGCGCGGGGCGAGGGGAGCCACGGCGGGCCTCGTCTCAGCGCTGCACGACCCGGATCCGGATGTCCGCATCTCGGCGGCCGCATCACTGGGCGCCATGCGCGACGATCGGGCCGTGCTCTCCCTGATCCGGGCACTCGGAGACGCGGACAGGGGCGTTCGTGAGGCCGCGAAGTCCTCCCTGGAGACCTTGCTGGGGGAGAAGATCGATGTCGATGTAGAGGCGGGACAGGAAGACAGGACGAAGCGCATCGATCAGCTCAAGGAGTGGTGGAAAGAGGCCAGGGTCGGCAAGCATCTGGAGCGAGAGGATGCACTTGGCATGCAGCGGAAGCAGGCAGAGGCCTTGCCGGCAGCGCGCGCGATTTCTGAGCCGCCGGGCGCGGACTCCGCGCAGGTGGGAGGACTCGGCAAGATCGTGGACCTGAAGAGCGCGGCAGCGTCCCGCGGCCGGCCAAAGCAGGATCTGGACGAAGGCGAGGAGGAGACGGGCATGCCCGCAGAGCTGGAGGCGCTGAGGACCGTCGAGGCCTCCGAGAAGACAGCGCCGGCAGGGGAGCAGATCGGGAGCGGAGGGGAGGGAGCGCTCCCCGAAGAGCTGGAGGCGCTGGGGGGCGTCAAGACCGCCGAGGAGGAGGAGTCCACCGCTGAGGTGGACGAGGGAGGCGTGGCGGAAGGGCTTCCCGAGGAGTTGGAGGCGCTGGGGAGCGTCAAGGCCTCCGCAGAGGACGGGTCGGCGGAGGAGCGGACCGATGAGGGGGAAGAGGGAGCTGGAGATCTGCCCGAGGAGCTGGCGGCGCTCGGAACCGTCAAGACCACCGAGGAGCCAGCTCAAGATGCGAGCGCATCCGCGAAAGGGAAGAAGGGCTAGGGGGAATTGAGGGCGCCGGAGAACTCGGCCATGACGGATGAGAGCCACAAGTCCAGCTTGCACCGGGAAGCTTCCGAGCTTGGCTCGAGACCGGTCCATTCCGAGGAAGAAGCGTCTGTGACTGCAGAGAAGGATGACTCGATCGGATTCCTGGAGGTAGACGACCATCAGTCAGAGGAGATACGCGAGATATTCGGCACCGCCTTCCCGCAATACCTCCAACCCGTCGAGGAGATGCTGGAGCAGATCCTCACCGGACACGGGGACACGGAATCGCTCGAAGCGCTCAACGGGATGCTCTCCTCGCTCAAGTCGGCCACGGAGCGGATGGGATTCGATGACGCTTACAAGCTGCTGGACGATCTGCATGAAAGCATCTCGGATCTGGAGCCCGAGCTGGGCGCTCCGATGCCGACCGAGGTCCGGGAGGCGATCCTCGGGCATGTCATTGCGATCCGGGACCTGGCCGAGCAGATGAGTGGCGGACAAGTCGGCGATCCCGGACAGCAGAAGACGATCTATGCCGCGCTGAAAGACAAGAAAGGCGTCGGCGACCTCGTGTTGAGGAGGCTCAGCGCAGCCGGTCTTGTCACGGTGGACCAGCTCCTCGCGGCCCGGCCGGACGAGGTGTCGGCAGTCACGGGTCTGAGCCAGGAGATCGTCCACAAGCTCATCCGCCTCTTGGAGGCGGATGACGCCGCGGCTTCCGAGGAGGTCGAGTCGCTCCACGGGCAGGCCGCCGAGAAGCTGCGCACCGAGGTCGAACTGGAAGCCCGCGTCGAGGATCTCCGAGCGGAAGCCAGGCGGCTGCGCGCTCGTGTCCATGAGCGCAACGCGGAGCTCGACTCCCTCCATCTGGGTCTGGCCGCGATGAAGCGGGAGTTGGATTCGCTTTCGAGCAAGATGGCAGAGCGGGGCGCGCAGCTCGAGAGGATCCGAGCCAGGCGCGATGCGCTTTCCCGCAAAGTCCTATCGTCCGAGGAGGCCATGCGTCGCCATGAGTGCAGGCTCGAGGCACTTTGCCGCGAGAGGAGGTGTCTGATGCAGCAGGCGGACGGCCTCGGCCGTGCCATCAGTGGGCTGTTCGGCTCGCTCAGGAAGATGCGAATGCTCGTCGTGAAGGGCGGGATGCAGGACGCGAGGTGACAGGAGCCCAGATGGCCTTCATCGATGTCAAGAAAGGACAGCTCCAATGCAAGATCGTCTACTACGGCACAGGCCTGGGCGGGAAGACGACCAACTTGCGATTCCTTCACAAGGAAACCGATCCGAAGAAACGCGGGAAGCTGTTGTCGCTCGAGACGGAGACGGAACGGACGTTGTTTTTCGACTTCGTCCCGATCTCCATGGGCAAGATCAAGGGCCTCGAAACCCGCTTCAGCTTCTACACCGTCCCCGGGCAGTCCTTTTACAACCTCACCCGAAGGGCCATCTTGAAGCAAGTGGACGGCATCGTCTTTGTCTCCGATTCTCAGGTCTCCCGGATGGAGGCCAACATCGACAGCATTCTCAATCTGGAGGAGAACCTCCAGACTTACGGCATCCAGCTGAAGAGCGTTCCGCATGTCATCCAGTACAACAAACGGGATCTCGAAGATACGGTGTCGGTGGATGAGATGCGCAACGAGCTGAACCGATATCACGTACCGGACTTCGAGGCCGTCGCGATCAAGGGCGAGGGTGTGATCGAGGCCATGGGAATGATCGTGAAGATGGTGACCGAGAAGGTCGTCTTTGACCTGAAACTGTGAGGCGAACATGGAGCCAGATGAAGGCAAACGACGGCGGGACATCCGGGATGGGGGCGAGGAAGGAACGTTTCTCAACGAGACGGTCCAGACTCTCTCCCGGATGATCCAGGATCTGGAGAAGCAACTCGAGAGGATGCTCGAGCTGAACGGGGCTCTCGAGAAGGATCTGGAGAGGGAGAAGCAGAAGACGCTGCGCAGCGAGCAGGAGCACGGCGCATTGAAGGATCAGATTCAGAGAGCCGAGCAGGGTCTCGTATCCTTGGAGGGTCTCCGATCGGAGGCGACTCACCTGGAGCGAGAGCGATCTCGTCTCGCCGCGACGGTCGAGGATCTCGGAAGCCAGCTGGCTGAAGGAGAGAGAGAGAACAGGAAGCTCTCGCAACTCGCAGAGCGATTGCGTGCCGAGAGAGATGATGCGGTCGAAGAGCTCCAGTGTGTGGAGGCTCAGTTCGATCGCGCCATGGGGGTCGTGGCCGATGTGAAGAATCGGATGGCCACGTTGGTGGAGGAGCGCGATGCGCTGCTCAGCCGATCGAAGTTCTTGGAGGGCCAGCTACAGACCGCAGAAGAGCAGAGGGACACGCTGAGGACGGAGATCGATGAGTCCAAGAAAGCGCTGGAAGAGATCCGCCGCTCGGTCACGGATGTCTGCGTGCTTTCGAACCGCTGGTACTACCAGCAGGATGAAGCGGATTGACGGAAGATAACAACTTGCAGCTTCGCGCGAGGAGCTCGGATCTCTCGGCGTCTGTGGACCTGAAGCAGCGCAATCGAGAGGTGCGCGAGCGGCTCGATCGGCTCGATGAGAAACGGCGTGCGCTCGAGGAAATCCTCGATTATCTGGCGAGCGAGGAGAAGGACCTGCTCGGGCGCCAGGCCAGGGCCAGGCAGGAGCGCGATCGAATGAGCGCCGAGGCCGAGCTCTTGGCTGCTCGGGTCGTGGAGATGGAAGTAGATATCGGCAAGCTCGAGCGAGAGCTGGTCATCTTGAGTCACAGGTGCGCAGAGAATGTCGCCAGGGGTCGAGAGCTCAACGGAAAGACCGCCTCGATGGAAGAGGACATCGAGGCGGCCAGGAAGGAGATCGCCACCGTATCGGCGGAGCTTGAGATGGGCCGGGACATGCTGTCCAGGCTGAATCAGAAACTCTCGTGCGGTCGACATGCGCGATGAGCCGGGCCCGCGAGTGCCGCCAAGGAGGAATCGATGGTCAATGCACCGGAGGACGTCCGGAACCTCGGTTGCTATGACTACGTGAAGCGAGGAGAGCGCGCATTCCACATCCAGACCGAGATCACCGGTGGCGAGAGAATGGAGATCCGGACCACGGTCATGGAAGGGGGGCGGATCTTGGATGCCAAAATCCGGCCTTACCAGGACAGAGAAGATGACATCAAGAAGACAAAAGATATCATCGCTGCACAGCACAGCTTGGCGGTGACGGACGTGCGCCGGGGAAAGTACGACTGAGGGATGGGGTGCCATGGCGAATATCGATATCAAGAAGAGGCTGATCCAGGGCAAGATCGTGTACTACGGGCCAGGTCTATGCGGCAAGACGACGAACCTGGAGTACATCAACAAGAAAGTGCCCAATGCCAAGGAGATGATGTCGCTGTCCACCGAGGGCGATAGAACCATCTTCTTCGATTATCTGCCCATGGATCTCGGAAAGATCCGCGGAATCTCCACCACGTTCAAGCTCTACACGGTCCCGGGGCAGGTGCGGTACAACCTCACCCGGAAGATGGTGCTCAAGAACGTCGATGGGGTGGTCTTCGTCGCAGACTCACAGCAACAGATGCGGGACTCGAACATCGAGAGCCTGGAGAACCTCTTCGAAAACCTTCGCGAGCTGGGAATGGACCCCTTTGACGTTCCGGTCGTGCTCCAGTACAACAAGCGAGACCTCCCGAATCTGATGTCCCCCGAGGATCTCGACAGGGAGCTGAACCCCAGGGGCTACCCGGTCTTTCTGGCCAGCGCCCTCACCGGGGAGGGCGTGCTCGACACGCTCTCGAAGATATCGAACGTCGTGTTCAAGAAGTTGCTGTCCTCCTTCGGAGACGGCGTCGGCAGCGCCTCGGACAAGCAGAAGACGACCCCGGCCGCTCCTCCTCCTCCGGTTCCGTCTCCAGCTCCAGTGAAAGCGCCCTCCCCGCCACCGCTGCCGGAGACGGCTCAGGTCGCGCATGCGCCACAGACCAGCGCCCCGGCTCAGACCCGGGCCGATCCGCCTTTGCCGGTCCAGACTCCTTCTTCGGATGCCGCCCTTCCCGCGGATTCGATCGTGAAGATGCTGGAGACGCAGAACCAGAGTCTCGCCCGGATCGTGGAGCAGAACAATCAGATCCTGGACTTCCTGGCCGCACCCAGAGCCGACCGGGACGAACAGGACGGCCGGAGGACCTACGAGTCGATCTGTGATGCCCTGAGCAAGATTCAGGGATCGGTGTCCAGCATTGCGCACATCCGGCAGGACCCCTTCTCGGGCACGGGCATGAAGAAGCTCGGCGAGGAGACGCGGAGGATCGTCAGCAAGGCGGTGGAGGGTCTGGCCACGAGGAAGGAGATCGACGCGCTGGGCAAGGTCGTGGAGAAGCTGTCTGCGGGGAGGGCGAAGCAGGTGCCTCTGACCGCGGCGAATCCGAAGGAGCTCGGGCCACAGCTGGAGCGGCTCGTCGAGCAGGCCACAGCCGGCCTGGCCACGAAGAAGGAGATCGATGCGCTGGGAAAGGCCGTGGAGAAGCTGTCGTCGGAGAGGGCGAAGCAGGTGCCCCTGACCGCGGCGAATCCGAAGGAGCTCGGGCCACAGCTGGAGCGGCTCGTCGAACAGGCCACAGCCGGCCTGGCCACGAAGAAGGAGATCGACGCGCTGGGCAAGGCCGTGGAGAAGCTGTCTGCGGAGAAGGCGAAGCAGCCGTCTCCGGCCGCAGGAAAGGAGATCGAGGAGCTGCGCAGGGCGATCGAAGGCTTCTCCCGGTCGAAGGCGGACGTTCCTATCGACAAGGCCCTGGCCGGTCTGCGCGATGAGATCTCCGATCTGCCCACGGAGTTTCACACGCGCTTCGAGCAGGTCCAGCGCTTCGTCGAGAAGGCCATCGGCGGGCTTCGCGATGACATGCTGCAGGCCTTGGAGGCCAGCAAGCCGGCAACGTATCGGGAGACCTCAGCCGGAGCACCAGGGGTCGTCGAGCGAGACCAAGCTGAAGGGCAGGCAGAGAAAGCAAGACCAATGGAGAGGGCAGAGCCAGCAGGGAGGGCAGGGCCGGCAGGGAGGGCAGGGCCGGCAGGGAGGGCAGAGCCAGCGGAGAAGGCAGAGCCGGCAGGGAGGGCAGAGCTGGCGGAGAAGGCAGAGCCGGCGGAGAAGGCAGGGCCAGCAGGGAGGGCAGGGCCGGCGGAGAAGGCAGAGCTGGCGGAGAAGGCAGGGCCGGCGGAGAAGGCAGAGCCGGCGGAGAGGGCAGAGCCGGCGGAGAAGGCAGAGCCGGCGGAGAAGGCAGGGCCAGCAGAGAAGGCCCCAGCCCTGGAAGAACCGCCGAGAGAGGAGCCAGAAGCGACTCCGCAGGCGCCACCGCCGGGGGTCAAGGAGGCAGAGAAGGATCCGCAACAGAAGAACGCCGAGAGAATCGCGAGGGTCATGGTGGCGGATCTGGTGCTTTACAACTCGAACGACGTCATCGAGGGGGTCAAGGCCGGTGACATCCACGAGCGGCTGAGCAAGGAGTTCGAGGAGATGCGCAAGACATACAACTCGCGCGTTCCAGAGGATGTCAGGGCGAAGAGAGACTATCTCACGGAGGCGATCGATAGCTTCATCGATAAGAAACGCAGAGATCTGGGCATGGAGTGAGATGGAATCGGTCGATGGCGCCCCCCGGAGATGAAGGGCTCGAATGGTCTCTTCCGGTACCAAGATCCGCGAGCGGGATGGCGTTTCCCGAAAGGGGTATCCTTCCCGGATGGCCTACTACCTCGGCTACGCCGTTCGCAGAACCGTCGACGCGGTCTTGTTCCCCTACCGCGCCATCCGGACGAAGAGCCGGCGACGCAGGCGGAGTCGTCGCCCATACCGCACGTCTCTTTCGAGGCGCGCCGAGATCGCATCCCGGCTCTCGTCGATGGAGGGCCGCCTGCACTCGCTGGAGCGGATTCTGTTCAGCTCCGAGCATCCCCTCGACGAGGGTGCAGCCCAGGAGGCCGGCGAGGTGTCGGCGGAGCTCTTCGAGGCCCTGGCCGATCCCGACCCGGGCGTTCGCAGGCTCGCCATGAGTACGATCCAGGATCTCGTCACGGGACGCGCGACCTCCCTGATCGTGCAGGCGCTCCATGATCCGGATCCGAGCGTGCGCTGTGCTGCCGCCGCTGCGGCAGCCGGGACGGGTGCGGCCGCCACGGTGTTCACCCTGATCCTCTCACTTGAGGACTCCGCCATGGAGGTCCGGCACGCTGCCAAGTTCGCGATAGAGAGGATCACCGGCTGCGAGATCGAGCTCGATTTCTCCGAGGATGCGTCGACGCGCAGGAGGATGATCGAGAACCTGAGAGGCTGGTGGAAGGAAGAGCGGTTTGCCCGGCTCGCTGCGGAGGTCGAGGCGGTGTTCGAGCCATGACAGCAGGACGCGAAATCGCAGGGACAGACGAGGAACGAGGGGATGTCCAGGATGTGCTCGTGCGGCTCAGGGCGCTCCAGGCAGAGCGCCTCGAGCTGCAAAACGACCTGAGCTTCATGCGCGGAGAGCGGGATCGCTTGGCGAAGGAGCTGCACTCTCTACGGAGCGAGAACGAGCAGTTGAAGCATCGCGCTTCCGTGCTGGAGACCGCTCTGGCCGACGAACGCAGTCGGCATCGCCAGACGAAGAACGTGATCGCTTGCCTCGAAGAGCAGATCGAGCAGCTGGAGTCCATGGTGCTCCTGCTGCGGGAGCACGAGGAGCTCAGAAGGGCGGAAGAGGAGGGAAGGTGAGCATTCGTCGCTTGCGATCTCAGGGGACGAGACGAACGGTCACGCGTCGGTTCCTCTCGCGGCCCTCCGGCGTCAGGTTGGAGGCAAGCGGTACTTTCTCCCCGAGACTCCTGATCGCGAACCTCGCTCTGGTTATCCCGCGGCGCACGAGCAGTTTCTGGGCCATCCGCGCCCGGAGCATGCCCAGCCTGTAGTTGCTCGAGGTTTCTCCTGGGGCCGAGGTATGGCCCGTCAGCTCGATCTTGAGACCCGGCTGGCCGCGAAGCGCCTCCACGATGCGGTCGAGCTCATGGGGGTCGGAGATACTGGGCCGGCTCGACGCGCTGTCGAAAGCCAGCGGGAGCACGGTATCATCCTGCAGGGCTGGATCCGCCTGGACCGGCGGGGGTGCCGCTGGCTCGGCAGGAGATGACTCCGCGTCCTCCTGCGAAGCCTCCCCCGTGCTCGGAGCGGCTTTCGCGACCTCTTGGGCGGGAGCGGGCTCTTGCGTGTCCGCTGCTGGGGGTGCGGGTGTCGGCTCGGCCTTCGCAAGCTCTGGGGGCTCGGCACTCGCGTCCCGGGGCTCCAGGAGGCCTGCTGTCGCCGGTGTCGTCTCGCCGAATCCCGACAAGACGAAGTAGCCCGCCAGGGCGATCACGAGCACCCCACATGCGGCCGCGAGCGGAATGGGCCACCTCGGCTTTCCAGACGGGGCCTGCAGGGCCTCCTCCTCCGGGATCTCCTCCAGGACGGGCGACTCGTACACCTCGGCGGGCTGTGGTCGGGGCCCGGCGATCAGCTCTGCGATCTGGTCGAAGCCGACGTTCTCGACGGACGAGCGGCCGGAGTCGCCGTCTCGGGCGTGGATCAGGGGTGCGAGCCCATCCGACTTCGCGGGCAGGACCACCACGGATCCCCGGTACTCCGGCTGTCTGTGCGTGAGCAGGGCGAGGAACTCGATGCCCTCCATGCTTCCGACATCCATGCCCACGATCACGAGATCCGGCCCGAGCTGGCCGATCGAGGCGAGCGCATCCTCGGGGGATGTCTCGAAGATGAGCTCGGCCCCACGCGCCTTCAAGCTGGCGAACTCGGCCTCGTATTCCTTGCGCTGGTCCTCCAGCAACACGCACAGGACCTTTCTCACTTCGTTCATCGCGCTCCTCCACTTAGCCGCTCCAACAAGCGCTCCAGCTCCTCGAGGCTGAATGGCTTGGGGAGGCAGGCGTAGAGCTCCTCTTCGATTTCTTCCGGGAGGGACAGCAGGGCTTCCCGATAGCCGGAGATGACCACGATGGGCGTATCGGGAAAGAACTCGAGGGCCCTGCGAACGGAGTTGTAGCCGGTCTGGCCGGGCAGCTGGAGATCGGTGATGACCAGGTCCGTCTTCTGCGCGTCCGGTAGCTCAAGCATGTCCGCTTCCGATCTCGCGCAGATCACCGAATGGCCCAGGTCTGCCAGGAAGCCTGAGATCGTGTCGAGAACGATGGGCTCGTCGTCGATGAGGCATATCTGCATGCGATGGTCTCCAGAACCGATTCTCCCATGCCGCGTTCGCAAGAACTGAGCCAGGCGGGGTCTCTTTTGAAATACGCGGTGTTTCTGCTGCTTGACTCCTGGCCTGGGCGCGCTCGAACCGCGCCGGCGCGGATATGATCAATAGTTATGCTCAAAGTTTGTTGTCCGGTGGGGATAGGAGAGCGGAGAGCAAAGCGGGCTTGACTTCTGCGGCGAGTTCGTGTTCGAGTCGGCTTTCCAAGTGGCCGAACAATGCGTTTCGGCCAAAGTGCAACGGGAGGGTCACGGGATGAGGACTTGCACGCTGCTTACTCTTATCGTTTTCCTGGCATCCCTGGGCATGGCGGGCTGCGAGCAGGAATCGGGCACCGACGACGGCGGGATGACCGACGACGCTGGAACGGGCGGCGACGACGGCAGCACCGGCGGCGACGAAGGCGGGCCGGCCGACGGCGGGGGCGACGAAGCGTCGTCGCCGGCAATCCCCTTGCTGGAAGGCGGCTTCATCCTGACCGACAGATCGGAGCTGCAGGTCAACGAAGCCGGCGACGTGGCCCTCGGCCTGGGCACCACCCTGGGCGCGGTGGTCGTGTCCTACGACGCCGAGCGCGAGCAAGGCTCGAGCTTCGTCGCCAGCGAGGGGCTGGAAGGCATGCCTTCGTCTTCTTGGGCCGCGCTGGACGAGGACGGCGGGATCCTGGCCGTCTGGGTGCAGCAGCTTCCTCCCGGGACACCGCTGCTGCACTTCCGCAGCTATGACCCGGACAGCGAGACCTGGACCGACGCGGCCCAGTGCACGGCGCAGGGCGATATCACCGAGCGCAGTCCGAAGCTCGCAGGCAGCGCCAATGGACGGGCCGTGCTGGTATACGAGACCGGAGGCCTCGACGTCAAGGCGCTGCACTTCGATCCGGGCGGCGGCTGGAGCGAGCCGCTGGTGCTGGACAGCGATCCGTTGGACTGGTGCGAGACGCCTCTTCTCGGCGGCACGCGCGACGGCTGGGCCCTGGCCGTCTGGAAGCAGAGCCAGCACGCCGAGTCGGCGGCGCGCAGCCCGGGCGAGGCCTGGGTGCAGGCGGGCTGGGTCGAGCCGGACGAGAACGGCAGCCCGATGCTGCTGGCGGTCGGCGCGGCGGGCGACGCCATGCTGATCATCGACAAGGGCGCCGAGGAGTACAGCTTCTACCGCCCGGCCCAGGGCAGCTTCGCCCTGGTCTCGGCCGAGCCGACCCTGGACGCCGATGCCCAGGACCCGGTGCTCGCGGTGGGGCCGGACGGCGATTGCCTGCTCGCCTTTCACAAGAACGACCCGCACGAGATCTGGGCGCGGCGCTTCGAGCCGGGCGGCGACTGGACGGCGCCCGAGCGGCTGGACAGCGGGCAGAACGCCAGCAATCCAGCGGTCGCCTTCGACTCGAGCGGCGGGGCCGCGGTGGTCTGGAGCGAGACGCCGCTCGAGCGGCTGGCGTTCCAGCTCAAGATGCGGCGCCTGACCTCGCAGGGCGTCTTCGAGCCCGAGCAGACGATCGAGACCGGCAGCACCGGGATCGTGCCGCATGTGATCTTCGTCGGCTTCGACGGCCAGGATAGGATAATCGTGGTCTACTACCAGATGCAGGCCGGCGTGTTCATGGTCCATCCCTGACCGTTAATCGAGGCCGCCTGGCTGCTATCTCCGCACCCCCACGAAGTCCGAGTCCAGACCGCCGCTGACATCCGCGAAGCCGAACACCGTGCAGGGGCCGAGCAGGGCGCCGCTCAGGGCCACGTCGCCGGTCTGGACGAAGCGGACGTGGAAGGAGATCTCCCGATCGCGGATCCAGCCGTCGGTGATCTGCCCGCTGCCGATGTACCACTGCGGGCTGGTGTAGGTTCCGCTCAGGCTCTCGCCGTCCTGGACGAGGAACAGGGTCATCTGGCCGTTTGGGCTCCAGGCCGTGTTGAGGAAGTCGACGTCCCAGGTGCCGCTGGCGTCGTCGAGGCTGCCCTGGCAGGCGCCTGCGGCCAGGCAGCCGGTGCGCACCCGGATGTTCTCGTAGGGCAGCACGTCCTGGTAGTCGTCGTCGTAGCCGTGGAACTCGACGTCGTAGCGGCCGGCGAAGACCCCCATGGCGTACTGACCCGGACCGGTCGCCCCGATATCGGCGAAGACCGAGTCGTGGGTCTGCTTGTCCACCAGCACCACGTAGCCGCGGCGGCTGGCCGCGTCCGGCATGCGGGTGCCGTTGCGGGTCACCGCGCCCGAGACGGCGATCGTGTGCAGGTCGTAGTCGAGCAGCCGATCGATGACGAGCTGCATGTCTTTCTGCAGGCGGGTCTGCTGGTAGGGCACGACCTGCTGGTAGTCGTCGTCGTAGCCGTGGAAGGCGATGTCATAGAGGCCCGCGAAGACCGTGACCTCGTAGTGCGCCGGGCCGCTGTCTCCGACGCTCGCATAGACCGTGTCGTAGGTCTGCTTGTCCGTCAGCACCACGTAGCCACGGCGGCTGGCCGCGTCCGGCATACGGGCGCCGTTGAGCGTCAGCGTGCCCGAGACGCTGATCGTCTGCAGGTCGAAGTCGAGCGCCCGATCGATGCCGATCTCCAGGTCCTGTTGCAGTCGGGTCTGCTGGTAGGGCACGACGTCCTGGTAGTCGTCGTCGTAGCCGTGGAAGGCGACGTCGTAGCGGCCGGCGAAGACCGCGAGCTCGTAGTGCGCCGGGCCGCTGTCTCCGACGCTCGCATAGAGGGTGTCGTGCGTCCGCGCATCGGTCAGCACCACGTAGCCGCGCCGGCTGGACGCGTCCGGCATGGTCTGGCCGTTCAGCGTCAGCGTGCCGGAGACGCGGGCGGTCTGCAGGTCGAGGTTGAACAGGCGGTCGATGCGAATCTCCTGGTCTTCGAGCAGCAGGACCTGCTGGTAGGGCACGACCTGCTGGTAGTCGTCGTCGTAGCCGTGGAAGTGGATGTCGTATCGGCCTGCGAAGACCACGAGCTCGTAGCGCGCCGGGCCGCTGTCTCCGACGCTCGCGTACATGGTCTCACCGGTCTGGCGATTCGCGAGCACGGCATAGCCGCGGCGGCTGGTCGCGTCGGGCATGGTCTGGCCGTTCAGGGTCAGCGTGCCGGTGACGCGGACGGTCTGCAGGTCGAGGTCGAACAGGCGGTCGAAGCGGATCTCCTGATCCTGCAGCAGGAGGACCTGCTGGTAGGGCACGACGTCCTGGTAGTCGTCGTCGTAGCCGTGGAAGCGGATGTCGTATCGGCCGGCGAAGACCACGAGCTCGTAGCGCGCCGGGCCGCTGTCTCCGACGCTCGTGTACATGGCACCGCCGGACTCCTTGTCTGCGAGCACGACGTAGCCGCGGCGGCTGGCCGCGTCGGGCATGGTCTGGCCGTTCAGGGTCAGCGTGCCGGTGACGCGGACGGTCTGCAGGTCGAGGTCGATGACCCGGTCCGTGAGGAGCTCTGCGTTCCGCTGGAGCACGACCTGCTGGTAAGGCACAACCTGCTGGTAGTCGTCGGCATAGCCGTGGAAACGGATGTCGTAGGTGCCGGCGAAGACCTCGATCTCGTAGCGCGCGACACCGCTCTCGCCGACGCTGGCGTACATGGAGTCGTGGGTGGACTTGTTGACGAGCACCACGTAGCCGCGTCGGCTGGGCGCGTCGGGCATCTGCGCGCCGTTCAGGCTTACGCTGCCCGAGATGCGGACCACCGGAAGATCGATGTTGATCTGGGTGTCGCTCTCCAGCGGATCGAGATCGCAGATCGTCTCGCAGCTGCCGTGGTCGCATACCGAGTGCTCGTCGCAGCTGCCGCAGCTCTGCCCGCAGACCGGATCCGGGCCGCAGTCGAGGCCGCTGCAGTCCGGCTGGCATACGCAACGCCCCTCGTCCGAGCAGGTGTGGCCGTCGGGGCAGGTGCCGCAGCTCTGGCCGCAGAGCGGATCCGGCCCGCACTCGCGGCCCTCGCACTGCGGTGTGCAGCCGGTGCACTGGCCGTCCGCGCAGCCCGACGGGCAATCGCCGATCTTCTCCTCGGGCGCGCCGCAGGAGTCGAACCACCACACGTCTCCCTCGTGGCAGCCGCGGGCCGCATGGGACGCGCACGTGCAGTGGCCCTCCTCGCAGACGGCGCCTCCGGTGCAGGAGCCGCAGCTCCCCCCGCAGCCGTCGTCGCCGCACTCGAGCCCGCCGCAGTCGGGTGTGCAGTCGGTCACGCAGCGTCCGGTCGACGTCTGGCAGACGAGCCCCTGGCCGCAGGCGCCGCAGCTTCCGCCGCAGCCGTCCGGTCCGCACTCGCGGCCCGCGCAATCGGGGGTGCAGCCGATGCAGCGGCCGTTGCTGCAGCCCGCCTCGCAGCGCGCGGCCAGCTCCTCCAGCATGCCGCAGGAGTCGAACCACCACACGTCGCCCTCGTGACAGGCGGTCGTGGCGTGCGGCTCGCAGTCGCATGGCCGGCAGCCGCTGTGGTCGGGCAGGCAGCCGCAGTCGCAGAACTCGACGAGCTCGTCGATCTCGCCGCAGCTGTCCTGCCAGTATGCGGCGTCGTCCAGGCAGTAGATGGAGTCGTGGGGCAGACAGCTCGCGCCGTCCCCGCAGGACCCGCCTGCACAGCCCGCCAGGGCGAGCAGCAGCCAGAACGGTCGTCTCGTTCGAATCATGGATGACCTCCTCGGTCGCCTTCGCCGTGACCCGTCATCTTACGGATCGATCCAGCCGATTCGGCCGCCTTTCCGAGAAGCCTTGGACTCCGGGCTCGGACAGCCTATCATGGTCGCCATGCGCGACCCAAAGGCCCTCGTCGTCCTGCTCGCATCGCTGTCCGCCATGGCCTGCACGCCGCGCGCGGTGACCAGGCCCGATCTGCGCCTGGCGCCCACCGAGCGGCTTCTGGTCATGCGGGCGCAGGACGGGCAGGCGCTGGACGTGGTCTGCAACGACAACCCGGCCGGAGACGCCTTCCTGCACACGCGGAGCCTGAGGATCGATCCGGCCGATCCGGCGCTGTCCCGCCTGGAGCAGCGCATGCGGGTCACCCTGGCGCGCGAGAAGGGCGTGGGCCTGGCCGCGCCCCAGGTGGGGATCAACCGGCGGGTCATCCTGGTCCAGCGGCTCGATCGGGCCGGCGAGCCGGTGGTTCTCTACCTCAACCCCGAGATCCTGCACGCCTCGGAGGAGCTGCTCCTGGACTGGGAGGGCTGTCTGAGCATCCCGGCCGGCTTCGGACAGGTGCGAAGGGCCAAGGCCATCTCGCTTCGCTTCCAGGGTGCCGGCGGGGCCTGGCAAGAGGAGCGCGTCGAGGGCTTCACCGCCCGCATCTTCCAGCACGAGATCGATCACCTGGACGGCGTGCTCTTCATCGAGCGCAAGGAGCCGGGCCCGCTGGTGCCGAAGGAGGAGTACCGGCGGCGAAAGCAGAGGCGCAAGCGGACGGAGACAGCACCCGCAGCGCCCGAGGCCGAGCGCGCGTCGAGCTAGGGCAGCAGGTCCTTGAGGCCGATGAGGATGGGAGCGTCTGCGCCCTTGCGCGGGCGGGGCAAGCGGCCGGCGCTGGCCAGGGCAAAGCAGACCTCGCGGATGCCTTTGGGTATGGGATATCGGGACGCGTGATCCTTCAGCTGGCCCAAGGCCTCTGCGGGCATGGCCGAGCCAGCCCGCCACTTGCACTCGGCCAGCAAGAGCCGATCGCCATAGCGCGCCACCAGATCGATCTGCGTCTTGCCATCCCGGCTCCACCAGGAGCCCAGCTCGTCGAGTGGACCCAGCTTCTCCTGCAGCAGTCCATCGCGCAGGGCCTGGGCTGCGATGCGCTCGAAGACCGGCCCCATGTGCCCGTCGATGCGTCCAGCGATGCGCTCCTTCCAGATGATCTCCGGGGCCGTGCCCTGCAGCGCGCTGCGGTTGGGCAGAAGGAGGCGAAACCAGAAGGTGACGAAAGGGTCCCTGCAACGGTAGCGGGCCGTGCGGGCGCCCGGTCGGTCTCCGAGACGGACCTCCCGCTCGATGATCTCGAGAGCCTGCAGCTCCTTGAGCACGTAGTCCAGCCGGGAGGAGGGCAGGTTTGCCCGGGCGGCGATGGCGTTGAAGCGGTTCTCCCCGAGCGCGATGGACGAGAGGACCGCCTCGGCCTCGGCGCGGGAGCTCAGGCGCTCGGCCCGGAGCATGTCCAGCGGCGCCTCGTGGAGGGGGCCCAGGGGCGCGAGGATGGCCCGGCAGGCGTTTGCAGCAAGGTCCTCGCCGGCGCGGATTTCTGCCAGGTGGCGGGCCACACCGCCGAAGACGCCATAGAGCCGCAAGCGCTCGGCGAGCGGCCAGCGGGGGGCGAAGCGGGCCGCTTGGGCATAGGCGAAGGGCCCGATCTTCAGGCGCAGGTCCAGCCTTCCGTGCAGGGGCTGGCCCGCGTCGCCCAGGGCGGCCAAGGTGCCCAGGGCCGAGCCGCAGAGTATGAGATGGAGGCGGGCTTTCTTGCGATGGGCGTCGACGATGCGCTGCAAGATGGAGGGCAGGCTCGGTTCCTGTGCCAGGAGGTACTGCACCTCGTCCAGCACGAGCAGCAGGGGCCTCGTCGCGTCGGCCTCGGCCTGGATCAAGACGTCCAGCAGGCTGCCCCAGTCGTCCTGCTTCAGGGCCCCCCAGGCCCGCCCCCCAAGCCCGCTGGCAGCCACCTGTGCGTGGAAGCGCCGGAGCTGGGCTGCCGAGGTGGTCTCGTCGGCCAGGAAGTAGATGGCTCGCTTCTGGGAGGCGAGGAGGTGCTGCAGGAGGAAGGTCTTGCCCGTCCGGCGCGGACCGTAGACCAGGCAAAGAGAGCTGTCTTGTGCCAGGCGGGCTCGGAGCGCCTCTCGCTCTTTCTCCCTGTCGATCAGTGCGCCCATGACCAGATGCTCCAAGTTAACTTACAAAAAGTCAACTTAAGAAATTTCAACTTAATAAATTACGACTTTGGACGTCGGCCCGCACGAGGGCCGGCGGCGCGATGTGGGCGATCGGGTCACCCTGAAGCCGACGTACTCACTTGACACACTGGCCGTACTCGTTGAGCTTACACCTGCCAAGCTTCTTGCATGCCTCCGACCGCTTGCAGTCCTCTTCCCGCGAGGCTACGCACCTGCCTCGCCTGGCGGCGCATTGGCCGATCATCCTGCATACTTCCGACTGCCTGCAGTCCGCGTCGGTCGCGGCCACACACCTTCCATCCTTCAGTGTGCACTGACCGCTTCCCTTGCAGGCCTCCTGCTGCCTGCAGGTATCATTGCTCGTCACGACGCATTGGCCGTCTTTTGCAGTGCACTTGCTGAGATACTTGCAGTCTTCCGACTGCGCACAGTCCGCATTGCTCGAGGCGATGCACTTGCCGCCCTTGGCGGTGCACTGCCCGGAGGACCTGCAGCTGTTCGACTGCCTGCAGTCTGCATCCTTCCCGGCGATGCACTCGCCATTCTTGGCCGAGCATTTGCCCGGGTACTTGCAGTCGATCGATTGCTTGCAGTCCTCATCGGTCAGGGCCATGCACTTCCCACCTCTGGCCTTGCACTTGCCGAAGTGGGTACACGACATCGTGGTCTTGCAGTCTTCGTTGCGGACAGCGATGCACTTGCCCGCCTTGGCCGTGCACTCGCCGCTGTGCTTGCAGTTCGACGATGGCTTGCAGTCGCCGTCGGTCAGGGCCAGGCACCGCCCCTTCTTTGCCGTGCACCGGCCGCTCTCCTTGCAGGATACCGATGGCTTGCAGTCGTCGTCGGTCAGGGCGAGACACTTCCCGCCCCTGGCCGAACACTTGCCCATCAAATGGCAATCGACCGACTTCTTGCACTCATCGTCCGTCTTCGGCTTGCCCGCCTCGACATCGGCGACGAAGACCGAGATCCCCAGAAGAACGATCCAGAATGCCGAGTATCGCATGGATAATCCGCCTTTCATTCCAGATACATCTTTCGATACATCGTCCAGGTCCTCTCTGCGACGCGCATCAGGGCGCGATGATCTCGGCCTGGCCGTCCTCGAACAGGGTCTTGAAGTAGTGGGCGATCTGGGCCCGGGCCGCGTGGCTTGACTCGGGATGCTCCGCATTGGCCATCAGGAAGCCGTGCTCGGCGGGGTCGAACTGGAACAGGCCGCGGCCGCGGGCCGGGCTGTCCACCACGTCGAGGCCCTCGACCTGGTGGTGGACGGGCCTGAGCAGCGGCAGGCCGATGGCCCGGGCCAGGTCCTCGGTGGCCAGGTTGGGCATGATCCCGTCGCCTGCGGCCTCCTGCATGAGCACGGCCCGGTCGCGAAGCGCAAAGGCGTGGCCGAGCGGATCGGCCTTGTCCATGATGGTCTGGACGGCCACGGCCAGCGGCAGCAGCTCCCGCTCCTCGTAGATGTCCGCCAGGTAGAAGAGCAGGAAGTTGGCCAGGCCCCCGCCGCCCACGTTGAGCACGGCCGCCGAGACGGCCTCCTCGCGCCCGCAGAGCAGCGCGCCGGTCATGGCGCCGGCCGACTCGCCCGCGTACCCGAACCGGCGCGTGTCCAGGTCGGGCTGGCCGTCGCCCGCGCCGTCGGGACCGAGGTCGACTGCGGTGAGCTCCGTCTCGGCGAGCTCGATCAGGCGCATCAGATTGGCTGCGCTCTGGATGAAGCTGTCGCCGGTGGCCGCGAAGTCGGACAGATCGATGAAGGCGTCGCCTCGCCGCGGGTACTCGCCGTGCTCGACCAGGTCGATGGCCAGCGTGGCGATGCCCTGTTCGGCCAGGTAGCCGGCCAGGTAGAGGCTGAACTCCTTTCGGGCGCCGTGGCCGTGCTGGACGATGACCAGCGGGCAGGGCTGGGCGGCCGGGTCGGCCGGCAGGCTGAGCACGAAGGGCTGGCGCACCATGGCCTCGACGATCGGCGCGCCGCTCGAATCGTAGTGGATCCGGCCGTCCGTGTCCCTGAGCTCGGCCGTCTCGAACGCGCCCCGCACGACCACGCCCACGTGCTCGAGCCTGAGCGCGTCCTCGGGCGCGTCTGGAAGCTCGGCCGGCGCGAACACGTCCGGCAGCTCGTCTCCGTCCAGGTCGAAGTCGACCTCGGGCGCCGGCAGGTTCAGATCATGCACGGCCTCGAGGCCGGACTCGATCGTCTGGGTGGTGAAGAGCGCGGCCGCGGCCAGCGCCTCGCGATCGAGGCCGAGCTCGTCGAAGAGCGCCCCGTGCTCGGCGGCCAGCGCTTCGAGCTGCTCGCGCCGGGGGTGATCGGCGGGCGTCTCGCAGCGCCCGGAGGCGTACGACCAGGCAGCGCAGGGGCCGATCGGCACGCCGTCGAGATCGCGCACCTCGCGCGTGATCACGGCCGCGTAGCGCGAAGCCGAGCGCAGCGGGGCGGCCGGCGCCACGGCGATGCGGTGCTCCAAGTCGCCATCCGGGGAGCTGAACTCGAGCGCGCGGACCTTCGCCGGGACGCGCTCGCCGAAGCTTGCCGAGGCGGGATCCGCGTCCACGAGAAAGACGCTGGCCGACTCCAGGGCCGCGTCCTCGGGCGTGGCCGGCAGGCTGGCCGGATCGACCGGGCCGTCGAGCGGCAGGAGCACGGGCGAGGTCGGGCTGAAGCCGTCGCGGCCGTTCAGGCCCTCGAGCAGCACGGCCCGGTCCAGCACCGCGAGCCCGGCTGCCAGCACCGGCGGGCCCTCGGGCGGCAGCGCGAGCCGCAGGCCGGTCGGCGAGTCGGCTGCGGCTTGCGTAAGGACCGGCGAGGGGAAGGGCCCCAGCTCGGCCGGATCCAGGGCGAACAGCGCCCGGACCGCGGCCCCGGTCTCGGGCTCGCAGGGCTCGCTCTCGCCATTGCCGTTGCCGCAGGCCAGGACCAGCACGGCGAGGAGCGCTGCCGCAATGGATGTGACTCTGTCCATAAGCTCCCTCCCTTGGGAAAGCCAAGCATAACCGTTCAGGGGGATGGTTTGCCACCTCTCTGAACGCTTGCGATCCAGCTAGTACCCCGTCACAGTGATTTCGATACCGCACAAAGCGTTGCGCGCAGCCGAGCGGGGGCCCCAGTCGCGCGGAGGGAGTTTCAAAGCCCGAGCACGAATGGGGGTGCTCGGCGTTGCAGCAACGCGTACGTTTCTTTGTGAAACGGTACTAGGCCTGAAACAAGCGACCTTTATAGTCGGGGGTATTGACAAAACAAAGAAAAGCCCCAGATTTCAAGAGTTTTAATCGAC
>JAFGRB010000236.1 GCA_016935365.1 Deltaproteobacteria bacterium
AGGGGAGGGGCGTTTCATCTTGTGAACGTAGGATAAACCTCATCGCCGGTGGTCCCAGTGACGGTTTGCCGGTCCATCAGGGCCCACCGTCACTCGTGTAAGCCCCCTTTGGAGGGGGCTTCCGAATACCTCGCCCTCTGGGCGAGGTTGATTATTTATCTTTTCGGGTTGAGCCGAGTTGTTGCGTCAATGTAAAAAACCAACACGCAACTCGGACAGGGTGACGAGGGACATCGAGCAGGAGAAGGCAAACGAGAACACGGCCGAACGAGGATCCATTCGGCTTGACAGGCTCCGGGGTTTGCGGCTACGGAAAGATATCAAAGGAGTCACCATGAAGAGCTCGAGTCGGCTGTCCGCATTGCTGGCCTGGATATCGATTCTCGCGCTGGGTCTCGCCGGCTGCAGCGGCGGCGACAATGCCGGACAGGACGCCGGCCAGGACGCCGGCCAGGACGCCGGCGGCGGCGACAACGGCGGCGGCGATACGGGCCCGAAGCCTCTGACCGGCGTCACCGCCCTGGGGGCCAGCGGCTACAGCACCTGCGCCATCGTCCTCGGCGGCGCGCTCAAGTGCTGGGGACACAACCTGGGCGACGGCACGACCGACTTCTCGCTCCGGGCCGTGCCCGCGGCCTCCGGGCTCGAAGGCGTGGTCGACGTGGCCGGCGGCATGGACTTCACCTGCGCGGTCCTGTCCGACGGGACCGAGCGCTGCTGGGGCGGCAACGTCTCGGGCCAGCTCGGCAACGGGTCGAACACTCCATCGAACACGCCGGTGCCGGTCGACGGGCTTTCGACGGTCTTGACCATCGGCGCGCGCGACAGCCACACCTGCGCGGTCCTGGCCGACGGACGTGCATCTTGCTGGGGGCACAATGCCGGCGGGCAGCTCGGCAACGGCACCTACGATCCGGCCAACACGCCCACGCCGGTCGGCCTGCTGACGACGGCCGAGACGATCGCGGCCGGTTCGGCATTCTCGTGCGCGATGCTGCAGGGCGGCGGCGGCGCCTGCTGGGGCAGCAACTGGTATGGCAAGCTCGGCACCGGACACACCTTCGATTCGACCAGCCCGGTCGACGTGGTCGGCCTGACCACCGCGACCGAGATCGTCACCGGCGACGATCACGCCTGCGCCCTGCTTCAGGACAAGCGCATCGTCTGCTGGGGCGCGAACTACGAGGGCCAGATCGGCGACGGCACGACCAGCGATGGCGACTACGTCAACATCACCCCGGTGGTCGACATCGACAACGCGGTGGCCATCGCCGCCGGCGGGCGTCACACCTGCGCCGTGCTGGAAGACGGCAGCGTGCGCTGCTGGGGACTGAACACCGAGGGCCAGCTGGGCACCGGCAGCTTCGAGGGGCCGCGCTCCGATTGCACCTCCGGCGCGCCCGCTTGCAGCGGCACGCCGGTGGGCGTCGTGGACATCGACAACGCGGTCGACATCGTGGCCGGGGCATCCCACAACTGCGCGCTGCTCTCCGACCAGACCGTCAAGTGCTGGGGCCGCAACGAAGTCGGTCAGCTGGGCAACGGCGAGGCGGAAAACTCGGCGACGGCGGTGACGGTGACGGAGTGATCGCGCGGGTCGATACGCCGGTCCCCTGGCCCCCATCCGCCTGACCGATCCTCGGATGTCTGTCCGATGCGGGCGGCGGAGGACGGGTGCAGAATGGAGGCCAGGAGTGCGCGATGAAGAAGAAGCTGCTGTGGATCCTCGGGCTGGTCGCCGCGGCTGGGCTCCTCGTCGCGGCCGGCCTGGTCTGGGCCGAGTGGGCCGAGCGCCGTCGAGAAGAACGCTGCAGTCAGATCGAGGCCCGGTGGCGGGTCTGCATGCGCGAGTGCGCAGCGAAGCTCGTGGCCCGGCGGCGCGCCATGTTCGGTAAGAGCCACTACGTGTGCTCGATGAAGCGCTGGGCCGCCTGCAGCGATCCGTGCTGCCCGGAAGCGGAGATCTGCGAGGGCTGCGGCATCGACTGCAGCTACGAGGCCAGCATCGGGACCACGGGCCCTGTGGCGGGCAGGCCGGCCCCATGAGAGCCGTGAAGATCGCGCTCGCAGTCGCCGTGCCGGTGGTGGCCGCCGCGGCGGCGATCTACTTCGCGCACGAGGCCAACTACTTCCCGCAGCCGACCCGGCGGGTCCGCAGCTTCGAGGACGTGTCGAAGATCTGGTCGACGGGCGGCTATCTGTGCGCCAAGGACCGCGGCCGGTTCCGGTGCGCGTCCCTGGGCCTCGGAGCGGACGGCGTCGAGAACGCCGTGGACGTGCCCTTTCTCGACGATCCGGTCGCGCTCGTCGGCAGGATGTCCCACGTGTGCGCCCTCGAAGGAGGCGTTGTTTCGTGCTGGGACATGACCTCCCACCTCTTCCGCGGTCTCGGGCTCGTCTACTCGCCGTCCCAGGAACGCGCCGGCACGATCGACCACGGAGAGGTCCAGAGGCACGCGGCCGTGCGGCTCCCCGGCGCGGGCGAGGTCAGGTCGCTGGTCGGCTTCCGATCCCTGATCTGCACCGAGGCCGACGATGGAATCACCTGCTTCCGCTACGCCGGCGCCGAGGAGCCGCTCCCCGGGCGGGTCTTCCACGCGGAGGGCCGCGGGCTGCGCCTGTCGGCGGAGCATGATCTGCTCTGCATGGAGCAGGGCGAGGCAATCGTCTGCTTCGGGGAGACGGACGGGAGCCTGGAGCCGCGCCTCCGGCTTCGCCCGGCCGCCGGCGTTCGGGCGGTCGCCTCGAGCTGGTCCATGGTCTGCGCGCTCGGGCAGGGATCGGTAGCCTGCGCGCCGCGCGCGAGCGGCGAGAGCAAGGGCGTGCAGGAGCTCCGCCTCGCGCCCGTCCAGGGCCTGACGAGCCCGACCGTGCTCTGGGCCACCAGCTTCGACTTCTTCGCGCTGGACGGCGGGCGGATCGTCACCTGGAGCGACCGCCAGACCCCCTCGCCGAAGACCTGGGCCGAGCTCTCGGGCGACGGCGGGGTCTACGCGGGCGGCGGCGACTGGTTCTTCTTTCGAGACGGCACGCTGCTTCGATCGCCGAACCAACACTGGCCCCGGCGCTACGTGTTGCCGGGCCGCCCTCTGCAGCTCGTCGAGGTGGCGAGCGACACCTGCGCGCTCGTCAGGGGGCGCGTCATCTGTTTCGACTACTGACGTGCCGCCGTTGGGATCGGCGGCCTTACAAATGCACAGACGCTTATGGTAACATGACGGCCTGGAATTCGGAGATCACGAGCCTATCCGGAGGAAGGATGTTCGAGATGCATGCGAGTCCTGCGAGCAAGAGTATCCTCCTCGCGGCGGTCCTGTCGATCGGCCTGGGCGCCGGCGCCTGCAGCGGGGGCGGAGATCCCGGGTCGGACGGCGGGTCGGACGGAGGCGCCGACGGCGGCGATGGCGGCGGGCTGCCCGGCGCGCTGCCCTTCGAGTACAGCCGGACCGACGTGGGCGAGGCCCTGAGCCCGGCGGAGGTCGGCGACTTCACCCGGCGGCTGACCGGCTACTGGAAGAAAGTGGACTTCTTCCGCTGGGTGCTCCGCACCAGCCACGGCGTGCACGAATCCACGGGCAAGCCGGACTACATGGTCTGGTGGGGCGGGGTGGCCGCCTACCGCGAAGGCGACGCGGTGCGTTTCTACCACGTCGATCCCGACGGGGGCGGGCACAACATCATGATCCCCACCCCCCGGGTGCTGGCGTCTGCCATCGCCGGCCACCTCATGACCGGGGACGCCGCCATGGCCGAGCTGGCCGAGCAGTACTGCAAGGGCATCACCGCCACCATGAAGGGCATGGTCTACGACGAGGACGATCCGGTCGACTGGCTCATGGCCCGCAACATCGCCGCCTTCAACCACGGCTACACGACCGACGAGGGCGAGGAGAAGCAGATCGACTACACGGGCTGGTACCACGCCTACGAGCACTGGAACACCTGGCGCTTCGAGTATGCGGACAACCCGACCTGGGGCCCGGTCTGGGTGACCAACATGCGCTCCAAGGACGACGTGCCCCACATCTTCATGGTGGTGCCCCACCTCATGTACGCCGCCGAGCGGGCCGAGGACGAGGACATGCGGGCGGCCTGCGCCGAGACCCTGAGCTACCTGCGCAAGTTCGCCGGCGACATCGTGGAGCAGGGCTACAAGATCCGCACCAAGGATCCCCAGGGCCGGATCTACACCCCGGGCTACTCCGGGGATCCGGAGCTGGACGAGGCCGCCGGCGACCTGGCCTCCTTCGTCATGTGGGACGAGTTCATCCCCGATGCCGAGTGCAACGCCAAGCGCTGCTCGGCGCTCATCGGCCGCGGGGACGGCCAGGGCCTGGACTGCGGCGAGGCGGCCCACAACGACTACGAGGCCATGGCCACCCAGATCCACTACTACAACCACGACATCATCCGCTTCTTCCACTCTGCCCACATCGCCAACGCCCTGGCCCACGGCGACGCCGAGGCGGCCCGGGTCCTGCTGCGGGGCATGGCCGCTCGCATCGAGGGCTACCTGGCGGAGCCGGATCCCGAGATCCTGCCCGCCCGCTGGAACAGCGACGTGGCCCTGCTTGCCCTGCGGGCCGCCGCCTTCGGCCTGCCCCTGACCTCCCAGGAGGCCCGCCTGATCCACACGAGCTGGGGCCGGGCCATCGATGCGTACAAGGACTGGGAGAGCTACGACCTGTGGGGCGAGGCCATCCCCCAGGGCCAGGTGGCCTATCGCCCCGGCGACCGGAGCGAGGACGATCACTGGGCCTCGATCGAGGACATGACCCTGGTGATGGAGTACTGCTGGTCGCCCTTCCGCAACCCGGCCGGGGTGGAGTGGGTGGACTGCGAGCTGGTGCGGGACCCGTCCCGCTGGGACGACAGCGGCCTGTAGGCCGGGGGGGGGGGAGGCGAAGGTGGGCGCGCAATCCGTCCATATCATCGCGCTTCTGTCGGCGCTGGCCGCGGCCACGGCCTGCTCCGAGAAGACCGCCGTCCCCGAGGCGCCGCAGGAGAAGATCGAGCTCGAGCTCGTCATGCCGGCCAGGAGCGCTGACGACCCGTGCGACGATCTCGAGAAGCTCGAGGCCCTGGCGAAGGACGCCGGCGGCCCGTATATCGGCTGCGGGCCCTTGCCGCGTTATGCGATCCGCGAGGCCGTGGAGGCGCGCAAGGCGCAGCTTTTGGCCTGCCGGCGGCACGCCCGGGACAGGTCGAAGAAGCTGCGATTCGAGCTCCACTGGACCGTCGATCCAGAAGGCGCCGTGCATGATGTGAAGGTGCTCGGCGCCCCGGACGGCGAGGAGCGCATGCAGGCGTGCATCGCGGAGGAGGTCCAGAAGCTCGCCTTCCCCAGGCCGCTGGGGGGAGGCCAGGTCGAGGTCAGCTGGCCCTTCGTCTACTCCCCGCATCTCACAGGCGGGCGGGGCTGAGCCGATCCGCACGCCCGCCCGCAGACGCGAGGGTACGTGCGGGCGTGGATGAGCCACGCCCCTGCATCTCGAGTGAGCTGGTTGACACCCGCTTGCCCCGGTGCTAGCACGGCCTGCGGGGCACACGCCCTCAGGAGGTAGGACCTTGAGCTGCAAGATCTTGCGCTATTCTTCGCTCCTCGCCGCGGGGCTGCTGGCGCTCGGCTGCGACGGGTCGACCCCCGGGACCTGCGCCGAGGGCACCTACGATCGCGACGGCGAGTGCGTTCCCTGGACCGACTGCGCGGACGGCGAGTACGTGAGCGCCGAGCCGACTGCTTCGAGCGACCGGCAGTGCGCGGCCTGCCCGGAGGGCACGACCAGCACCGGGCCCAACGCCGACGCCTGCGTCTCCGACTGCGAGGACGGCTTCTTCGACCACGACGGGGACGTCGAGACCCCCTGCGTGGCCTGGACCGACTGCGCGCCGGGCCAGTACGTGTCCGCGCCCGGGACGAGCA
>JAFGRB010000237.1 GCA_016935365.1 Deltaproteobacteria bacterium
CTCGGCCGTGCTCGGGTCGGGCGGCATTCGTCTTCCCCTGCCCGCGCTTGGACGCCCGAAAGCAAAGGCGAATTCATTCCGCCAGGCGCGTGAGCTCGGATCGGCGGTTCCTGGCCCAGGCGTCCTCGCCGCTGCCCGGATCGGCCGGCCGCTCCTCGCCGAAGGAGATGGGCTCGAGCCGCTCGGGCTGGATGCCCAGCTGGATCAAGTAGTTCCTGACCGCCAGCGCGCGCCGCTCGCCCAGGGCCAGGTTGTACTCGGTGCTGCCGCGCTCGTCGCAGTGGCCCTCGATCCGAACGGCCAGGCTCGCGTGCCGCTCGAGGAAGTCGTAGTTGCGCTGGAGCGCCTGCCGGGCCTCGTCGGAGAGCAAGGCCCGGTCGAAGGCGAAGTAGACCGTCACCAGGCCGGTGCCGGCCTCCGCGTCCAGATCGATCGCCTCGCGCTCCGGGGGCTCTTCCGGCGCCCGCTCCTTGGCCGGCGAGGCCGCCTGCGCGGCCCGCTGCAACTCGCAGTCCCACTTGCCCCGCTCGAGCGTGCGCCGGGCGGCCAGCAGGACCGCGCCGGCCCGGTCGCCGCGTCCCGCGCGCTCGAGCGCGCGGCACCGGCCGATCAGCTCCCCGGCCGCGCGGTAGCGCTCCGGAGCGCAGTCCTTCACGCTCTCGAGGTCCGCGGGCACCGGCAAGGCGGGCCGCGTCCCGGGCTGCTGGCTGCGGCAGGTCGCTCCGAGCAGGAGGGGGAAAAAGCCCAGGGTGACGGTCAGGATCGCGATCTTGTGGCACATCGTGACACCTCCCGAGAGGGTTCACAGCGCTTAACGGGATTTGTCGGGAGATGGTCAATGTGGTCGACATTCGGGTATTATCTAGCAGCAGGTCCGAGGAACGGAGGAGGACAGCCCATGGACGCCGACGCCGTGCTCGAGGTGCTCAGGGCCTTCGCCGAGGAGGGCGTTCGATACAAGGTCGTGGGCGCGGTGGCCCTCAACCTGCTCGGCTTGCCGCGCGCGACCGAGGATCTCGACGTGTTCGTCGCGCCCGACGAGGACAACATCAACAGGCTCAAGGCCGCGCTGCGATCGGTCTTCGACGATCCCGAGATCGACGGCATATCGGCGGCAGACTTGCAGGGCAGCTACTCGGCCATCCAGTACGTGCCGCCCGAAGGCACGTTCTACATCGACATCCTCACGCGCCTCGGCGAGGCCTTCGCATACGACGACATCCAGACCGAGGAGCGCGAGGTGGAGGGCGTCCGGGTCGCCGTGGCGACCCCGGCCATGCTCTACCGGATGAAGAAGGACACCGTCCGCCTCCAGGACAGAGCCGACGCGGAACGCCTGTCGCGCCGGTTCAATCTGTCCGAGTGATTCGAGGAGCAGCGAGATGCCCGTGAGAAGGCTCGAGTCACTGGAAGACGCGCGGGACGCCGTGTGGTACGAGCCGGATGATCCGGCGCTCTGGCGGACGATCAGGGCCGTCTGGGAGCTGGCCGCGCGCTTGTGCCCGTATCGCTTTCCGCCCGGCGTCTATCGGCAGCGATCCATCGAGGAGTCCAACCAGCAGAGGGAGTGCTGGGAGCAGCAGCGGGTCGAGCTCGCCGGCCGGAGGCTCCAAGGCGGCCCGAAGCCGGAAGCGGGATGACGATCACGCCGCGCGCTCGGGCCCGAAGACCCGCTCGACCGCGCGGGCGAGGCGCTCGAAGATCCTCCGGCCCGGCCCGCCGTCCAGGCGCGCCCCGAAGGCCCGCACCAGTGCGCGGTAGTACCAGCGCTGCTTGGCCTCGGGGCGGTTGAAGCGCTCCCAGACCTCGTCGCCCAGCCGCTCGAAGTCCGCCTCGATGGCCCGGATGTTGTCCAGCTTGTCGGCGCACTCGACCAGCACCGCGTCGAGCGAGATCCGCCCGATCGAATCGACCGTGCGCTGCTTGCGGCTCTCCCAGTCCGCGCCCTTGTCGGGCTCCGAGACCTCGCTCACCAGCCCGGCCACCCGCGGCCCGAACTCGCGCTCGATCGCCTCGAGCCCCACCTCCGTGTCCTCGAGCGTGTCGTGCAGCACCCCGGCCACCACCACCTCGCCGTCCTGCTCGGCCTCGATCAGGATCCGGGCCACGGCCAGCGGGTGGATGATGTAAGGCAGCCGGGTCTGCTTGCGGTACTGGCCCGCGTGCGCGCGGGCGGCGAACTCGATCGCTGCAAAGACCGGATCCGGATTCGAGGCCATGGCCGCCCCCTTCGAGCGTGAGAGATCGATGCGCGCATTCTAGCAGAACGAAGATTCCTGTCGAGATACCAACGATGCATCACCCCCCAGGGTTTCATGCGGCGCAGATCGGGCTGGAAAAGGGCCGCCGAAAGGGATAGCATGGCCTCCGGCACGCGGGAGCCCACAAGGAGACACGGCCATGCAGGAGAAGAAGTGCATTCGCCTGGAGGAGTACCTGGACGACTACAAGTTCAGCCAGACCAGCCGCATCCGCAAGGACGGCGATCGCATCTGGGTGCCGGACGTCTACTGCCACAATGGCCACAGCCTCATGGTGCACGGCGTGCTCTTCGACGGCCTGCCGGCCATCCACATCCGCTGCCACGTCGGCGGCGAGGGCGGGCCGGCCGAGGACTTCTACCTCTCGCCGATCATCGGCGACGACCGCAAGAAGGGCCCCGATCTCCCGGCCGGCACCCGGGTGATGATGACCTGCCCGATCTGCAAGGAGCCGCTGCGCAAGCTCGTGCCCTGCTCGTGCCGGGTGGGCGCCTACCGCTACGCCATCTACCTCACGCCCGATCCCGAGGAGCTGGGCGCCATCGGCCTGTGCGAGACCTACGGCTGTCCCCAGTCCTTCGTCAGCGAGGACGGCGAGCTGATCTACGAGTGCGTGGCCGAGTAGGATATCGGTTCACGTCGGGGTGTCTGAAGCAGTTGTCAAGACACGACTTGTCAAGTTGCGACTTGTCAAGTTGCGACTTGTCGGCTCTGCCGGGCTGTTCAGCCACTGAGCTCACCCGGTTCTTCGAGAGCTTGCGAGCGGACCAGTGCGTGTCGAGCGCCTGCGCGAACTCGGTGCGGATCAGCTTTGCCCGTGCCAGGAGCCCGTGCTCATCCTCGCAGCGCAGATAGAAGCCCTCGGCCGGACCGTTGCCCACTCGAGAACGTGCGCTTGCCAGCATGGCGCAGAGACCGGGAAGATCGTATCTACCCCGTTCAATCATTGGTACCTGCGAAAGCCCGAGAGAGCCGAGCAATGCGTCCCGGCGCGCTGTCGACCAGAAAAACCTACGGCTTCGGTCGTACACATCGAATCCGAGAAACCAGTCAGGCAGCCGATCATAACGCACCGAGTGGACGGCGAAGCACCACTCGCCAAAAAGCACCAAGTGCTCACCCAGGCTTCTGGCCAGCTCATGCTCGCGTACTGCCAGCCAGCTCCAAAGAGGATTGAACTGTGGATGGGTACTGCGGTCCAAGTATGCCCCACGGTTCTGGGCTTGGACCACTCTCCCTGACCCTACCGACAGTCCCAGATTCGCGCCATCCACCTTCTCCTCGATGACGACCTCGCCCCGGAGAAAGGCATCTCTTTCCTGCTCCGAGAGCACCTTGTCATCCCGTGCAGGATTGGGACCGAGCCATGCGAGATGGGGGGTGGGGGGAAATTTGAAGAATACCATCAGGATCCCAGCTTCGCCTCGTACTTGGCCTCTATCTCTTCGGGGCAGATGAAGTAAACGGACACGCCCTGGGATCCGAGCACGTCACGCCACTCATGGTCCAGAAGCCACCTGAAGAACGCAGCACCTGGTCCTGGCTGTCCCTTGGCGCAGAGGTTTTTACGATACTCCTTGACTATCGCGCCGCCCTGGTCGATGAAGAGGTGTCCATTCTTCATGATTGCGGCAAGAGCACGAGCGCTCGCTGCTGCGCGCTCGCGCTCCTGTTCGCGCCGTTGGCCGTGACCGCGACATTGGTGTCCACGATACATCGAGTCGGTGGAGCACTCACTCCGAGCTCTCCCGGCCCATTCGCCTGGCCTGGGCCTCGGCGCGAGCCACCAGATCAGCCATCTCGTCACCGAAGAAGTCCTCGGGCCAGTTGCGTATGCTGCCGAACTCATCCACGTCTAGTTCCTCGATGCGGGCGGACGAGCCTTTCGTGTAGACGAAGTACAGCGCGGCGTCCTTGCGAGACAGCTTCTCCTCAGCGATCCCCCGCAGAAGACGCCGAAGGAAGTGCTCGGAGTGGCTCTCGATGATGAACTGGCACTCTCGCTCATGTCCACGCTCGCGAGCGCGAATCGCATCAACGAAGAGATCGGCGAGATCAGCTTGCACACGCGGGTGCAGGTGGATCTCGGGCTGCTCGAAGATCACGATGGATCGCTCTGGTACACAGAAGCACTCGACGATGACGGGGAGGACCTGACTGACCCCAAAGCCCACGTCGGTGAGCTTTACCTCTGGCATCTTCGGGTTCGTACGGACGAGCACCTCATATTCCTTTCGGTGCTTTCCAAGCGCTTTCACCTGGAACTCGTGGATCAGGCCCATGTCGCGCAGACGCTCGGCTACAATCTCCAGAAATCTACTCTTCCTTTGTTTTGTCCTGAAGTTGAAACTACGTTCCCGAGCAGCCAGGATTGCCTCGACTGCTCTGTCGCCCTTGGCTCCAACGTGATTGGGTACTTCCCCCGACCACAAGTAGAGACGTTTGGGGTACTCGCGGAGTGGGCCCACGTAGAAGATACTCTTGAGCAACCTATCGAGCTCTAGCACAAGGTCGGCCGTGAAAGATGTGTTCTGGAAGTACGCGGTCGCCTCGTCCGGGAATCCGTAGAAGCGTATGGGAGGAGGAAGAGGCCATCCGCGTTGATGTTGGCGTTTGAAATCATATTGAGATGATTGATATGAGATCGTACTCCGTTTTTCTTTGTATGTTCTGTTTCTCAGATGCCTTGCGTCGCATTGTGATGTCGAGGCTCTCGATGCCACCTTTCACCAAGCAGTACTTGAACTCCTTTACGTGTGGCTGGTGCTGATCATCCGCCACCAGGACACATTCGAAGCGAAGAGAATCGCCTTCGAATACACTTCCTGACAGGGGATCGCGAACTTCGAGAGGCTCCTCCAGCGTCCACTCGAACGCCAGCTCCAGCGGTTTGGTAAGATCATGGTTGTAGACCACGTCGTCATAGGTCCCCAGATCCACCAGAGCCCGGCTGTCTCCGAGATGCAGCGCCCGCCGCAGATCAGTCAGATGACTCCGCCGTCTGCTTCAGCAGCAAGAGGAGCTGGGGAATGCTCGTCTTGCCCGCGCTATTCGTCCCGAAGAGCACGGTGATCGGCGCCAGTCTGACAACTCCAGTGTCCTTCCATGCCTTGAAACGCTTGACGTTGAGACTCGTCAACATCGCGATTGCCTCCCGAAGCAGGTCCAGCTCGGCTAGATTGTACCGTGACTATTTGGCCAGCCTGCTGCTCGACGGTATCACTATCGAGACACGGCGCTCAAGGTTATGTCGAATCAGCATGTAGCGATTAGCACATCGCTGCCGGAGGCGGGGCGAGGCTTCGGTCGGGCCTCACGGGCAGGCGCGCGTCTCCAGGCAGTCGATGAGCTCGTGGGCGCCGTCGGGGCAGGTCTCGGCCGGGGCGATGCACTCGCCGGCCTCGGCCTCGAAGTCGCTCTCGGCCGCGGTCGAGCCCAGGCGCAGCCCGCCGGCGACGACCTTGAGCATGTCCGGGTCGACATCGTCGCCCTCGATCGGCAGCAGCTGGGTGTGGCCATCTCCGCCCGGGATGAGCTCGATCTCGTAGGTCTGGTCGCAGAGCTCGGGCGGGGCCGGCTCCTCCTCCCCGGGATCGAGGTAGGGGTCCAGGTGGCCGATGTCGACGTAGACCTGGGCCAGGACGCCCGGGCTGACGTCGACGAGCGGCATGCCGCTCGCGTCGGCCGAGATCTCGGCCTCGAAGTGGCGGCCGTCGCCGGCGAGCAGATCCACGCTCAGCAGCTCGGCGCTGTCGTGGGATACGCGGCTCGTGCCCTCGCCCAGCCCCAGGCCGGTCAGGTGGACGACGGGATCGCCGGCGCTCAGCTCGAGCCCGGCCTCCAGGCCCGCCAGGTCGACGATCAGGGCGCCCTCGCCGGAGTCGAAGATCTCGCCGAAGGGCAGAGACAGCTGCACGCGGTTCGCGTCCACGCCGGCCTCGATGCGCTCGGCCAGGCCCTGGATGCGCAGCATGGCCGCGGGCGCGGCCGCCTCGACTTCCAGCTCGATCGCGCCGCCGTCGGGGGTGTGCATGCGCACCTGGATCGCCTCGGCGATCTCCTGCTCCAGGGTGAAGTCCTGCTCGCCGTTGCGCGTGAGCGAGATCGAAAGCCGGCCCTCGAAGACCTCGGGCATCTCGATCGGCTCCTCGCCCAGCACGCCCGAGACGAAGACGAGCGCGTCGCGCACGTCGCCGAGCGAGACATCCAGCCGGACCGAATCGGGCTGCAGGCCGAGCCGCAAGACCCGCAGGCGCTCCGGGCCGAGCAGCAGGCTGATCGCCACGCCGTCGCCGTCGGTGGCCAGCTCGATGCGAATCTCGAGCGCGGAGACGGTCGAGACGCACTGGGCCTGCTCGTCGGCCTGGTCCTGCATGCACTGATCGACCCAGGCCTGGGCCTCCTGCTCGCAGAGCGTGTCGCCCGGCTCGCAGTACCAGGGCTCGCAGCCGCTGTCGTCCCCGCCCGCCTCGCAGATCCACGCGGCGTCGAGCAGGAAGACGGCCAGGTCGCCCTGCTCGCTCTCGAGCCGCTCGGGCGCGAAGAGCTGCTCGAGCAGGAAGTCCTCGATCTCGGCCGCGATCTCGTCCGCGTTCATGCCCGAGCCTCCCTCCTCGGGCGGCATGGGCGCGGGCAAAGGCGGCACGTCGCCGCCGGAGCCGCCGTCCCCACCGAGCTCGAGCATGTCGAATAGCTCGCCGAGCGCCTCGAAGGACTCGAGGCCCTCGAGGAAGGAGAGCGAGCTCACGAGCTCGCGGGCGAGCTGGCTGCTGATGGCCGCGCTTCGCTGGGCGAGCTCGGTGCTGCTCAGGTTCTGGGCGTTGTCGCAGGCTGCCAGGACGAGCAGGCCGGAAAGGAAACAGGTCAAGGTCGTGCGCTTCATCGCGTGAGCCTCCAGAAGGAAAGTGGTGCAGCAGGATGAAGCAATCGGCGTGCCCGGGCGGTGTGTCGAGCCAATGCACCGGAAAGGAAAAGAAAGCTCGACGAAAACGCGCGGCCGCAGCCCGCGAGGTAGATCCATTTGTATTTCAATCACTTATAGAAAAAGCCGGCCGGCCTGTGATCGGCGACACGGATCCGGATGTCAGACCTGTCGCCCGGGCGCCACATTCTGTCTGCTGAGCAGCATCTCCACGTACTGGATCAGGATCTCCCGCCGCAGGCGCGAGGCCTGCTCGCGCTCGAGCGTCTGGTTGGCCTGCATGGCGGCGCGTCTGAAGTCGTTGTCCGAGGTCCCTCGGCGTGTCGGGGAGGAAGTCATGGGCCACCTCCGCAAGCAGAACAGACCTGCAAGCTAGCAAGGAACGAGCCAGGCACTGCCGGCTCGCGATCCACCGCGATCTCCGCACATTGCCGTCCTGCTGGCCCTTGGCGGGCCTCGGATTTCCACCTCCGTCCCCGCTCGCCGGCCTCGGATTTTCGTCATGGGCGTGCTATGCTCGCGAAGCTCGTGGAGGTGCGCATGGCGAGAGCGATCGGTTCGGCCTGCACGGTGATGCTCCTGTTCTCGTTGCCTGCCCTGGGAGACGACCTGGGAGAGGCGCTGGCCGGCGTGCGGATCGGCGAGCTGCGGGTCGTCGAGGCGCGCGTCGACGCGGGCGTGCTCGAGCTGGAGCTCGACGGTGCCGGGTGGCTCCGCGGGCGAGAGCTCGAGCGCGAGGACCTGCTCAAGCGCCTGCTGTGGACCGCGCGCGAGCGCGAGCCGGGCATCGCCGGCGTGCGGGCCTGGGTGCGGGACGCGAAAGGCGCGCGCGTGCCCCTCGATCGCTTCCTCGCCGATCCGGCCGAGCAGGCCCTGGCGCGCCGGGCGCGCGAGCTCGGGGCCGGGCAGACGGGCCAGGGCGCGGTGCTCATGCTGCCCCCGGGCGAGCTGCCCTTCGGCGGCAGCCTGTCCGGCCGCACCATCGCGGTCAGCCCCGGCCACGGCTGGACCTGGTACGACTCGCTGTCCGACTGGTCCTACCAGCGCGGGCTGATCAACATGCCCGGCTGCGAGGCCTGCCGGGGCATCATCGAGGACGTGTCCAACGCCGAGATCGCAGCCCGCTACGTCATCCCCCACCTGCTGCGCGCCGGCGCGCGGGTCTGGTCGGTGCGCGAGCGGGACCTCGCGAGCTTCGAGCGCATCGTCGACGACGGCGACAGCGGCGCGAGCGAGCAGGGGCCCTGGTTCGCGGGCGCCAACCTGGGGGGCTACGGCGGCGACTACCGCGTGCTGCCGGCGGCCGAGGCCGGCAGCGCGAGCTACGCGCTCGAGCCCGACGCGCCCGGCTGGTACTGGGTCTCGGTCTGGACCGTGGCCCACCCCAACCGGGTCAGCGACGCGGTCTACCGCATCTTCCACGCCGGCGGCCAGGCCGCACACCGCCTGGACCAGACCGAGCTGGGCTCTCGCTGGCTGCACCTCGGCCGCTACTACTTCGAGCCCGGCGGTGACGGCCGGCTGGTGATCGAGGCCGGGCCGCTGGCCGAGCCCGAGCGCTTCCTGGTGGCCGACGCGGTCCGCCTGGGCGGCGGCGTGGATCACACCGTGGTCGAGGGCAAGGCGGCCGACAAGCCCCGCTATTTGATGAACGCCCTGCGCAACCTGTTCTACTTCGGCCTGCCGGCCGAGCTCGACACGGGCAGCGACGTGACCATCCGGCCGGTGGGCGCCGAGTGGTACGGGGCCGACGCCTACCTCTCGCTGCACTCCAACGCCACCGGCACGGGCGCCACGACCGCCTCGGGCACGAGCTCCTACCGCTACAACTGCGGAGACCCGGAGAGCTTCCCGGATCACTCGCCGGCGCCCGATCCGGCCGACTGCGACGATCCGCCGGGCTCGGACGCCCTGCAGCGCGCCGTGCACGGCGCCGTGATCGACTTGCTGCGCGCGGGCTGGGATCCGAACTGGCGCGACCGGGGCAGGCTGGTGGCCAACTTCGGCGAGCTGCGCGTCCTCGACGGCATCCCCGGCGTGCTGGTGGAGTCGGCCTTCCACGACGGCACCGATCCGGCCGGGCCCGAGATGCGCATGGCCGACAACCAGGCCCTGCAGGACCCGCGCTTCCGCGAGCAGCTCGGCTACGCGCTCTACGCGGGCCTGGTGCGCTTCTTCGATCCGGAGGCCGAGCTGCTGCCGGCCTCGGCCCCCCAGGGGGTGTCGGCGCTGCACGCCCGGGAGGGCGGGCTCTCGGTGAGCTGGCAGCCCGTCGACGGCGCCCTGGGCTACCGGCTGCGCTGGAGCCGGGACGGGCTGGGCACCGGGCCGGGGAGGGTGGTCGAGGACTGCGAGAGCCTGCTCGCCGAGGGCGCCGACATCGCCCCCGGTGAGCTCGCAGCGCTGAGGGTCAGCGCGCTCAACGCGGGCGGCGAGGGCCCGCCTTCCGAGTGGCTCGCGGTGCGCTACCGCGGCCACGGCCTGCCGCCCGAGCTGCTGCTCGTGCCGGCCTTCGATCGGCTGGACGCCTACATCGGCGACCGGCACAACGAGCGCGACCAGGCCCTGCCCCACGCCCTGGCGCTGGCCGGCGACGGGAGGGTCTACTTCGACTGCGCCTCCAACGAGGCCGTCTCGTCGGGAGCGGTGCCGCTCGAGGCCTACGGGGCGGTCGTCTGGATCCTGGGCGAGGAGTCGTCCATCGACGAGACCTTCGACGAGATCGAGCAGGGCCTCGTCAGCGCCTACCTGGACAGCGGCGGCGCGCTGATGGCCAGCGGCGCCGAGATCGGCTGGGACCTGGTCGAGCTCGGCTCGGAGAGCGACGCGGCCTTCTACACCGCCACCTTCGGCGCGGTCTACGCGAGCGACGACTCCGAGTGCACCACCGCCTACGGCACGGGCGCCTTCATCGCGGTCGAGGGGCTGGTCTTCGACGACGGCAGCTACGGCATCTACCCGGTGGAGTGGCCCGACGAGCTCGAGGCCGGCCAGGCCGAGCTCGCGCTGCTGTACTCGAACGGCGGCGGCGCGGCCACGGCCTTCGAGCGCAACCCTGGCCGCAGCGTGCTGCTCGGCTTTCCCTTCGAAACCATCGTCTCGAGCTTCGCCCGGCAGAGCGTGATGGCCGCGGCGCTGGACTTCCTGCTGCCCGATCACGTGCCGGACGACTTCGACGCGGACGGGCTGCCCGACGCCTGGGAGGCCGAGCACGACACCGGTGTGGACCGGCCCTCGGCCGACGAGGATCCGGACGGGGACGGGCTGAGCAACCTCGAGGAGTACCAGCAGGGCAGCGATCCCCAGGTGCCCGACGGCGAGGAGCCGGATGCGGGCACGGACGGCGGCGCAGACGCAGGTGCGGACGGGGGCGCGGACGACGGCGAGATCGAGCCCGGCGGCTGCGGCTGCGCGGCATCCGGCGCGGGCGGACAGCTGCTGCTCGCCTGGCTGGCGCTGCTGGCCGCACGCGGGCGCAGGAGGAGCCGGGCGTGCGCGAGGCGCTGATCGAGTACGACTGGCCGCTCTACCGGCCGCCCTCGGAGGCCCGCTCGCTCATCTTCCAGGCGACCCTGGGCTGCACCCACAACAAGTGCGCCTTCTGCGTCAACTACACGCACAAGCGCTACCGGGTGAGGCCCCTGCCCGAGCTCTTCGCCGAGATCGACCGGGCCGCCGAGCGCCTGCCCGACACCCGGCGCGTCTTTCTGGCCGACGGGGACGCCTTCGCCCTGCGGCCCGAGCGCATGATCCGCATCCTCGACAGGCTCTACCGGCGCTTCGAGAGGCTCGAGCGGGTGACGGCCTACGCCGGCCCGGGCAACTTCCGCAACCGGAGCGTCGAGATGCTGCGGCCGGTGCGCCAGGCCGGCCTGAGCATGCTCTACTTCGGGCTCGAGAGCGGCGACGACGAGGTGCTCCGGCGGGCCCGCAAGGGATACCGCTGCGACGAGATGGTCGACGCCTGCCTGCGCGCCCAGGAGGCGGGCTTCGACCTCTCGATCACCGTCATCCTGGGCCTGGCCGGCCCGGCGGGCTCCGCGCGGCACGCCGAGGCCACCGCCCGGGCGCTGGATCGCATCCGGCCCCGCTACGCGGCCGCGCTGACCTTGATGCTCGAGCCCAAGAAGCCGTCCTTCGCCGAGATCTACGGCGATCCGGACTGGCGGATGCTCGATCAGGCCGAGATCCTGGCCGAGTGCCGCACGCTGATCGACTGCATGCAGGCCGACGGGGTGATCTTCCGCTCCAACCACGCCTCGAACTACCTGGCGCTCAAGGGCGACATGCAGCGTGACAAGCAGCGCTTGCTGGCGACCATCGACCGGGCGCTGGCCGACCCCGGGCTGCTCCGGCCCGAGTGGCTGCGCGGTCTGTGAGGAAGGAACGGACTCGGCAAGTCTCCGAGATCCGGGTTTTCGCTGCGAAGCAGCGATGGGATATAGCCTGGGGCTTC
>JAFGRB010000238.1 GCA_016935365.1 Deltaproteobacteria bacterium
CCTCGGCGACGTGGACGCCTTCGTCAGCATCCTGCGCCGCTAGCTATCGCGGGCCGTGTCTCAATCCGGCTCCGGGCAGTGGAAGCCTTCCGCCAGACCGCAGGCCTGGCCGATCACGCAACCCCCATAATCCACATCCTCGTACAGCTGGCAGGTCACGGCCGGGCAGGTCTGGTCGGCGCATGCATCCATGGTCACGCTGCACACCTTGCAGTCATCGGCGCTCTCGCAGGCAATCTCGATGCCGTTGAGCGCGAACAACCAGCAGGTCCCTCCCACGCAGGTGTCGGCGATGCAGGAGTTCTCCGGACAGGGGTTGTCCGCGCCGCGACACGGACAGAAGCCGTAGTCCTCACCCTCGTCTCGCAAGCAGGGCAGACCATCCGGGCAATCCTCGTCGGTCTGGCAGATGTCGTCCCGGGCGACGGTGATGATGGGACTGCAGGAGAAGCCGTGCGGGCAGTCCTCGTCCCCGGTGCAGTCGGCCGCGCAGTAGTTGTCGTGGACCTGGCCGTACGGGTCGCTGGAATAGGGGTACACCAGGCAGAAGTTATCCCTGTCGCCGCAGGCGGTCGGGGACGTCGTCTCGCACGGATCACAGTAGGGCATCTCGGGCGCGTAGGCGTCGACGCAGTCGCCTCGCTCGCAGAACTGCATGAAGTCGCAGTCCAGATCGGAGGCGCACTCGCCCTGGATGCAGGTGCCGAAGACGCAGTACCAACCCCAGCAGCAGTCCTGATCGGTCCGGCACACCGGCGGAGGCTCGACGCACTCGCCGCCGACGCAGATGCACTCGACGCCCTGGCAGTCCTGGTTGCTCGAGCAAGAGCCCGCGCTCTGGCACTCCGCCGTCGTCGAGGAGGTCGGCACGCATTCCTGCCCGCTCAGATCGCAGTTCTGCTGGAAGACCCAGGCCTCGCCGAGACAGTGCTCCAGGACATCGCCGTTGCAGCGCTGTGCGCCGTTGGCGCATGGAGCCTGGCGGCACTCGGCCGTCGTCTCGCCGAGCGGGACGCAGATCTCCCCGCCCAGGGCGCAGTCCTCCCAGGTGCTCCAGGCCCCGTCGTCGCAGTACTCGAGCACGTCCCCGCGGCATCGCCGATGTCCGGGCGTGCAGGGCTGGCCGTCCCGGCACTCGGCGGTCGCAGCGGAGGTCGGCACGCATTCCTGCCCGCCGAGCGCGCAGTCCTCGAGCAGTGCCCACTCGCGATCGACACACGCCTCGAGCCGGGACCCGACACAGCGCTGCTGTCCGTCCGCGCACCCTCCGGCCTGGCACTCGGCCGAGGTCTCGGAGAGGACGACGCACTCGAGGCCGGTCAGGCCGCAGTTCTGCTGGAAGGCCCAGTCCCCGTCGAGGCAGTACTCCAGGATGTCGCCGTGGCAGCGCCGGGCGCCGATCTGGCAGTCGAGGTGCTGGCACTCGGCCGTCGTGTCCGTCAGCGCCACGCAGGACTCGTCGGCCAGACCGCAGTTCTGCTGGAAGACCCAGTCCCCGTCGAGACAGTACTCCAGGACATCGCCGTCGCAGCGCTGCGTGCCGTCCCGGCAGGAGAGGTCCTGGCACTCGGCCGTCGTGTCCGTCAGCGCCACGCAGGACTCGCCGCCCAGGGCGCAGTTCTGCTGGAAGACCCAGGCCCCGTCCAGGCAGTACTCCAGGACATCGCCTTCGCAGCGCTGCGTGCCGCTCTGGCATGAGAGGTCCTGGCACTCGGCCGTCGTGTCCGTCAACGCCACGCAGGACTCGCCCCCCAGGGCGCAGTTCTGCTGGGCGATCCAGGTCCCGTCGTCGCAGTACTCGAGCAGATCCCCGCTGCATCGCTGCTGCCCGGAGGCACAGCCGCCCCTGCACTCCGCGGTCGTCTCGGTGAGCATCTCGCAGCTCCGCTCGTCCAGCGAGCAGTCCTGCACCGCAGACCAGACTCCGCCGCTGCACGCCTCGATCAGGTCTCCATCGCAGCGCTGCGCTCCCTCGTCGCAGACGCCGCCGTCGGCCGGCGAATGGCCATCCGCGCACGCCACGACCCACGCGGCGGAGAGCACAATGAGCCAAGTTCTCATTTTTTCTCCCTTTTCGACGGCGGTTTTTGCGCCCTTCGATATCAAACACCGTCAACATACGGATCCTTCCTGCTCTTTCCAGGTGACCTCCAGGCTGTCGGCGGTGGCGTGGTGCCCGTAGCGGGCTGGGCGATCGGATCAGCTCTTGGCGATCTTCTTGAGGACCCTGCTCGCCTTCTTGGCGACCGACTGGATCTCGCTTCGGCTGTATGGCTCGACGAAGGCGGCGGCCTTCTTCGCCAGGCGGGCGCTCTGCACAAACGACGCCATGGCCTCGATCAAGGTGCCGACCCGGTTGCCCGGGAAGCGCTCCTTCGCGGCCACGAGCTCGGTGAGGATCCCGGGCGCCTCCTCCGGATAGGCCCGGGCGCACTTCGCGAGCGCCTTGACCGCGTGCCCCTGGAGCACGATGCTCTTGTCGCCCAGGAAGCCGAACAGGCGCGGCAGGCAGCCGGGGATCCGCCGGCCCTCGTCGACGGCGGCCAGGTTTCCGACCGTGCAGGCGGCCTCCCACCTGAGCACCGGCTCCCCGGCCTCCAGGTTCTCGACGAACAGGGACAGGTGCGGGTAGAGCAGCTCCGGGCGCTCCTCGGACAGCAGCGAGGCGATCTCGGCGCAGCCGTTCTGGATCCGCCGGCTGTCCGCGCGCAGGCCGCGGACCACGGCCTCGACATGGGCCTGGGGCTTCTTGGACACGTAGAGGGCATAGACGTCCTTGGGCCGCGTCCCGTCCTCCCACTTGCCGTCCAGGAGCGCGTGGATCTTCTTCGTGGCCATTCGCTGACCTCCTTCAGCGCGCATCGCACCACTGGGCGGCGATGCTCGAAAGGACCTGCACGAACAGGTCCGGCTGCTCGGCAAAGGGCACGTGGCCCGCGGGCTCGATTACTTTGCATGCGATGCCAGCCTTCTCGAGCATCTCGCGCGAGCGGCGTCCGGCGCCGCGCGGCGATCCGGCCAGGTAGGCGACCGGCAGGTCGAGGGCCGCGAGCCTGGAGGCGAGCTCGCCGCCCGCGGACAGGGCGACCAGCTCGACCGAGTACGCGAAGTAGGCGCTCGGATCGCAGAGCCTCAGGCTCGTGTAGTAGTCGCGCAGGATCTCGTCCTCCAGCCCGGCGCGGTAGATGCCGTCCAGCAGCCCGGCGAAGCCTCCTGCCAGGAAGCCCTCGAGGGGCTGGGCCGCCACCTCGGCGCTCAGCGAGCAGTCCTCCTCGGCGATGTTGCCCTCCACGTCGACCAGGCCCAGCACCAGGTCCGGGCTCCGCTCGGCGAGCAGCGTGCCCAGCACGCCTCCCAGCGAGTGGCCGACGACGATCGCGCGCTCCTCTCCGCGGGCCCGCAGCCAGGCCGCGAGCGCGTCGGCCATGTCGACAAACGACAGGGGCTCGGCCTGATGCGGGCTCAGGCCGCAGCCCGGAAGGTCTGGCAGCAGCTTGCGGAAGCGGGCCAGGCCCGGGTGGCCGACGACCGGATCGAAGCACCGGCCCCAGGAGCCCAGGCCGTGCAGGAATAGCAGCGTGCCGAGCGCGTCGCGGGCGGGATGCTCGCGCGCGAAGATGCCGTGCTCGAGGCCGGACCGGGCAGGATCGAGCTGGGCCAGGATATCGAGCCCGTCCCACTCGCCCCAGCGGGCGATCACCTGCCCGTCCCGGATCTCGATGATCTCGATGCCCGCAAAGCGGATCCGCCTGCCGCCAGGCGCGACTCCCAGAAAGGCCCCCCGATGCGTCCCGGCCGCGCTCCAGCGGATGGCCGCCCTGCCCCTCTCCGGCTCCAGGACCAGGTCGTCGATCTGGCCGTCGAAGTCCGGAAAGGCCGCGTAGAGGTCCAGGATGCCCTGCCGGAACCCGGCCCGGTCCTGCGCGCGGCCCGAGGGGCTGAAGTCCGTGAAGTCGGGATGGTGGATCGCGTCGAATGCCCTCAAGTCTCCGCCCTGCCAGAGCGAGATCCACTTCCTCGCGATCGCTTCAAGCTCGCTGCGTTTCGGCTCCAGAACTCTCCTCCCTGCGTGCGTGGATGAAGGACTGCCACCTCCGGATGGGGGACCGGCTCAGCATGCGGATCAACGCGATCTGTGCCCGCGGCGGGTCGTCCTCCTGCGCCCGATCTCCTTTTCGCAGACCTTCAGGTTCTCGTGGGCCAGCTCGTCCTCCGGATCCATGCCCACGGCCTTCTGCAACTCGACCTCGGCCTCCTCGATCCGTCCGGCCAGAAACAAGCTCCAGCCCAGGTCGTTGACCAGCTTCTGGTCGCCGGGCTCCAACTCTACTGCCGCGCGGGCTGCCTTCACGGCCCCCGCGTGGTCTCCGACATCCGAGGCGCAGCAGCACACGCCCTGGAAGAACACGGCCTGGCCCGGGAACCTGGCCGCGGCGAGGCGGTACAGCTCGAGGCCCGTCTCGTGGTCATCGAAGTCGATGAGAAACTGGCCGGCCTGATCGACGATCTCGACCAGGTCCTCGGTGTCGTCCGGGAGATCGAGAAGCGACATGAGCAGGCGCAGCCCCTCGGCCTTGCGGCCGAGCTGGATCTCGACCGAGCCGAGGGCCAGCAGGCCGGGAGCGTAGTCCGGCTTGATCTGTACGCACCGGCGCAGCGCATCGGCGCAGGCCTGACTGTCCCCCATCGAGTGGCGTACGATGCTCTCCGCGTAGGCCGCCTCGGCGTCGAAGAGCCTGCCTGCCCGATCAGCCGACGAGAGCCTCGCGGCCTTGGTCCTGGAATCAGACCTCCGCACTCGCCTCGGACACATGGGTACTCCTTCGCAGCATGGATCGCCGGAGCCGCTCAGTGAACTCCAGCGCGGTGGCTCCTGCCCAGCCTCCGCCGCAGCCGGGTTTCTGCAGCCTCTTCTTCCGCCTGCATCTCCTCCCATCCGCGTCCCTCTCGTACGTCGTGCCAGCAGAAGCGCGCACCCTGGTTGTCGTTCGGGTTCAGCGAGAGGATGCGCGTGAAGACCTGCTCCGCCTCGGCGAGCCTGCCGAGTCGCCACAGGCACAGACCGTAGCCGTGGAGACAGCGCAGGAACGGCCGGTTGAAGATCCGCCCCCAGACCAGCAGCCCGTCGAAGCCGGAGGGCAGCGACAGCTCGCCGATGCGGACTCCCATCTCGTAGTGGAGGATCGCGCGCTCGGGAGAACGGTCGAACACCAGGTTGCCGAGGTGGGCATGCGCGTCGAGGCAGCGCAGATCTGCGCCGAGCGCCTGCATGAGGAGATCCCTGGCGCCCTCGCGGTCGCCCATCTCGACGAGCTCGGCTGCCTCGCACGTCGGGTTCTCGTCGGGATCCAGGCCGGACAGGACGCCCCAGGCGATGCCGTCGAACTCGAACCACGGGCGCGGCTCGGCCGTGAGCTCCCTCCAGAGCGGGGCGTACGGATCCGGCCGGCGGAAGGGCTCGGAGTGCACGGCGACGTCGTAGATCTCGCCGCCCTCGAGCGGCAGGGGCTCGATGCCGAGCTTCGCCACGTCGATGCGCGGGCTCTCGATCTTCCCGCTGGCGTATTCACCGCCCCGCCAGGTCCAGCGCCGCTCGACGACCAGCGTGACGAGGTGTCCCGGCACGACGTCCCAGATGTCGCCGGAGCGGAACGTCACCTGGCCTTCCTCTCCGAGGATCCGGACGCGAGCCGACTGGCGGTTGACCTTGAGGACGACTGCCTCGGCGCGCACGGCCACCCCGTCCGCGGCCTCCTCGCCCTCCAGTCTGAGCCGCCTGGCCCGTTCGCGCATCACGTGTGCCCGCGCAGCCGTGTACGACTCCCCGGTCTTCTTCTGGCGCTCGCGGATGATTCTCTTCAGGTCTCTGTGGGCGGTCATCGATCTTCTCCTCGCTCCACGCCGCCTCGGCCCCCGCCCTCGGCTGCGCAGCGAAGAAGAAGCGATCCACCTGCCGGAGGAGTGGGCTCCCCTTTGCCCCGGGCGAGGGATCCTGCGGGGGGAGGATCCATCGGGGTTAGGCGTCGGCACCGCCGTGGTCATGTATCGCACTGGATGCGGAGTTCGGTCAAGACCTTTGTGGCGTCGAGGATGGACGGGCTCGATCACCACATCCTGCTTCTCGGGCGCTCTCACGTCTCAGACGCGCCAGGGCTCGAACCGAGCTGGAGGGCAGCGGATCCTCGTGGGCCAGCACCCGCTCCCGGTCGTCGCGCAGCGCCGGCATGCGCATCATCGCACGGCAGGCGGCCGCGACCAGCGCGAGCCGCTGCTCGGGGCTCATGTCCCGGAACGGCTCCGCCTCCCTGCGAACCGATTCGCGATCGTCCACCACCCAGCCGGGGAGCGCTACGCCCATGGGCGTAATGATAACCTCGAAGAACCGATTTGTACACGTACCCATCACCGGCTCCAGGAGTTCCTCACTTACGGCAGAGCGAGAGGCCCCGATGGGCCTGTGACCACCTGCGCAGGGTTGGAGCCATCAGTGGGTGC
>JAFGRB010000239.1 GCA_016935365.1 Deltaproteobacteria bacterium
AGGAGCGTTCGGGCGTGGATAAACCACGCCCCTACGTCTTGAAGGAAATGGCCCACCGATAGAATTCCACAAGGGCCCACCGTCACTGAAGCTCTCTGGTCAATGACCCGTTCTGGGTTTTCTGCCGGGGATTGATGCGAGGCGTCGTATGGCCAGGAAGGCCAGGATCCACAGCATCGCGATCCATCCAGATCCGGCTGGCTGACCGCAGCCGCAGCCGCCGCCCGCCGCGGGCTCGACCTGGATGGCGAAGTCCTGGAAGTCCGTCCCGGCCTGGTTGCGGACCACCAGGGTGACCTCGGCCGTGCCGACTTGGTCAGCCCGGGGGGTCCAGAGAAGATGCCCGCTGACCGGATCCACCTGCATGCCCTCGGGGGCCCGGACGAGCTGCCCGCCCAGCTCCTTGCCGAGAGACCAGCCGAGCGTGCCGCTGCCGATGGCCACCGGCCGGTACGTGTAAGCCTGGCCCACGACCGCGGTCAGCGGGGGCAGGCTCGCGATCCGGGGCGGGTAGAGGCCCGCCTCGGACACGGCGATGCTCGCGCTCTGGAGGCTCTCCGCGCCGCGGTCGTCGCGGGCGCGGACCCGGACCGTGTGGTGGCCCGCCCGCGAGAACTGCTGGATGCGCTCGGCCTCGCCAACGGCAAAGCCGGTGCCGAAGTCCCACTCGAGCGTCTCCACCCGACCGTCCGGATCCTCGGCCGTGGCGCGGAGCGTGACCTCGAGCGGGGCAGGCCCGCAGCTCGGCTGGGCGTCGAGGGCGAGCCGCGGCGGCATGTTGGCGCCGTCGCTCACCTGGACCGAGGCGCGGGCGGTGGCGAAGTGGCCCGCGTCGTCGATCACCAGCAGCTCGAGCCCGTACCCGCCGGCGCTCTCGAGCCGGCGTTCGGCGGTCTCGCCCTGCTGGACCTGACCATCGGTCCAGGCCCAGACGAATTCGACCAGGGTGCAGCACTCGGCCGCGCTCGATCCGCCCGCGTCCAGCAGGACATCCAGCGGCGCGGGGCCGCTGGACGGCGATACGGAGATGGCGGCCTGCGGCTCGTCCTCGCCCGCACCGATGACCTCGACCGCGACTCGGTCGGGATCGCTCTCGTCCTCGCCCGCGCTCACCGCGAGCTCGAAGCCGAGCCGACAGGCGCGGGCCGGGCAGAGGATCTCAGGCGAGGCGCGGTCTGCGCCTCGCAGCGTCACGCTCGGGCCCTCGACCTGGCTCCAGGCAAAGGCGAGCACGCGGCCGGTCGGATCGTAGCTCGCGCTGCCGTCGAGCTGCAGCGTCTGGCCCGCGGCCGCCCGCCGGTCGGGCCCGGCGTCGGCGACCGGCCGCCCGTCGCCGAAGAAGACATCCACGTTGCCGCTCGCCTCTCCCGGCGGCACGGCCAGCGCCTGAACCCGGGCGCGGGCCGGGTCGCTGCCGGCGATCAAGCTGCAACTCAAGCGACCGTCGACCGTCCCGCGCTGCAGCCCGGGCGTGCCCGGATCGTCGTCCAGGCAGTCGAGCTGTCCGGCCGAGCACAGAAGCGTGATCATGGTCCCGTCCCCGACCCGGTTCCCGTCGGCGTCGGAGACCGGACCGGCCCTGACGATCGACTCGGAGAGCCCGTCGGCCGGCAGCAGGCCGGGCTCGGCCGTCATGGGGATCGAGCCGCGGGCCGCGCCCGGCGTGACCAGGATCTCGCCGGTGCGGGCGTCGGGCAGACCCGGGAAGACCGCCAGCACGCAGCCGCTTCCCGGTGTGGATGGATCGAAGCTCGCCGCGCTCGACGGTCCGGCCGGGATGATGCCGATCCCGCCCTCGACCCGCCAATCGACGACGATAGGGCCCAGCGGGGTGTTGTCGGCGCTGCGCGCCACGGCAAAGACATCGAGCGAGTCATCGCAGCTCAGGTGGCGCCTGCCGATCGGGTGGCCCTGTCCCCCGGGCGCGTCGTCGATGGTGACGAGGGCCGTCTGCTCTGGCGCGCCGCAGCGATCCCCGTCGCAGTATGCCGGCTCGCAGGAGATGCTGCCCTGGAACGTGCAGTTGCCCTGTCCGTCGCAGGCCGGCGGCAAGGTCATGGTCTGCTCGATGCAGGAGGACGAGCCGCAGACCGTGCCGGCTGCGTGCAGCCGGCAGCTGCCGTGACCGTCGCAGCTGCCGTCGAGGCCGCAGCTCTCGGCCGGCTCGGCCGGGCAGTCATCGAGCGGGTCCTGGCCGGAAGGCACGAGCACGCAGTCCGGCCCGTCGCCCGGGCAGGACCAGCAGGTCTCGCAGGCGCCTTCCGGGTCCGAGCCGGCCTCGGAGAAAGCCGTGCAGCCCCCGAGTCCATCGCAGTGCGCGCAGTCCGCACAGGCCGTCTGCGGACCGGGGTAGAAGCAGGCCCTCGCTCCGTCGCAGCTGCCTCCGCAGGGAGGCGAGCCAGGGCACTCGTCGTCCGGGTCGCTGCCCCGCGCCACGGGCTCGCAGCGCCCGGCCGAACCAGCGCCATCGCAGCGCTCGCACGGGCCGTCGCAATCGCTCTCGCAGCAGCGCCCGTCGACGCACCGGCCGCTCGCGCACTGCCCGCCGCGCTCGCATCCCGCGCCCAGCGCCAGGACGGGCTGGCAAAGGCCATCGCCGTCGCAGAAGGAGCCCGCCAGGCAGTGGCCGTCCTGCTCGCAGTCGATCCGGCAGGCGCTGTCCGACTCGCACGCGTAGGGCGCGCAGTCCAGAGGTCCCCCGCCGTCGATGCACGCACCCGCACCGTCGCACAGATCGGCCGGCCGCAGCACCCCGTCGATGCAGGTGGCCGGGTCGCAGACCGTGCCGGCCGCATACAGCCCGCATCCGCCTCCGCCATCGCACAGGCCCGAGAGTCCGCAGCTCGCGACCGGCTCGGCCGCGCAGTCGCCGGTGGGATCCTCGCCGGCCGGCACCAGCCGGCAGGTGGCGTCCTCTCCGGAGCAGCTCCAGCACGGCGCGCAGTCGTCGTAGGGATCGCTCCCAGCCGCCAGGAAGCCCGCGCACTGGCCCTGTCCGTCGCAGTTCGTGCACGGCGCGCAGCGCAGATCGGCCGGCGGGTACCGGCAGCTGCGCTGCCCGTCGCACACCCCCCCGCAGATGCCGCTGCCGGCGCAGTCGTCGTGGAGATCGCTGCCGTCTGGCACGGCCGTGCAGGCGCCGGGCGCGCCGGTCAGATCGCAGGCCTCGCAGGGCTGATCGCAGATCGAGTCGCAGCACAGCCCGTCGATGCAGTGCTCGGTGATGCACTCGGCATCCTGGGCACAGGGCTCTCCCTGGTGCAGGTAGGCGAGGCAGACGCCCGCCTCGCAGCGGCTCTCGGCCGTGCAGTCCCCCTCGTCGCGGCAGTCCGTCCGGCAGGTCGAGGCGTCCAGGCAGACATAGGGCCTGCAGGGATGGCTGCCGCTGTCCGCGCAGTGGCCCTGCCCGTCACAGAGGTCGGCCGGGTAGTGGAGATCGAAGGCGCAGCTCTCGGGGGCGCACTGCGTGCCGGCGGCATGGAAAGCGCACGCCCCCTGCCCGTCGCAGTCGCCGCGCGTGCCGCAGCTCTCGGGCGCCGTGACGGGGCAGTCGCCGTGCGGATCCTCGCCGGCCGGCACGTCGACGCAGTCGGGCCCGTCGCCAGGGCAGACCCGGCAGGCACCGCAGGCGTGATCGGGGTTGCTCCCGGCCGCCTCGTACACGCCGCACGCGCCCGCGCCGTCGCAGCGGGCGCACGGGGCGCAGATGATCCCGGCCGCGGGGAACTGGCACAGTCCGCTGCCGTCGCATGTGCCCCCGCAGGTCCCGCCGCCCGCACACTCCTCATCCGGATCCTCGCCGTCCGGCACGAAGCGGCAGTTGCCCTCGAAGCCCGGCAGCGCGCAGGTCATGCAGTTCCCCGCGCAGCGAGCATCGCAGCAGAACCCATCGATGCAGTTGCCGCTCAGGCAGTCCGAGGGCAATGAGCAAGTCGAGCCGTTGGGCTGATTGCGGGTCTGCCCGCCTGCGGCCTGACGCTGCTGGCCGAGAGAGCCCGGGTCCAGCTCGGGGCCGCAGCCGGCGAGCGAGAGCAGCACGGCGAGCAGAGCCGGCGGGATTGGAGAGCGTCCGTTCATGCGCATCTCGCGACGTCTGGGCGGATGGCGTCTCTTCGATCAGATCGATTATCGGCTCTCGAAGAGCCGGCTGTCAAAGGCGAGAGAGCCAGAATCGAATACACCTGCTGATCCGGGACGCCAGATCGTCGTGCAAATCAAGGAGCTGCGACGGAGTCGAGCGGAGGCGTGGTTCTCCACGTCGAGCATCGACTCCGGTGCTGCGATGCAGAGTTGCGCGACGAGGTGGCGTACCCGGGAGCCAGAATCTACTTGACAGGGTCGAAGGCCAGAGCATAGGCAGGTCGGGATGGAGCCCCCTCGCCTTCTGCGGCGCTCGTGGCCGCTTCTGGCCGCGCTGGCCCTGCTCGCCGTGGGGCTGACCGCGGTGATCTGGGCCTGCACGGCCCGGACGGGCGGGACCTTCGTCTACCCGCTGGACGAGCCCTACATCCACATGGACATGGCGCGCAACCTGGCCGGGAGCGGCACCTGGGGTGTGACCCGGGAGGGCTTCAGCGCATCTTCCTCCTCGCCGGGCTGGACCGCACTGCTGGCCGGGCTGTATGCCCTCTTCGGTCCGGGCGAGCTCTGGCCGCTGGTGCTCAACGCGTTGCTGGCCATCGCGCTGTGCGCGGCCTTCCACTTCCATCTCGAGCGGGTCGGCATCCGGGGCCCGGCGGCAGCCCTCCTGCAGGCGGCGGCCATCGGCCTGACCCCCGTGCTGGTCCTGGTGCTCTGCGGCCAGGAGCACACCCTGCACGCACTGCTGTCCGCGCTGTTCGTCTGCTCGGCGGCCGGCTGGCTAGCGGAGCCGGGCTCGGCGCGCCGTCTCGCGCTCCTGGCTGCCCTGGGCGCGGGGCTGGTGCTCGCGCGCTACGAGGGCATGTTCGGCGTCTTCGCGGTGGTCGTGCTGATGCTGCTGCGCCGGCGTCCGCTCGGCGCGCTGCTGCTCGGCGCTGCGGCCGCGGCGCCGGTGGTGGCCTTCGGCCTGTGGTCGCTCGCGAACGGCTGGTCTTTCTTTCCGAACTCGATCCTGCTCAAGGGCAACCTGCCCGAGCTCGGATCCTGGGGAGGCTTCTTCCGCTTTGCGACCACCTGGGCGGTCCAGATCGCCCAGAACCCGCACGTCCTGTGCCTGATGCTCGCAGCCGGCTTCGTGCTGGTCCTCCGGGCTCGCGATCTCTTGCGCTGGGAGCGGCAGAGCCTCGAGCTCGCCTTGTTTCTGGGCTGCGCCTTGCTGCACATGCAGTTCTCGCGAGCGGGCTGGCTCTTTCGGTACGAGGCCTACCTGGTCCTGCTCGGGATCTGGATCCTGCCCGGCTCGGTGCGGACCGTCGTGCGCACCGGCGCCGGCCGCGGGCTTCGCCTGGCCCTGGTGGCGCTGGTGGCTGCGGCCGCCATCTTCCTCACGGTCCGGGGTGTGGCCTCGCATCCCTTGCTGCCGGCCGGATCGCAGGGGGTCTACGAGCTGCAGATCCAGCTCGGACGCTTTCTGGACAGCCGATACAGCGGTCAGGCCGTGGCGCTGACGGACATCGGGGCTTGCAACTACCTGGCCGACCTGCGCTGCCTCGACCTCTACGGCCTGAGCGATCGGGACGTGGGCCGGCTGAGGCTGGCGGGCCGCTATGACTCGAGGGCCATGGCCGAGCTCGGCCGGAAGCGCAACGTGCGGATCGCGGCCGTGTTCGACTGGTTCCCGCTCGAGACTTACGGCGGCACGCCTCCGGGCTGGTCGAAGGTCGCCAGCTGGAAGGCGAGCCGCGGTTCGATCGACTTTTACGCCGTGGCGCGGGAAGAGCGGCGGTTGCTCGCCGAGCACCTCCGCGCGCACGCGGGCGAGCTACCGCCAGGCGTGACGCAGCGGCTGTTCCCCGGTCCGGGGTGAATTGACCGATCCGGCGCTGCGTGCTAGTTTGCTGCCGTCATGGTAGCTGGTCAGGCCTTTCGAGCGCATCGCGCGATGGCGGTGCTCGCCTCTCTGCTCGGCCTCGCCGTGCTCGCCGGCCCGGGCCGCGCAGAGCCGCTGCGCCCGGAAGACAGCCCGAAGCCGGAGGGCGGCTCGAAGCGGGCTCCGATCTCGCTCTTGCTGCTCGATACGCTGGACATCGGGCTGGAGGCCGGTACGGCCAGACAGGCGCGCACGAGCCTGGAGCAGGCGCTCGGGCGACTGGAGCACGTTCAGCTCTCCCGGCCCGATGCCCTGCTGAGCCGGATGAGCGCCGTGCCGGAGCAGGTCAGGGCCGATCTCGCGCGCGCGGTCGCCTATGTCGAGAAGGGTCGGGAGAGCCTGCTGAATCTGGCGCTGGACGAGGCGGTCGAGTCCTTCCAGAGCGCCCGGGTGCTCTACCGGCGGCAGATGGCCTACCTGGAGGATCCCGATCCGCTCGTCAAGGCCCTGATGGGCCTGGCCGAGTCGCTGGCCGCGGGCGGCGATCAGGAGGCGGCGGCCTCGGCATACCGGGAGGTGCTGGTGCTCTCGCCGGGCTACGAGCCCGATCCCGGCATGGTGCCATCGAAGTTCCGGTCCCTCTTCGAACAGGTGCGGCAGGAGGCCTCCGACGCGCCGAGCGGTGGGCTGGTGGTGGAGACCGAGCCGCGGGGTGCGAGCGCGCGGCTCGACGGCCTGACCGTGGGCACGAGCCCGCTGATCCTGTCCGCGATCCCGGCCGGGCTCCATGCGCTCAAGCTCGAGAAGAAGGGCTACGCTGCCCTGCGAAAGGTGGTGGAGATCCAGAGAGGAGAGACCACCCCGGTCCAGGTCGAGCTGCAGCCGCTGCGGCTTCCCGCGCTGCTGCGCCAGGTCCGCACGGCGGCCTGCGGCGAAGACCCGCGCGAATGCGAGAAGCTCCTGCGGGAGATCGGATCCATCGGATCGATGACCGGCGTCGTGTTGAGCCAGCTTGCACGTCTGGCCGACGGGCGGACGGTCTTGACGCTGGCCGTGGTCCGCGCCCAGGGTGGGGCTTGCGTGCTGGGTGCGCGCTGGTCACCGCAGACGGCCGAGGAGGTGAGCCGGAGCCTGGCCTGGCAGATCTCGGACGCGGTCGACCGGGCCGGCACCTGCCCGGCACCGCCATCCGGTCTGGGTTTGCACTTCGAGCGCAGCCTGCTCGGCTCGGTCGAGCCGCCGAGCCCGATCGCCATCCGCAGGCTGCCGCAGGTCACCCACCGCGCCGTGGGCGTGGCCGAGCTGCCCCCGCGCCCGATCCCCGACGGGGTGCCTCCCCCGCCGCCCGATGTGACGCCGCTGTGGGGCGAGTGGTGGTTCTGGACCGGGATCGGCGCCCTGGTGGCCGGCGGGGTGGCAACGGCGCTGGCGCTCACGCTGAGCGGCCGGGAAGAGACGATCTACGAGCCCGACCTGGTCCGGGTCAAGATCTGGAAGAACCCATGAGCGGCTGCCTTCGCCCCGGCCTGTTCTCTTTGACCGGCGCCTTGCTGGCCTGCACGCTGCTGGCCTGCGAGACGGAGGTGACCCGAGTGCCGGGGACCGAATGCCTGCTCAACCTGCGCATCCACACCCCGCCCTACCAGGATGCCTTCGACGGCGTCTCGAGCCTGCGGCTCGTGCTGGAAAACGCGGGTGGCGTCGTCGAGGAGTCGGTCGACGGCTCGGCGAGCGAGTTCGTCATCGATGCCTCTCCGGCCGAAGACGTGGTCCTGACTCTCGAGGGGCTGGACATCGACGGCCAGGTGCTCTCAAGGGGCACGAGCGCCGTTTTCGATCTGCACCCCGAGAAGGCTGCCGACGTCGATCTGCTGTTCGCCAGGACGGGCGAGTTCGCGCTTCTGATGGGAGGCCTGGGCTACGCGCGCTTCGGGCATACGGCCACGGCGCTTCCGGACGGCCGGGTGCTGGTCTTCGGCGGGGCGTCAGCGGGGGATGTGGACGATCCGGACGGGCTGGCGCCGCCGGAGATCTACGATCCGAAGACCCAGATCTCGTGCGTGGAGGCGGGGACCGATTGCCCGCATTTTCTCGGCGCGGATCTGCGCTTCGGCCACACCGCGGTCGGGACGGACGGCGGCAAGGTGATCGTGATCGGGGGCGAGGACGACGCGGGCCTGCTGGTCGATGTCATCCTGGCGCTGGACGACGACGGCTTGCGGAAGGTGGAGGGCTACGATCCCGAGAGCGTGCCGCCGAGGGCGTATCATGCGGTGGCGCGCTTCTACAGGAACGAAGCGCAGCAGTGGCACGAGACCATTCTCATCGCCGGCGGTCAGGTGGCCGATGGGGCCGGCGGGCAGATCAGCGACGGGGCTGTGTTGATGGACGCCCGGAGCGAGACCTTCATCCAGACCGGCCTCCGCATGGTTCGCGCCCGGGCCGCCCATAGCGCCACCGTCTTCGGTCCCGACCGGGATCGCGTTCTCATCGCCGGCGGGAAGGGCCCGGGGGGCCTCCTGGCGCCGGTGGAGATCTTCGATGGCCAGCAGTTCTCCGTGGTGGAGCCCCAGGGCTCGGGCGCCCTGGCGGCGCTGAGCACGCCGAGGCTCCATCACGCTGCGTGCGAGTTCGGCGGCGGGGTGATCCTCATCGGGGGAGACGATGGCCTGTTGACGGTGGACGCACCCGAGATCTTCTTCATGGAAGCCGCTCTGGGCACCGGGGTGTTCGCGCTCGACATCCGGGCGTCCCACGCCGAGCACTGCACGCGCAGGGGCGCGGCGGTGATCGTGCTGCCCTCCGGCGGCTTGATGCTCGCCGGCGGCGAGTACATGGACGGCTTCGATCGCAGACTGCTCTCGAGCGCCGAGATCATGCAGCGCGAGACCGGCTCGCTGGACGTGGCGTTCTTCGGGATCGCGCCGCTCGGCACCGAGCTGGCCCACCCGACGGTCGCGGTGCTGCCCGGCGGCGGGGTGCTCATGACCGGCGGTCTCGAGCATGGGCCATCCGGGCTCGTGGCATCGGACGATGTCTGGTACTACAATCCGCGCTGAGGTGGCCATGAAGGCGTTTCGCGACTTCATCAAAGTGGTGACCACGCTGAGGCCCGAGGAGTTCGTCGAGCAGTTCCCCCATCCCGTGCTGATCTTCTCCGAGCGGCCGGGCGCGGTGGAGAGCTTTGCCCACACGCGGCTGGTGGAGTCGACCGCTGGCAGCGAGCACATCGATCGCTTCAGCGAGGAGCTGATGGACTTCATCGTCCTGCTGCCCAACCCGAAGACCGGCCGCGAGTTTCCGCGCAAGTCGTTCATCGGTCGGGACGAGAAGCGCGACTTCACCATCCAGCACAGCACCGTGTCCAAGCGGCATGCCTGCCTGCTGCGCGATGAGGGCGAGGGCGCATACAAGCTCGTCGACTCGGGCTCGACGAACGGGACCTGCGTGCGAGGCCGGACGCTCAAGCCGGGAGAGCCGGTCCGCCTCTTCGACGGTGACGTGATCACCTTCGGCAAGGTGGACTTCCTGTTCTTCTCGCCGGAGGGCGCCTATCGATTCATGCGCCAGTACCGCATGTTCCGCCAGGCCATGCAGCGCTGAGCGCGGATCGTTCTATCGAGGAGATGCGAGCATGCCCAAGATCGAGATGGAGCGGAGCCACCGCCTGTCGGTGGACGAAGCCCGTGCCAAGGTGGATAGCCTGGTCGCCGATCTGGAGAAGCGATACGGGCTCAAGTGCAGCTGGGCCGGCAACCGGCTGAGCTTCCAGCGCACGGGCGTCAAGGGCCACGTGGACGTGGGCGAGGACCGGGTGGCGGTGCTGGTGGATCTGTCGATGGTGCTCGGCGCGCTGAAGTCGAAGGTGGAGCAGCGCTTGAAGAGCAAGATGGATGAGGAGTTCGCCTGAGGCTGGAAGATCGGGTGGCTCAGCTCTCTTTGGACTTCGCGGGGCAGGTGACCCTCTTGGCCTTGGGTGAGCCGTCGAAGCGCTTGCCGATCTCGACCACCTCGACCTCGTCGCCCACTTCCGGTGAGAAGTCGCAGGCCTCGATGTCGAAGAGGAGGTCCCCCAGCTCGGGATGCTCGATGTATCCGAAGCCCTGTTGCCTTGAAAACGACTTGATCCGCGCCATCCCGTCCTCGCGCCGATCAGGCTGCGAGGTATCGACGCAGGGAGCTCTGACCGGCCTGGCTGTAGAAGCGGGTGAATTCTACCCCGAACCCGCCAGCGCGCTCAAGCGCCCTGCTGCCCATGGCGACGCGCCGCACCCGGCCGGAGATCATGACCGTGCCGCCGCCGAGCGGCAGATCGATGTTGATCGTGACACTGTCGGAGAGCCCGGGCAGGGCCGGGCCGGTGACGAAGGCGCCCTGTGCGCTCAGGTCCAAGAGCTCCACGCTGCAGAAATCGCCGCGGTACTTCAGGGTGCCTTCGAGCAGGCGGCGATCCCGCTCTGCGCCGCGCCGCTCGCGGCGGATAAGCCGTATCCGGGCCAGGGCTTGGGCGGGCATGGTAAATCCTCCTTTTATCTACCTTTGCATACTTTATCCTACATCAGTCGGCCTGTCAAGTTCAGGGCCAGCCCAGAAGGAATCTACTTTGCATCCAGAGTCTTGTGGGAGGACAGATGGAGCCTGCAGTCGTTCTGCTGAGTGGGGGAATGGACTCCACGACCTGCCTGGCCATGGCGGTATCCGAGGGCCTGGAGGTCCACTGCCTGGCCTTCGACTACGGCCAGCGGCACGAGCGAGAGCTCGAGATGGCGGCCCATCAGGCCAGGCGCTTCGAGGTCGCAGAGCATGTGACGATCTCGCTGGACCTGAGGCGCGTCGCGCGCAGCGCCCTGACCGCGGACATCGACGTGCCCAAGGCGGAGCTGCAGGGAATCCCGCCGACCTATGTGCCGGCCCGAAATGCCATCTTCCTCTCGCTGGCCCTGGCCTGGGCGGAGGAGCTGGCCGCCCGGCAGATCTTCATCGGTGTCAACCAGGTGGACTTCAGCGGCTACCCCGACTGCCGGTGCGAGTTCATCGAGGCATTCGAGCGGATGGCCGAGCTGGGAACGCGCATGGGCTCGGAGGGCAGGCCGGTGCGCATCCGGGCGCCGCTGATCGACATGGACAAGGCCGGCATCATCCGGACCGGGCTCGCGCTCGGTGTGGACTTCGGCATGACCCACACCTGCTATGATCCCGGTCACGAAGGCCTGGCCTGTGGCCGGTGCCCGAGCTGCCGCCTGCGACTGAGGGGCTTCGCCGAGGCCGGGATCGAAGACCCCTTGCGCTACGAGGATTCCAGGACCTGATGGCCTCGGACGACAAGGCTCAGACCACCAGCTGGGCTGGCTCCCGGTAGAGACGCTCGCAGTAAGTGCAGCGCACGGCCGGCTCGCTCTCGGATCCCTCGCGCACGAAGTGCGTCGAGACCGACTCGATGTTGGTGATGCAGTTGGGATTCGGGCAACGCAGCAGGCCGCGGAAGGTCTTCGGCACGTGGATGGGGCGCTTCTCGACCACCCGGCTGCCCTCGATGATGTTGATGGTCGCGGTCGGGGCGACCAGGGCGAGCCGATCGGTCACCTGGGCGGTCAGCTTGAGGTTCTCGACCTTGACGATGTCCTTGCGACCCAATCGCTGGCTGGGGAAGTTCATGCCCACGGTCAGGATCCCGTCCTGCTTGACGCCCAGGATCTCGACCACTTTCAAGGCCATGGGGTGGGGGATGTGGTCGATGACCGTTCCGCTCTCGATGGCGTAGACCTTGTGGGCTTTCTCGGCTCGCTTCGCGGCGTTCATCGGATTACCCCCGTGACCAGACCCAGCAGGGCCTGCCGGGTCGGAATGCCATTGTGAGCTTGACGGAAATAGATCGCGTTGGGGGTGGCGTCGACCTCTTCGGCGATCTCGTCCACCCGCGGCAGCGGGTGCATCAGCCGGACTCGTGTGCACGGCCCGGTGAGCGTGTCTCTGCGGATGCGATAGGCGCCGGCCACGCGCTCGTACTCCTGGAAGTCCGCAAAGCGCTCCTTCTGGATGCGCGTGACGTAGAGCACGTCGAGATCGCTCGTCAGCTCGCCGAGATCGCGAAGCTCCTCGTATCGGGTGCCTGCCGAGTCGAGCTCCTCCTTGACGTGCGCCGGCATCCGCAAGCCCGGTGGGGAGATGAGCGACAGCCGGCCGCCGAACAGGGACAGCGCCATGGCCAGGGAGTGCACCGTGCGGCCGTACTTGAGATCCCCGAGCATGCCCACCGCCAGGCCCTCGAGCCGGCCGAACTCCTCCTTCAGGGTGACCAGATCCAGAAAGGTCTGCGTCGGGTGCTGGTTGGCTCCGTCGCCCGCGTTGATGATCGGCACGCTGGCCACCTCCGAAGCCAGCCTGGCCGAGCCCTCGACCGGGTGGCGCATGGCGATCACGTCGCAGTAGCCCGTCACCGTCCGGATGGTGTCGGCCAGGGTCTCGCCCTTGCGCGTGGATGAGATGTTGGGATCGGCAAATCCTATCACCCGTCCGCCCATCGAGACCATGGCCGCTTCGAAGCTCAGCCTCGTCCGGGTGGAGGGCTCGAAGAACAAGGTCGCCAGGACCTTGCCATGCAAGGCATCGGCCCATTCGCCGGCCTTGACCTCGAGGGCCTTGTCCACGATGCCGAGTATCTCGTCGCGCGCGAAGTCCCGGATGGAGATGATGGAGCGGCCTGGCAAGTCCAAGGTAGGCACCTCGACGACCTCACTTCAAGAGCAGGATGGTCTTCTTGGCGAGCACGATGGGCTTGTCACCCTTGGCATAGAAGACCTGGAGCACGTGGGGCTTGCCCGGCGACTCGGTCGTGTCGACCACGATCTGGGACGCGAGGGTCCGCTGACCCTTCTGGCCGCTGACGTTGGCGACCGCCACCGGCTCTTTCTTGGCGTCGAGCACGACCACGCCCATCTGCTCGATCGGCAGCGGCCGGTTGAAGAAGGCCACGAAGTAAATCACCCACTTGCCCTCCGGGTCGCAGCGGAACTTCTTGCGGTCCTGCTTGCGCAGCTTCTTCTCGAAGCCCTTGGCACTGGGGATGTCTATCGGCTTGTCGCTGGTGATGATCTTGCCCCGAAGCTGCTTCGGGGCGTTCTGGGCCGAGGCGTACACCGGGGCGAGCGCGATCGAGGCGGCGACCAGCCAGAGAAGCCAGCCTCGCACCGCTGTGCGATGCGCGCGAGCGTCGCAGCGTGAAGCGAAGCACATCGATTCCATCATCACGGGCCTCCTCCCCATCGAGACGCTGATCCCTGACGGTCGTCTCGATCCGCCGGTCCAGCATCCACCCCGCACGCCGGGCGGAGCAGGTCCAGTCTAGTTCCGGGCAGGGCGCTTGGCAAGTTGAGAACCGATCCGCCACCCGGTCTGGTTTTCCTTTGACACCCCGGATCGAAGGGTGGTACGCAGGGCCCGGAATGCGATCAGGGCGCGTCGCGAGATGAGAATCGCTGCTGGAATCATCCTCTTGTTTGCCGCTGCCATGAACCTGTTCGGCGGGGCGGGCCACGTCCTGAGGGGCGAGGTGGCCACCGAGGACCCGGCTGCGCTCGGCGCAGAGACGGTTCAGGCGTCGGGCGATGACGCGAGCTCGTTCTGGGTGGCCTTCGGCTTCTTCCTGTGGCTCATGTTCGTGCTGCAGGTCCTGTGCGCCATCATGCTCTTCATCTCCCAGGGAAGGCCCTTCGTGCTCGTCGTCTGCAGCCTGTCCGTCCTCACGGAGCTCGCCTGCATGTGGCACATGGGCTTCATCGTCTGGCAAGTCTTTGGACTCGTGGGCGGCGTGCTGGGTCTTGCGGGTGTGAGCATGAGGAATAAGCCGGGTGTGCAAGGTGTTGGGGCAGACAACGGGTCGTGAGATGAGAGACATCCGCATCATCGCCCTGGCCGAGCTGCGGCACCTGATGCGCTCGGCGCAGGGCATCTTGGCCTTCTGCTTCCTGGCCATCTACACGGCCTGGGTCCTGTCCAAGCTGGTCGACAATGCCGACTTCATCAACTCGCTGGCCGCGGGTCGCGGCGGACAGGGCGGAGCTTTCATCCTGGCCGCGGCCGCCTGGCTCGCAGACATCGACAACGCGGTCATGGGACGATTGCTCGACGAGCACTCCGCCTTCCTCTTCACGCTCTTCGCCATGCTGGCCTGGGCGCTGCCCATGCTGACCATGATCGCATCGCTGGATCAGAACGCCAGCGACATCGGCTCTCGCGGCATCCGCTTCTTGCTCACCCGCACGAGCCGGGGGTCGCTGCTCCTCGGCCGCTTTGCGGGCACGGCCCTGTTCTGGATCGCTGCGCTGGGCCTGGTCGTGTGCGCCGGTACCTTGACGGCATTGGCGGTCGACGAGAGCTTCGGGGTGGGCGCCATCCTCGTCGATGGCTTGTGGCTCTTCTTCAGCCTGACCCTGATCGCGCTGCCCTTCATCGCATTCCTTTCCCTGTGCTCGGTCGTCACCGGCAACCCGCTGCTCTCGGCCACCATGGGCATCGGCTGCTACCTCGGCATCGGGCTGCTGGGCTTCTTGGGCGGCTTGCTTCACGAAGCGGTCGAGGCCGTTCGCTACGCCTTTCCGGACCCGCTGCGTTTCCACCTGCTGCTCGGGACGACATCCCAGGCCGTCGTGGCCACCCTCGTCATGCCCGCGTTCACAACGGCCTATCTCCTGCTCGCCGGCCTGATCCTGAGACGGCGCGATCTCTGATGGAGGATGCGGGCGTGAGCAAGAGAATCGCCGTCGAGTGCAAGGAGCTGCACAAGCATTTCGGTTCGATCCGCGCCCTGAACGGCGTGGACCTGAGCATCCCGGTCGGCTCGACATTCGGGCTGGTGGGGCCCAACGGGGCGGGCAAGACGACGCTGTTTTCCCTGGTGGCCGGCTACCTGCGGCCCACGTCCGGGCAGCTCGAGGTCCTGGGCGGCGAGTTGGACGGCGAGGTGCTGCGCGGCAAGCTGACCGTCCTGCCCCAGGATGCCAGGTGGCGCAAGGGCGTGGCGCTCGGGCGACAGATGATCCTGTGCGCCCGTCTGCAGGGGCTGGGAAAGCACGAGGCCGCCGAGGAGGTGGGCCGGGTGCTCGCGCTCACGGGCATGGCGTCTTGCCTCCACCGCGCTCCGGACACGCTGTCGCACGGCATGGCCAAGCGGATCGCGATCGCCCAGGCCTTCATGGGCGACCCGGACCTGGTCCTGCTGGACGAGCCGCTGGCCGGCCTGGACCCGGCCCAGGCGCGCCAGATCCGCCTGCTCATCCAGCAAGAGTCGGCCAAACGAACGTTCCTCATCAGCTCCCACGTCATGGCGGACATCGAGGCGCTCTGCAGCCACGTGGCCATCATCAAGCAGGGCCGCATCGTGGCCCAGCCGTCCATGGAGGAGCTGACCCAACGGGAGGCGGTGGCGGTCTTCACGCTGGCCCATCCGCCGCGAGACGAGCTGGCCCGGGCTTTCGAGAAGCTCGACTACGTCCGCAAGGTCGAGATCCGCAAGGTCGAGCGCAAGGTCCAGATCACCGTGAAGACGGACATCAAGAGCCTCGACGAGGCCGTGGCGGCCTTGATCCTCGTTCTCGTGGAGCAGAAGTCCTCCTTTGTCAGCATCCAGAAGGGCACCTCGCTGGAGGATGCGGTCATCGATGCGACCTGACGTGGGCGTCTCTGTCTTTTGATGGACTCGTAGAAAGTCCATCAACGGCCGGCGCTGGCAGGCGCCGGCCGCCAAGAGGGGGTGGAACCACTTGAATTCACTTCAAGTGGCGGGGGAGGGAAGGTCCCTCCCCCGCCGAGCAAAG
>JAFGRB010000240.1 GCA_016935365.1 Deltaproteobacteria bacterium
GCAGCCTGCGCCGCGGCGACGCTGCGGCTGCGCGCGGGCGAGGACGATGCGCCATGAGACGCTTGTCCGCAATCCCGTCGCTCGTGCGTCGCGGCCTGCGCCGCGGCGACGCTGCGGCTGCGCGCGGGCGAGGACGAGGCGCCATGAGACGCTTGTCCGCAGGCCCGGCGCTCGTGCCTCGCGGCCTGCGCCGCGGCGACGCCTGCGACTGTGCGCGGGCGAGGACGAGGCGCTTGTCCGCAAGCCCGTCGCTCGTGCGCCTCGCGGCCTGCGCCGCGGCGACGCTGCGGCTGCGCGCGGGCGAGGACGAGGCGCCATGAGACGCTTGTCCGCAGCCCTGGCGCTCGTGTGCCTCGCTGCCTGCGCCTCGCCGGGCGCCTACCGCGGCGACAAGGGCTCTTTGCTGGCCCCCTTCGCCCCGGCCGGGATCACCGACTCCGCCTCGCGGCCGAGGCGCTTCGCCTTGATCGTGGGTGTGGACGAGTTCGAGGACGAGCGCTTCCCCGACCTGCGCTATGCCCGGGCGGACGCCGAGACGCTGGCCGAGGCGCTGGACGACGGCTTCGACCACGTCGAGACCCTGAGCGCGCGCGAGCAGACCACGCGGACCGCCATCATCAAGGCCCTGGCAAGGATCGGCGAGCGGGCCGACCGGCCGACCGACACCGTGCTCGTGTACTTCTCGACCCACGGCTCGCTCGCCCAGGAGCCGGGCGGCGAGCTTCGCCGCTACCTGGTGGCCAGCGACACGGCCATGCACCTGCTCTCCCAGACCGGCCTGGCGGTCGAGGGCCTGCTGCGGGCGGTCGAAGCCATGCCGTCGAGGCGCAAGCTCGTCATCCTGGCCACCTGCCACAGCGGGCGGGGCAAGAGCCAGCTCAGCGACTCGCTGTCCGAGGCCCTGGCCGCCCTGAAGGCGCCGCTCCAGCCCATCGAGCAGGTCTCGGAGGCGACCATCGTGCTGACCGCCAGCGCCTTCGGCGACACGGCCCGTGAGAGCGAAGAGCTGGGGCACGACATCTACACCCACTTCCTGCTCCAGGCCCTGGACCCCCGACAGGGCGACCGGGACGGCAACGGGGCCGTGACCGCAAGCGAGGCGCACGACTTCGCCCGCGACCGGACCTGGGCCTTCACCCAGGGCCGCCAGCGCCCGACGGCCGAGAGCCGCATCCTGGGCCGGGATCCGATCGTGCTCAGCGGCCGCATCCAGCGGGTCGGCCTGCCGGTGCTCTACTCCTACGCCCCGTCCGCCGAGGGGCTCGAGCTGCGCATCGACGGCCAGGCCAAGGGCGCGCTGCCGGGCGGCGTGGCCCTGCCGGAAGGCGAGCACCGGATCGAGCTGCGCCGGCAGGACACGGACGAGCTGCTCTACGCGGGCGAGATCCAGCTCGAGCGCGGCCAGCAGGCGGACATCTCAGAGCTCCTGCCCGAGCCTGCCTCGGTGGTGCTGCTCGCCGACGGCGCCGGGTCCTGGCCCTTCGACCACGGCGACGAGTACCTGCCGCTCGCCTTCGGCGCCGGCATCGAGGGCTGGCTGCGCGACTGGCCCGCAGCCCAGCTCAGGAGCGGGCTCAGGCTCGCCTACCTCCACGGCACGGGGCGGGCCCAGGGCTTCGGCGAGCAGCTGGCCTTCGACTTCCACGCCCTCGAGCTCCGCGCCCAGGCGGGCTACGGGCTCGCGATCGCACCCGGCCTAGAGCTCGTGCCCCAGGGCTTCGTCGGCGTGCTGTGGGCCTTCCGGGACTTCGACACGCCTTCCTACGATGAGCTGGATCGCATGTGCGCGCTCAGCTTCGGCGCGGGCGTCTCATTGGACTGGGATGTCGCGGGCGGTCTCTACCTCGCGCTGCGGGCGGAGATCGGGGCCCTGGCCGGCCAGATGGGCGGCCAGCTCGACCTCCATCCCCAGCTCGGCTTCCGCCTGGCCGTCGGCGCAAGGGTATGGTGAGCGTCATGAGACTCCTGCTCATCGCGGTCATGGCGACGGTTCCCGGTGCGCTGCGGGCTCTCGGGTAAACCGAAGCGCTGAGCTATGCGCCGGCCCAGGCCTGCTGCTGGAACCAGCCGATCACTTCCTGGAAGTAGGCGATGTTCGTCTCCAGGAAGCGGGCGGCCTCGAGCAGCCCGTCGAGCGTCCTCTCGCCGCCAGACCAGTGCTCCTCGATCAGGCCCCTGGACACCGAGTTGTCGGTCATCATCCTGGCCAGCGCCCTGAGCATGATGAGCACGTCCTCGGTATACCCGACCGGGCCGATCAGCCCCTCCGGCAGCAGGTCGATCGGCACGACGAGGTAGAGCAGTGCCAGGCCGACACCCTTCTTGACGGCCAGCGAGACCCGGCGGTCGAAGAGCAGCCGCACGAAGAGGCGGAAGAGATCGGGCAGAAAGAGCAGGACGCTCAGAAAGCCCAGCTCGGGGTGCACCCTCTGCAGCTCGTGGACCTCGCCGCGAAGACGCAGGTAGGTCTCGTCCGCGCACCTGATCACCGCGATCAGATCCACCACCCGGTCGCGGAGGTAGGCCGCCACTTTCCTGAAGAACTCGATCACGCTCTCGAGGATGCTCTGGACGAGCCTCGGGCTGGTTGAACGGATGTCCTTGGCCGAGGGCAGGAACATGGCGTAGTAGTCCAGGATCTCGACATCCCGGCCCTGGCGCTCCGATCCCAGCTTGACGAGGTTCTCGAAGGTCTTGCTCAGCGCAGCGTCTCCCCGCTGCTCGACGATCGGCCCGGCCGCGTGTGCGAACTGGTCGAAGGAGGAGAAGCTGGCCGAAAGACCGGTCAGGCCCTCGATGAGCTGCATCGGCAGGTCGCGGTGGATCTCGACCAGGGCCTTCTCCCGAGACGCAGCCGGGATCGCGCTGCCCGGCTTCCAGCAGCGGGAGATGTCGCCCGAGATCTGGCGGTAGGAGCTCGCCAGACCGCGGAAGTCGACCAGCTCGAAATCCAGATCGAGCTTCTTCAGCACCTTGTATGTCGAATCCATGTCCGCAGACAGGTGCTTCTCGGGGAAGTCGAACAGGACATAGTCGTAGGGTCTGAGCTCCATCGCCACCTCTCTCCCGCGCTGGACCGAAAGAACCTGCCGGGATCCTAGCACCGGGCCGGCGGCCGTGACAATCGGTGCTTGCGGAAGCTCAGCGCTGGTCGACTGCAGCCTGGCAGGCGGCGATGCGGCGCCTGGCCTCCTCGATGCGGGCCTCGTCGCGGGGCAGGGCGTGCTCGGTGTAGAAGCGAAGCTGCTCGATGGCGCGCCGGCAGAGCCCGGCGGCCTGAGCGGCCGAGCTCGCAGCCGGTAGTCTACGGTCCTGGAGCAGCACGGCCAGGTTCCAGCGGGCCTCGGTCAGATAGGGCTGCTTGGCCGCGATGGCGACCAGCGCGGCCTCGGCCTCGTCGAGCCGCCCTTGCAGGCGCAGGGCGCAGGCCCGCCAGACCAGGGCGTGCGGATCGCCGGGCTGGAGCCGGAGCGCCTCGCCGAAGGACGCCAGCGCGCCCTTCCCGTCGCGCAGGCGCAGGCGCAGGGCGCCGAGGTTCAGGTGCGCGGACAGGCATCCCGGCTCGGCCTCGCCCGCGCGGGCGAAGGCCTGCATGGCCCGGCCGGCCGATCCCTTGCCCAGCTGCACGACGCCCAGCAGGTTCAGGGCCTCGGGCCCCATTCGCCCGCCGGAGCTCGCGAGGAGCATCTCCTGGCAGGCGAGCTCGGCCAGCGGCCACCTGGCCTGCTGCCGGAAGGCGAGCACCAGGGCCCGGCGGGCGAGGACGGAGCCGCCGTCGCGCGCGAGCGCCTCCCGCGCCTGCAGCAGGGCCGATCCCGGATCGCCCATGACCAGCGCGATCACGGCCAGGTCCGCCCGCGGGAGCGCCGACTCCTCGTCGAGCGCGGCCGCCCTGGCCAGCATCGCGCGCGCCTGCTCCAGATCGCCCTGGAGGAAGCTCAGGGCGGCCAGGTTGACCAGGGGGCGCGCGTCGCCCGGGCGGAGCATCAGCGCCCGGCGATAGGACTCGATCGCCCGGCCGTGCAGGCCCAGCTCGGCCTGCACCACCCCCAGGTCGAAACGCAGGCGGTCGTCCTGCGGCCGGGCCTCGACGGCCTGCTGCAGGAAGCGCAGGACCCTCTTCAGGTCGCGGTCCTTCTTGGCGTACTCCGCTGCGGCCAGGGCGGCGGCCGAGCCCGCCGGGGCCTTGTCGGCGATGGAGGGATCGAAAAGCGCGCTTTCGAGCTCCATGGAGAACGAGTCGGCCCGGGGCAGGATCTCCGCAAGCCCGTAGCGCTCCGGGTCCAGGCGGATCAGGGCCGCGATGACCCGCTCGACGCGCTCGTCGGTCCACAGGCCCTCTCTGGCGAGCCGCAGGGCCTGCTCGTGGTACTGGCGCGCCCTGTCCTCGAGCGGTGTGCCGGTCTCTCCGAGCAGGCGGAGGTACTCCGGTTGCATCTCGGCCGGCAGGCCCGGCGGCGGCGGCGCTGCGCGCAGGTCGCGGGCCAGCTGCTCGGTCTGCTCTCCCATGCGCAGCAGGGCCGCGATCGCGAAGCGGGGGCTCTTCAGCCGGATCACCTTCGTGTACGCCGCCTCGCATGCCCGGAAGCGCTCCAGGCGCTGCTTCACGAGCCTGCGGATCTGCTCGGGCTTGCCCGTGATGGCGTCCGCAGGCCCGCTGCACTGCTCGAGCTCCGCCAGCCGGTAGGCCGCCTCGGCCGCGAAGTCCGCTCCAGCCGCCCGGCTCGACGGCGGCAATGCCTCGAAGCGCCGGAGCGCCCGCTGGAAGTGGCGGGCTGCGTCCCGGCGCCTGCCGAGCCCCCAGAGCGCATCGCCCAGGCCGCACTCGGCCTCGATCCGCTCGGCCGGCGCGGCGCCTTTCCGGAAGTCCGCGAGGAAGCGCTCGAAGGCAGCGCGGGCCAGGGCGGGCCGGCCGCGATCGCGGTGCAGGCGGGCCATGCAGAGCAGGACCCGCCTGCAATCCAGCGTATCGGGATAGCGCTCCAGGTAACGCTCGGCGCAGGCCGCGGCCCGCTCGTCCTGCTCCAGCGCCGCACGGAGCAGCACGGCGTTCTGCAGGGCGTCCCGGCCCTGGGCGTCCCGGGCCTTCTCGGCCAGCTGCTCGTACCTGGCCGCGGCCTCCTCGTAGCGCCCCTGGGCCTGCAGGGACATCGCGATGCGATGCAGCGCGTGCGGGACGAGGTCGGACCTCGGGTAGCCATCGGCCAGCCGCTCGAAGATCGGCAAGGCGTGCCGCTGTCTCCCGCATCGCTCGGTCGCGATCGCGGCGTTGAACAGCGCCCGGTCGGCGTACACCCAACCGGGCTGTGCGTCCACGAGCTCGACGAAGCAGCGCGCGGACGCTTCGTGATCGTCGGCCCGCATCAGCTCGAAGCACCTGCTTGCCCTGGCGTCGACCCGGTAATCCGCCTGCCCGGACCGCCCGTCGGCTGCCAGGAGCGTGCAGGCCAGCAGGACCGTGATCCGCGCGCTCAAGGCGTGTACTGAGCGCATGCTGCAGAGCCGCAGGTCATGGCCAGCCGGTAGCGCTGGATCTCGTAAGCCAGGAAGGTGAAGGCGGCGAAGGTCATGTAGTAGAAGCCCCTGCTCTTGCCCCAGTTGTTCTCGACCACGAAGAAGGAGTTGTATGGATCGGGCTCGTTCAGGGAGCCGGCGATCGAGTAGCCGACCAGCAGCACGGCATGGCCGTCCTTGCGCGCGAAGGCCGCCTTGAGATCCTCGCGGCTGACCCAGCCGAGCTCGGGCGGCAGGTACCAGGTCCGCTCTCCCTTGAGATGGATCTGGCCGCCGTTGTTGTCATCCACCTCGGCCGTCCCCGCGTAGTAGGCCATGTACACGGGCAGCCCCTTGTCGATCTCGGCCACGATATGCTGAATCACGGGCCTGGCATCGGCCCAGGTGGCGAATACGAGGCTCGTCTTCTCGACCTGCTCGACGGGGAAAGGCGTGTTGGCGAGCGACCAGGGAACCAGGCTTGCCGGATCCGCGCCGGTCCAGGCGTTGTACCACATGTGCGAGAAGTTGCGGTAGATCCCCGGCGGCGGCTGGCCCTGGCCCACGCAGTAGCCCGGTCCCCAGAAGCGATCGTTGCTCCAGCAGCGACCGCCCTTGCAGTGATGGCGATCCGGATCCGGGCAATCGCTGTCCTGGCCGCAGTTCACGTCGGGCAGGCAGAAGCCGGAGATGCACTTGTCCCCCGCCGGGCAATCGGCGTCCGCGGCGCACCGATGCAGGCAGGCCCCATCGGTGCAGGTGCCGTGACACTGGCTGTGCTTGGTGCAGGCGTCTCCGCCCACCTCGCAGTGACCGTCGATGCACACGCCCGGGCACTCGCTGTCCGCGTTGCAGAGGTGGCCGCTGCAGTATGCGAGGGCCCAGGCGCCGTCATCCTCGGCCACCGTGCGATCAGCCCAGTCCCGGTAATGGCACTCGCGGACCGGCCAGTAGGCGTCTGCGAACTGCGGAAGAGCCGTCCATTCGTTCTTTTCGCCGCCCAGGCTCTGGAAGAGGTTCGTCCTCCGGGTGGCGAGGTTGGACATGACCGATGTGGCAATGCGCGGTTCGGGCACCGGCACCGCCTCTCCGTCGACCAGCACGATCCGCCGCTCGGCCAGATCGTCGGCGTAGCGGTTGACCAGGGTCTCGTAGAACTGCAAGGACGCGTGGGTGCCGCAGGTGCCCCTGGCGTTGTATCGCTTCGCGTACTGGGGCGGGAGGTAGTCCAGGACCGTCATCTCCAGCCCGCCCGGCGCTCGCGGCATGTCTCCGACCGCGGGCTGATCGGCGACCGTCGGGCAGCGAAAAGGTCCCGACAGGCCGGCGCAGTGCGAGATGGGGCCCACCTCCGCCATCGCCTTTGCCGCCCCCGTCTCGATCAGCGGTGTGCCCGGTGGCGGCAGCGGCCGGGCGTCGCGCAGGGGCGGGATCTGCTCCTCGGGGCTGTCCTCTCGCAGGTGCCGGGGCAGGATGGGCTCCGGATCCAGACGGCCCTTCGAGCCGCGCAGGACCGCCCGGCGGACGCGCAGCACCTCATCGCGGTCAAGACGTCGGATGAGCTCTCCGCGCTCCTCGTCCTCGCGCTTCGCAGACTTGTCGCCCGCCGCGGAACGGCCCGCCTTCAAGGTGGGCAAGGAGCGGCCGCGGAGCAGCTCGCCCAGCCCATCGGTAAGGGGTCGGTAGCTGACCCGCTTGTCCTCCCAGGGATCCAGCAGCTGCGGCTTGGAAAACGGCTGGACCGGCCCCGGATCCAGAGACAGGATCTTTGCGCCACCGACCGCGTGCAGCTTGTGCGCCGCCTCGTCGTAGATCACGTCCAGGCAGTCGTCGCCCGCCCAGCAGCGATGCACTTTCTTGTTGTCCAGGACCGCAGCCAGATAGTCCTGCTCGGTCCAGACCGGCGGGGCGGGCAGGATCTTCGGAGCGGTGAAAACAGCGAAGCCCGGGTGGCTCTCCTGCACACCGGTCGTGTCGCGGGTGACGCCGAGCCGCTCGATGTCGATGCCCCAGCCGTCGAAGAGCTCGGCCCCGGCCCCGAGCTCGAAGACCACATTGTTGGCGGTCGAGTAGGAGACCAGCCCCCGAAGCCCGACGCTCGACTTGCCCGCGTCCCGAGCGGCGAGCTCCTCGACCTCGACGAAAGCGACCCGACCCGCCGACTCGATGGCGAAGCGCATGGGGGGATACGCCACATGTCGCCGCTGGTACCACGGCAGCTGCAGCGAGACCTCGGTCGCGCCTGTCGCGGGAAAGGAAAGCTGGCCTGGATGAAGGAAAGCCAACGGCACATCCATGGGCGCCTGAAGCTCGAGGACGGACGAGCTCGGGATGCCCTTGCCGATGGACATCTTCACCTCGATCGCGGTGATCGTGCAGGGCTTGGCCAGCCCCTGCGCCTCCATCCAGGCTTCGTTCAGGCGGAGATCCAGCCATCCTCGCCGGCTGCCCTTGGGCAGCTTCTTGGCCTCCGAGACCACCGACCCTTGCTTGCTCGGATCCTGGCAGCTCACCTCGAGCTGGAAGCTGGGATCCACGTTGGCGCTGTAGTCGAAGTAGACGCGGATCCATCCCGGCTGGATGCCCGTGGCCCCGGCGGCCTTGACCGTGCCCATCGGCAGGGGATTCTCGAGCTGGGGCGTCGGCACACGGCCCGGATCGAACTCGGGTTTGTCGGTATGCGGCTTGGACAGATCGGGCGCCAGCTTGTCGGGCGGCACCCAGGGCTCGTCGGGATCCGGTCTGGCAGGCCAGCCCGGAAGGCGCGGGCCGCGCGCGCCGATCTCGAACTCGGGCATCCGGGGAGCGCGGCCGGCCTTGCGGGCAGCGCGGAACTCCCGGATGGCCATGGCCACCGCCTTGTCCGCCGACGCGCCCGCGCGCACCTGCCCCATGAGAAAGCGCAGGTACGCGCTCGCATCGTGACCCTGTGCCACAGCCCGGATCAGCGCCCGCTTCAGGGTGTCGAAGCGACGCTGGCTCCAGCCGCCCTCCACGGCAGCATGGACGAGCTCCTCTGCCAGGAGCCAGTCACCGGGCCGGGCTCCGAAGCCGTGAACGCCGGCGAGCTCGCCCAGCCCGACGAGGAAGCCGGCTGTACGGCTGGCCGGTGCCTTGCTCGAAATGCAATAGACGGCGACGCCCTCGGCCACGATGGCCGGCATGCCGGCGCGGATCGCCCGGTATGCCGCAGCTGTGAGCTCGGCAGCTTCATCCACATCCCGCGCTTCATGCACGGCCCACTCGAGGCTGCGCACGATCACCGCCAGCCCCTGCTCGCGGCGATCGTCCATCAGATCGAAGGCGTAGCTTCCGAGCTTCTGGCGAAGCGCAGTCGCATAGGGGCCGGCCTGATCCCGGATCACCGGATCTCGATTCAAGCTCAGCTCCAGCCTCTCACCGAGCGTGACCTTGCCGCCCGCCGCCGCGAGAAGCACTCCTAGAACGAGAACGAGGAGTACCTGGACCTTGCGTGCCACCGCATCCCTCCTGGGTCTGGCCTGCCGCCTGCTCACGCACGATCGCGAGCGAGGTCCACGATGTATACCCCTGGCCGAGAATGGATATCAAGGGATGCTTCAAACGGAGGAATCCGCGCTGTAGCGTTTTCACCCCCACCCGGGCTTCGCCCGACCTCCCCCGTCAAAGGGGGAGGTGTTTTTTCGAAAGTGCACAAAGTGTTACGTCCCTCCCCTGGCGGGAGGGACCGGCCGAAGGCCGAGGGAGGGGGATGCGTAGCTTGGTCAATCATCGTGACTGCGTGCCATTTCCCGGCCAAATCATGGGGTGTTTTCTTTTCCTGATTTGCGCAAACCCGCACTGCAAGCGAACCTGCGAACAACGCGGATTGCTCTCTAACGCGCGAGCCAGGTCACACGAAGTCCTCGACCCCCAGCGCCTCCAGGACGCGCGATGTGATCGCGCCCAGGACAGGCGCCTGCATGACATGGACGAAGAGGCGGTTGAGCCGGCCGGGGATCACGATCAGCCTGCCTTCTCGCAGCGCGGCCAGCGACTCGTCCACGACCTCCTCGGGGCGCATCCAGGCCCAGGCCGGGACCTGTCCGTACTTGAAGTCCGCGTACTCGGCCGTGTCCATGAAGGCGGTCCGCGTCAGCCCGGGGCACAGGGCCTGCACCCGGACGCCCGTGCCGGCGAGCTCCGCGCGCAGGCCGGCCGAGAAGGTGTTCAGGTAGGCCTTGGTGGCCGAGTAGGTCGTGTAGTGCGCCGTGGTCATGAAGGCGCCCAGGGACGAGACCTGGATCACCGCGCCGTGGCCCCGCTTGATCATGGCCGGCAGCGCGGCGCGGGTCAGGCGCACGGGGGCCAGCACGTGCAAGGCGATCATCTCCTGCGTCCTGGAGGCGGGGATGTCCGCGAACAGCCCCCGGGTGCCGAAGCCGGCGCCGTTGACCAGCAGGTCGAGGGCGGGCCGACCGCCGATCGCCTGCTCGACGCACGCCAGGTCCCGCTCGCGGGCCAGGTCGGCCGTCAGGCCGAGAGCCCGTATCCCATGCGCGCGCTCGAGCTCCGAGCCCAGCTCGGCGAGCCTCTCGGTGCGCCGGGCCACCAGGACCAAGTCGTGCCCCTCGGCGGCCAGGCGTCGTGCGAAGGCCGCGCCGATGCCGCTCGAGGCACCCGTGATCAGCGCGCAGCCCATTTCAGCTCCCTCCGCAGATGACCTGGATCGCCCTGTCCAGGCCCCGCTCGCGCCCGATGCCCCGGGCGAGCGCCCGGGCCCGGGCCCGCATGCCGGAGTCGGAGCCGAGGCTGCGGAAGGCCTCTGCGAGTGCCCGGACGCGGATCCGGCCCGGGGCCAAGGGCTGCGGTCCTATCCCCAGCGCGCGGATCCGGGCTCCCCAGTAGAACTGGTCTGCGATCTGCGGCATGACGAGCTGGGGCACGCCGGCGCGTGCCGCGGTGTGGACCGTGCCGCTGCCGCCGTGGTGCGCCACGCCGGCCGTCCGCGGGAAGAGGCTCGCGTGCGGCGCTTCCTCGACCGCGAAGGCGAAGGCCGGCAGCCTGCCCACTCCAAGCCCGGCCCAGCCCTGCCCGAGCACCAGCCGGCAGCCGGCCCGCTCGGCCGCGGCCAGCACCTTGCGGGTGAACGCGGCCGGGTTCCGCACGCAGACGCTGCCGAAGCCCACGTATACGGGCGGCGCGCCGGCGTCGAGGAAGGCCTGGAGGTCCTCGGCCAGCGGATGGCCGTCCTCGCCGTGGCAGTATCCGGTGTAGGTGTAGGCGTGCCGCCAGGCCGCAGACGGTGGCGCCAGCCAGGGGCTGATGGCGAGCAGCGTGTGGCCGTAGCCGGCGAAGTAGTCCTCCACGGCGCCGGGAGAGGCGAGCCCCATCTTCCTCCGCCCGGCGTCCAGGAAGCGCTTCATCACCAGCCCCACGGCGGCGTTGAGCCCGCGCCACAGCACGCGGTTGACCTGGCGCGGCATTCCCTGCCAGGGCACGAGCGGGGGCGGCTGGTCGCCCGGCAGGATCGGCGCGAAGGCGATCCGGTAGTAGGGAATCCGCCGGAACTCGGCCACGCTGGGTGCCATCATCACGGTCGCGCCGCTCACCAGCGCGTCGACGCCCACACTGGCCTCCAGCAGCACCCGGCGCTGCTCCTCGAGGCTGCGTGCGACCCAGCGCAAGGCCACCGAGGCCGCCTTCCAGCCGGCGCCGAATCCACGCATGAGATGCTGGCTGTCCTCCCGGAAGCAGCGGATGTCGAACCCGCCGCGCGCGGCTTGGGCCTCGAACGAGTCCGGCACGCAGACGCATACCTCGTGCCCGCAGTGCTGCAGCGCGGCGGCGATGTCGAGGATCGGCGCGACGTCGCCGCGCGAGCCGCGGCCGGCGCACACGATGCGCATCCGTCTACCTCCGGGGCGCGGCGCGGGCATCGCGCCTCGAGCCTTCCGGTCTGCGTCGGCTCCAGCGTGCCGATGCTCACGACCACC